>CAYOKQ010000094.1:0-1715 GCA_964404595.1 uncultured Methanosarcinales archaeon | reverse complement strand
TTTAACTTTGGAGTTCGGAAAGGGATCCAGTGAACCACGCCCCTATGGCCGTCCACATCCTAAGAAAGAGGGTTATTTATAAATATTACGACTTCTTTTTCATAACTATTTAAAAATCACCCTATAATAATTGGAACGTGATAGATACTGCCATTATATTAGTAGGGGGCTTAGGAACACGCCTTCGGCCTTTAACAGATACTATTCCCAAACCTCTCCTGCCGTTAAAAGGCAAGCCGATTGTCCAGCACAGCATAGAAAGTTTACGAAGGCAGGGAGTACAAAAAATAATTCTTTCGGTCGGCTATGGAGCAATCCAGATACAAGAACATTTTCAAAGGCAAACCCAACTGGGCCCTATTATATATTCTATTGAATCAGAACCATTGGGAACCGGAGGTGCAGTAAAACTAGCCGCCGCCAAACTTACAACACCATTTTTTCTGGTATGGGGAGACAACTTGATGGATGTCGAATATCAAGAGATGTATAAAGCCTATCTTCGTGATGCGCCGCTGATAATGATGGCCCTCACCCCGCGAGAAGACGTTGAACATTTTGGAGTAGCTAAACTCGAAAAAAACAAGATCATTGCTTTTATTGAAAAGCCCAAACCAGAAGATGCCCCTTCTAACCTCATTAACGCTGGTGCATTCATCATCGATCCTAAATGTTTAGAGATGCTGCCAGAAGGCAAGTCTTCCATCGAACAAGATTGCTTTGAAAAGCTTGCCCCTTTGGGCGAAATTTCCGCATTTATTCATCAGAAGCAATGGTTCCCCACCGATACCTTGGAAAAATATGCCCAATCCTGCCTTCATTTTATGCCCGAAATAGATTTGAACAAAAAAAACGTAATTATTGCTGATGTCGATGAAACCATTTGTGAACCTGCGCAGCAGATCAGTTCAAGACTGGCAGAAGAAATTAATACCATTATAAGCAAAGGAATTACGGTTGCTTTTATCAGCGGAACACCTACCGCGGAATTGCAGCGTATGATTTCATCTGCTGTAACACAAGAACACCATTTATTGGCAAATACCGGTTCAAGTTATTCTATTCAGAAAAATGGATCCTCAACGCTAATGTATTCTTATGCATTGACGGCAGCAGAAAAAACAGAAATTAAAGAAGCACTTCAAAAATTAATCGTAGAATATGGGATAAAAACCCTCACCACTGCAGAAGACCAGCTCCAAGATAGAGGAACACAGATCACTCTTTCTGCTTTGGGGCGGCATGCCCCTTTGGAATTAAAAAAGCAATTTGATCCGCAAGGAGAAAAAAGAACCAGCTGGGTACAATTCTTACGAAAATATCTCCCGCAGCAGAGTTATGAGATTACTATCGGCGGAACGACCAGCGTTGATATCACCAGAAAGGGATTGGATAAAGAATGGGCCATTCGTGAATTTATGAAAATCAATAATCTTTCTCCAGAACAAGTTGTTTTTATTGGTGATAAAATATATCCGGGCGGAAATGATTATCCGGCCTCAAAAGTGGTGGATTGCATAGCTGTCAAGAATCCGGAAGATACTTTGAAGAAACTAAAATTGTTAGGGTAAGTTTAAAGAAGCGCCAATGGAGACTTCAAAACAACAAAATAGTGTTAAGAGAGAACCATTTGAAATGGTTTTATAGGAACCCCTGTTTGTTCAAATATTGGCATCATAGGGGTGCCCTACCAGCTGATACCCACTGAGTGATTC
>CAYOKQ010000093.1:0-2344 GCA_964404595.1 uncultured Methanosarcinales archaeon | reverse complement strand
AGAAGGAAAGCAAACTTACTCAAAAACTTTGCGTCAGAGGGTTTCTACAGAGCCCATCGAATTATACCAATTTTCTTCTGATGTGATTAACAGTTCTAAATAGTTACTTATATTCTTTAACTAAATCGCTTAACTCAACCACCTGGATTGAAAAAACCGGATGGGTGGAGAAAGAGGGGGCTTCTAGAACAATCCTGCCGGGCGCATACACCCGAACTGGATAGAGAGGATGTTTTGGATGATACGACTTTTCATCCACAACGTGGATTGGATATCCTGGAAATCTGTCGGTAACCATTGGTGTTTTAAGAAAGTTTAAACTTTATAAAACTTTTGCAGTTGGTTTTTCTTCTTCATAAAAATCCATTTCCTTAGTCTTTTCATCCACAAACACGTCACTTTCGGCAATCAATCCCGCTTCCTCCTGCGCTTCTTTCTTTTGCATTCGAGGATTCATCCTGTCCTTGGTTCCGCGCCCGCTAATGCCCACCTGCGGCGTTCTTTTCAGAAAATCCATCGAGGTAAATTCTTTTCCTGAATTCACTAGCTCATGCCACTTAGGAAAATCGATCCAGGTATGCCATATGCCTTCAATCTTAAATTTCTTTTTCGCGAACATGAGTACTAGTGAATGGATGTGCTCGGATACGATTTCATACTCGGGCAGCTGCTTTTCCAGTTCTTTACAAAAATCTGCAATTTCTTCATGGAAAGGCATGTTTTCCCTTTTCAATCGCTCTCGTGATTCACCCACGTGCATGTATCCTTTGACTTCAATGAAATCAGGGCTGCCTTTCATGATCATAGCTACATATTGCTCAAACATGCCCATGTTTACATCCTTAATGAGGGTTAGTCGAATGCACGTTCGTCCTTTTTTCTGTGCCAAATATTCCAAGCTTTGATTCAGCCGCTCCCAATAGTCCGAAAACAAAGGAACATCAACTTGTTTGAGTAATTTCTGTTCCGGTGCATCTAAACTGATGTAAAGCTGGGTCACTGGCTGCAAATCACGAATTTGATCAGGATATTGGGCATTAGTCACCATGAAAGTGGAAATCCCTTCTTGATTAAATTTAATGAGCAATTCATTGATGCGCGGATAGGTGATAGGCTCTCCTGTCAACGACAACGCCACATGCTTAACCTGTTTTGAGCGATCATACGCAGTTTTATTGGCAGTAGGATGCCCGCCAAAGCCAACGAGTAATTTATGATGAGCTTCCACGCTATGGTTAAATATAAACCCCGGATCATCCACTTCCCATTTCCATTCTTTCCCTACGGGCGCTTTATAGCCCCGCCAGCAGAAAGTGCAGCGATTGGCACAGCTGATAGAAGTCGTCATCTGCATGCATTGATTGCTCATGATGCCGTAGAATTTTAATTTGTAGCAGCCTCCTTCTCCCCGGATCATATTTTTGGTCCAGCCGCAGGTTTTGACGGCGGAATGAGAGCCGACGATGCGATAGCCTTGCTTGACTAATTCTTCGCTGGCTTGGGAGGTGAGTTGTTGCATGGGTTTTGTTTCTGCATGGGCTTTAAAAGATTTACCAGGAAAAATTTAAAAAGAGAGTAAATCTGTACAATCCAAATGAGATTTATTGATGATTATGTCCGTAAAGTTGGGGAGGGCTATAAATTGGCTCAGGCGCGGTCTGAGATTGTGGCACAATGCCGCAGCGCATGCACTAATACTGAATTCTTTTTTAGCAGGGCTCCCGATGAGTGCGGTAAATTTGCGTTTGACTATCTGAAAGAAATACACAGTCTCGATGTTAAAGCATCCGGTAGACATATTCAAAGCGGATACAGTCTTTATGCATTATTGCACCCGATGCAATGGTATAGCGATGAGAGGTTGCGCAATGAAATTGGCCTTGCCGAAGTTCGCCCAACATAAATTTTCACTCATATTTATATTCTTAAACTAATTGCCAAGGTATATATGGGAAGAATACCCTCTTTATTGTTCGGCACCGGCGGCATTCCTAATTCTACTCCCGATGCGGGCACTATCGCCGGCATTCAATATATTCGTCGACTTGGTCTCGATGCCATGGAAATAGAATTTGTACGTAATGTGCATATCTCCCCCGAAAAAGCACCTTTAGTTAAGGAAGAAGCAAAGAAACAAAACGTAACACTCACCTGCCATGGCCAGTATTGGGTAAACCTCAATTCGTCCACGCCTCAACGTATGCAAGAAAGTGTGCAGCGAATTCTTCTGGCCAGCAATAGAGCTTTTGATGCCGGTGCCTGGAGCATTTGTTACCATATGGCGTATTATATGAGTATAGAGAAAGAAAAAGTATATACAAAAGTAAAAGAGCAACTCAAACCC
>CAYOKQ010000092.1:1074-2354 GCA_964404595.1 uncultured Methanosarcinales archaeon | reverse complement strand
GGAATCGACCAGTTCATTGAGAATAGCTAAAAAACCAGTCAACGTTTTGGTCGCTCCAGTGGGCGCAGAAATCAAAACATTCTTCCTATTATGAATCTCCATCACCACATACAGCTGCGGCAAGGAAAATTCCTTGAATTTAGAGAAAAACCATTGGTTGATAAGTGGGTGTAAAATAGATTTAAGTTGTAGTTCAGTGTAGGGCTGTTCGAGGGTGGTGATCATCTAGCATTTTGTATTTTGATGTTTTTCTTTATAATGGTTGTGGGGAGGCTTTTGATAGAGCATTTGCCCTATTCGGTACTCCGGAGGAGCCATCCCTCACCTCGTCGCACGCCACGTCGGCGCACGAAGGGGCAGTTTCCACCAGGCTATCCAACGGACTGTGCACGTTGAGTAGATGCTGTGCTGCCGTATGCACATACATCATCGTGGTATCCAAACGGCTGTGCCCTAACAATGGCTGCAACTCAAGTGGTGAATATCCATTGATAATGAAATGCGTAGCAAAAGAATGCCGCAGCAGATGAGGATACACTCGTTTGGTAATACCGGCTTTCTTTTTCGCAGCCCATAAGATCTCCCGGATGGAGGAATCACTATACGATCGACTTTTATAGCCAGGAAAGAGCCAAGAATGTGGGAGAAGTCCATGTAATTTAATCCATTGCTGTAGTTCTTCTTTAATAGTCTGAGCGATAACAAAAGGACGGTCTTTCCCTCCCTTGCCATCCCGTACCCAGCCGTAATTCTCTTCAAGATGTACATCTTGCACTCGCAGATGGCAAAATTCACTGATTCGTAATCCGGAAGAATAGAGGAATCTGATCATCAAGCGATGTTTCTCATTGGGAATGGCATCAAATATTTTGATAGTCTCTTCTTTGGTCAGGCAATCTGGCAGCTGTCGCCGTGTTTTGGAGAATCGTATGTTGAGAGTCAGTTTGCGATGCAGAACCTGCTCATAGAAAAATTTGAGGGCATTGAGATAGACGTTGATGGTGCTGCCGGGAGCATTTCGTTCCAAGAGCCTATCCAGATAGTCCTGAATATCCTTTTTGGTGATGGCATAGGACTCTTTACGGCAGATGCGCAGGAATTTTTCCACACAGACGCAATAAGTGGTGATAGTATTTGGGCGCAGGCCTTGGCGTAGACCTTCTTTGCGGATTAATTCAGGAATGAACATGTTTATCCTCTATTTTTCCAATTACTTTTACTGTTTTGAAATCTGTCGTCAAAATAGTCATTTGTTCAATTGCAAGAGCATTCAATTTTTC
>CAYOKQ010000092.1:0-1064 GCA_964404595.1 uncultured Methanosarcinales archaeon | reverse complement strand
TCCAATCTTTTTGCTTTCTCCACATTTTCTTTGATAAAAAGAGCATTTAGATTCTCAAGATTAGAAAGACAGACCAATTGTGAAACGTCGGCATAATCTCGCATATTCCCTTTCAACTGCTGATTTTTGTCCCGCCATTCTTTCGCGGTTATCCCAAATAAAGCTAAATTCAAGATATCTGCTTCCGAAGCGTAAATGAGATTTTCTTCACTTCGAGAGATCTTTTTGGGAATAAGATGATTTTTGATGGCATCAGTGTGAATTTTGTAATTTATCTTAGCTAAATTCCGTTTAATATCCCAATCTAACGATTCCCTTTGGCTTTCTTCTTCTTTTAAACGTTGGAATTCTTTGATTAAATAAATCTTAAATTCAGCACTAATCCACATTCCAAATTCAAAAGCTATGTCTTTATGGGCATATGTTCCACCATAACGGCCCGTCGTTGCTTTCAGACCAATAGCATTTGTTTTTTCAACCCATTCTTTAACACTAAGTTTATAATTATTCAATCCAGCTTTATTCCTAATTAGGGCATATTCGCCATAATTAAAATGAGGGTTGTATATCTTCTCCCAAATACCTAGAAATTCAACCGTATTTCTATTTCTAAGCCAGTCTGATATAAAGAAATCACCATCTTTTGCTTTGAGCATATCGGTTATTGAAATGTAATCCTCATCTTTGATATTAAGTATAGATATTTCTGTTCCTTGAACGATAATTTTATTCATTGTAGCTCAAGATTGAGCAAAAGAAGTATATAAGCCCTACGCGAGGTTGTCTTGTGGGTGAGTGGCCTACTGAAAGGAATTCTACAAATACAAAATTTTGAGGTTATAAGCCATAAAGCCACTGGACAAATTGCAATAAAAAAGTGGGGAGTGGCTTGTGCTGGGCATGGTAGGGGCAAACTGAGGAGTAGGCACAGTTTTTGATGTTATGGGGCAGCTAATAGCCGGTTATACCCCACACTTTGCGACATATAGCCAAAGTGGGGATATAGGGAGTTATGTCCAATTATTACTCAGCTTAATCCTCAGGCTTTCCCCAATAGGTTCGCT
>CAYOKQ010000091.1:0-2666 GCA_964404595.1 uncultured Methanosarcinales archaeon | reverse complement strand
ACCAGTAAATATTAAGAAATATATAGCGATACTGCGAAAATCAAAGCAAATTAAGCGTCTGGAGGTAATAGCAGATAATGCTTTCTTTTATGAAACAAGTATTAATGCTAACCTCAATTATTACCAGAATCTCTACACCCAACAGATTTTTTACGTTTCACCAATTGTTCATCAGCAAGGCAATGAAATGTTTAATATAGCCAGCTGGCGCAGAGATTTATTAGAAAATATCATCAAAAATGTGCAACAGAACAGCAATACCAGATATTTTAAGCTTTTATTTCTACGAAAAATGCATACAAAGAAACTTTTCATTCCCCAGATTCTTCCTACTTTGACTGAAAAACAGCGGCGGGCTTTATCTCTAGCTAAAGAAAGAGGTTATTGGAATTATCCCAAAGAAGTGAATCTTGATAAATTAGCCAGGGAGCTTAAAGTTGCTAAGTCAACTGCTCATGAAATTCTTAGGAGAGCAGAAGCTCGGTTACTGGACTACTTTATTTGATAGGTAAAATGAACCATATACTTTTTCCATATATACATCTATAAATCGCTAAATCCTCCTTCCAAAAGATATTTAAAAGACAAAATTATTACTGATAGTATGGCTTCTAAGCAGGAATTAGTGCAGTTCTGGAAAAGCATGGGGGTTGATGAGGCATTAATAGATTCTTTTTCTAAAGTTCCGCGAGAACAATTTATTCCACGAGAGTTAAAAGCACATGCCTATGATGATCATCCCCTGCCCACTATCCGAAACCAGTCCATCTCCCAGCCTTCAACAATTATTATTATGCTGCGGGCCTTGAATTTAAAGTTAAGAGAGAAAGTATTGGAAGTGGGGGCCGGCGCAGGATACCAAGCGGCAATCATGGGATACATGGTTGGATCAAAGGGAAAAGTGGTCAGCATGGAAGTGATTCCGGAATTAGTCCATTTTGCTCGTCAGAATATTCATGATTTGAGGCTAAGCAATGTACAAATAGTTGAAGGAGATGGAGCAGAAGGATTTTTGCAGGAGGCTCCTTACGACAAAATTATAATTACGGCTGCCTGCCCCTCAATTCCACAGCCTTTGATAGATCAGCTTAAAGAAAACGGCATTGTGGTTGCTCCCGTTGGTGATCAAACAAGTCAAACCATGGTGAAAGGGACTAAAATCAAAGGTAAACTGGATCTGGAATTTCTGGGAGAATTTATATTTGTGCCGATGAAAGGAAAATATGGGTTTGAGAAAGAAGTAAATTCGTGATTATTCTTTTTTCTTTTCCTCTTTTTTGACATTCTTAAATATTAAGCAGTAATGATGGTGTACATTAGGCACAAAACTGAATTTATATCCATATGGGTATAAAGTTTTGTTGTCTTGGCACCAGATTTTTTCTCCCCGTAATTGGAAATGCTGGCTTAATTCTTTTCCCACATCCCATGCCAAAGTCTGGTATTCTCCCTGGTGCATATAATTCTGCAAAATCACCACCACGTATCCTTCTGGTTTTAATTTTGGTTTAATATTTACAAATATTTCCACCAATCTCTTGACAAATTCTTCATAATTATGGGCGTTGCCCAAATCTTGAGGATCATCACTATACTTAACATCTAATCCTTCTTTTTCCCGTTCTTTGGTTACTAAGCCTTTTTTATTAAGCATCGGCCCATAAGGAGGAGAGGTGATGATCAAATCCACCTCTGGCAGGGAATATGTATTCCATAATTGTTCTGTCTTAGCGCTATTTCCTTGCAGCACTAGCTGTTTAACTATCAAGTTGCTTCCATGAGCAGTGAGCTTATGTTGTGATTCCAGAAGTTGCAGCCTTTCACGTGCAATTTTAACATATTTTTCCTGTAATTCTATCCCCACTCCGTTTCTATTGGTATTGTGGCAGGCAACTAACGTGCTTCCTGTTCCCAGAAAAGGATCGAGTACCATCGCTCCTGGTTTCGTGAAAAAAGTGATGAACTCTGCAATCATCTGTTCAGGATATTTCGCCGGATGCAGAACCTCGTTTTTCTTCCGGGGGGAAGGGTTGTGAACAAACCAGGTTTTGGTAAAGCGAAGCCACTCCTGCGCGGATAATTCATTAAGTTTATTTGGCGTCTGCGCAGTAGTCATAACCTTCTCCATAACCTAACCCTCATTTAAATATTTCTGTCTAGTAAGAGCCACCATCGCGGCCAAGAGTTAACAGAATGCCTAGATCGCGAGAGGCAACATAGCTATCTAACTTTCGGTCTATTGCGCAAGTAATTACTTTTAGTTCTTGTGAAACGACATCCGCACGTACAAAGGCATAATCCACTCTTTCCTCGCGGCGTATTCCCGAACCACAGCGCAGATAAAACGAGGCGAAACCTACTAACTCACTCCAGCCCGCGGGGTGATGTTTTTCTATGGAGAATCGTCCATCCCAGTTTGCAGTTTCTCTTAAGTATCGGGCAAAATCCCTTCGGACATCGTCAGCCGCGGAAAATCTCCAGGGCATTTCTGTGCTCAGTACACAAGCCCACTTAGCAACTCCCCGCAGTTCCGCTCTATTCGCGGGTTTATATTGGTCAAAAGTAATCATAAAGTTCAAAACTATAATCAATATAAAAAACTTTCCAATAAAAGTAATACTTCAGCATTCTGAAGCGTGAGGGGCATCCTCGAGTCGAAATTCTAT
>CAYOKQ010000090.1:0-2810 GCA_964404595.1 uncultured Methanosarcinales archaeon | reverse complement strand
TTTCGGTCAGAAAAGGCGCCCTAAAGGGCGGGGGTTTAAACCCTTAAAACACTAAAAACAATTTTGAACTAAGTATTAATGATCCGGCAGTGCCAGGATTAAGGCTATTTGGGGGTAAATATGGTCAGCCATCTCTTAGCTCTACTAAATTTATTGATGATAGAGATAGTATCACCAAAATTATGTTAGAGTTAGAAGGTCCACTCCAAAAAATAAGAGTAAAAGTCCCCCGGACCCATTATTGTAGTGTCGCCGATATTTATCGTGAACCATCTCAAATTTCCAGAATACTAGATACGGAACAAGTTTTTATTCATCCGGTAGAACATCATGCGTTTAAGCCATTTGAAGTTGATTTGAGTTCAGATTATATTGAAAAGAATTTACGAGATATTTTTTATAAAAGTGCAGGCGTAAATCTGAATAGCATCCCTACTATTGTCATGGAACGGATAAAGAACGGAATACCGTATCGTGATGGCGGTATATATCCCCACGAGTTTAGATGCTATTTCATGTTGAAAGATGGTGGCGTAAGTCAAAGCGATTTGTCATGAAATTAATAATCCTTGATTTTCAGGGTACTTTAATAGATCATTCTGACCCTCCACAATTATTTCCCGGAACTATGGACTGTTTGAAGATATTAAAGACAAGATTCTTACTAGCGCTGGTGACCGAAGGAAAAGCAATAAACAATCTTACTTTCTTGCTGCAAACACTAGGGATACACCAGTTCTTTGATTATATATTTCATGCTAAAAATACCGATTTTACCAAATTAAATGGTTCGGCATATTCTCAGATGCTTACGCTTACTGGTATCACTGCAGAAGAGACCATCGTTATTGGAGATCATCCGCTCGCAGACATTAAAGGGGCCCATGCAGCAGGCCTACGTGCTATTAGGTTAGTTCAAGGTAAATATTCATCTCTTGCAGCAACAGACCATCTTGAAGAAGCTGATGCCCAGTTTGATTCCCTGCAATCCTGCGTCTTTTCAATCATAAATAATGCTTAACTTCTAAGAATTTTTCCTATTCTCTCCATTCATTTCTCTTCAAGTCCTTACTTCTTCTTCCAGCTCACAAACGACTCTTTCTTGCGGTTGATAAAGTAGAGCATGGCAAAGAAAGTTATCACTAGGATAATAAAGCCAATCTTGCTGCGGGTATCAAAGAAGCGGATAGTGGCTCCAAATGTAGCCCCAATACTGCCTAAAAATAATCCCATGGTCACGCTGTCCTGCAGCATGGGCAGGAATAAAGCGAGTAATAAAATCAGCAGGTTAAAGATAGCGATGAACACGTACTTGGTACCTTCATAGGCAAGTTTCTCTGATTCCCATTTTTCCTGCGCTGCTTGATATTCTTCCTGGCAGCGGCGCTGGTTCTCATCAATCGTAGCTCGTTGTGCCGTCGTGACGGTGTCTGGATTCTGCGGATAAGGATATTTTTGGTAACAGTCTCCCCCGGGGTAATGGTAATATGCATTCGTGCCGGTGTATTTGGAGAAAAAGACATTCGCCCCCAGAAAGACCATGGGGATGTACAACAACACAATAATGAGCACATATAAGAGTTTAGTCCAGTTCATAATGGAAAGTAAAGAAAAGAAGTATTTAAGGGTTTTGGAATTCCATGTTTTCTATCTATAGAAAAGGGGGTGGCAATTTGCCCCAACCCTTCGTATCTCTCACTCCACCAACACTCCCACTTTCCCCGGCATCGCCGCCTGCGCTTTAGGCTGCTTGCTTTTCTCTGCTAATGCTACCTTAATCTTACACCCAAATTCCTGCTCCAGAAAGGATGCTGCATCTTTCATCACCGCTAACTCCTGCTCCTGGGACAGCAGCAATGACGGCAGCCGGGCCGGATCCTTAACCACCGCAGTCACGATCGCAGCAATTTCTTTTCCTTTCATCTTCAGCTCTTCTACTTCCAATACTTTCCGCATGATCTCTCCCATTTGATGGGTTACTTTCAGCTCTTTGGAGAGAATCGTCAATAATTCATACTTCCATTGCTCGGCAATGAACACCGTAAACTGTTTCGGCTTCTCTAAAGCAGATAACCGCAGAACATTCCGCATTCCTCCCACAGTTTTCCGGATAAGCTCTTCCCCGGCATCGGCCAAGAAGCTAATGCGTTTTTCGTCAAGCTCCGGCCAGGACGAAGCGGAAACTAATTCTTTTGACTGATTCAGTTCTTCGCTCAGATGAGGGGTAATTGGATTCATCAGCCGCAGCCAGAGGGAAAGAACATCCTCCCCGGTTTTCTGATGACCGCCTCCACGGCGGAGATACCACCGCACGTCATCATACATTGTAAAATACACTATGGACGCCAGTTCCCGCAGATGGTACTGTCCCATGGCATGATTGATACTCCGCAGATGCTGATGCATCCGGGAGATGATCCACTCATCAATCTGTTTTTTGCGCTCTTTCCGTTCTCGCAACTCTTCCACCAGGGAATGAATGCGCTCCAGCGCCAGCTTGTAATTTAAGACCGTCTCTTCATCCCAGACCACGTCAACGTGCGGACTGCCAATATGGGCATAGTACAACCGCATGGCGTCAACGCCATATTTGGCCATTGCCTGGGGTATAGGTTCAGCGCCGCCTTTGCTCTTGGATATCTTGTTTCCTTTCCCGGTAACCCACCAATTCACAAAGATTCCTTGCGGCCATTTCTCTTCCGGCAAGATTGCAACATGATTCATCAGGAACACCGGAAAATGCACTGTCTGATGCTCTTTTCCTCCGAGATTGAGGTCCAGCGGATAGAAATACTGGAATTCTTCACGAA
>CAYOKQ010000089.1:0-2838 GCA_964404595.1 uncultured Methanosarcinales archaeon | reverse complement strand
GAAGTATTATTGTCATTGATAAAATTAATAAAGTTTCGGCTCTTTTTGGAAAGTATGGCATACAAAGAAATCATCGTCATCGGCGATATTGAAATGGGCGCCGGGAATCTTACTGATGATTTTATCGCGGATAAGAAATTATCAATTTTAATTCGGCAATTAGCAAAGAAACAGCATCCGGTTGATTTAGTTCTTAATGGAGATACTTTTGATTTTTTAAAATGCCCTTCCCAGCTTGATCCCACTCAGTATCCGCGGCATATCACCAAGGAAATTTCATTAAATAAACTTCATTTGATCTATCAAGCCCATAAGCTTGTGTTTGAGGCTTTAGCTCTTTTTGTGAAATCTAAAGAAAAAAACGTTTATTTTATCTTAGGCAATCATGATCATGATTTAGTCTATCCCGAAGTTCAGGATGAAATAAAATATTTGCTGGGAAACAGGAAAAAAGTTAAATTTCCAGGAATCTCTTACACCGAGCAGGGCGTCTATATTGAACATGGCCAGCAATATGATTTTTTATTTAAAGTCAATTTTGAAAAGCTGTTCCTGCGCTATGATGGCAAATCAATTCTTAACATGCCTTTTGTCTCCTTCGGCCTCGTTAGCCGATTTATGAAATTTAAAGAAGAAAACCCTTTTATTGAACGAATTTTTCCCCGGCCGGCCCTTTTTTCACATCATCAAGTTATAGCCAAAAAAATGAACACAAATACCTTTGAATATTTTCTTAAATCTCTTATCTATTATCCTTTTCGTTTCTATTCGGATCCAACCTATTCTTTTCCTACCGGTTTTTTACGGGAGTTCTATAAGCGGATACGTACGGTGCAGTGGGATGTGGACAATATTACCAATATTTTCATGAAAAATAAGCAAGTACAAAAAGAAATCATCGTACTGGGGCATATTCACGAAAAACGCATCGCTAAAGGAAAAAAAAGAGTTATTATACATCCTGGCAGCTGGCGGGATGAATATGATTTTAATCCGTTAACGCGAGAATTAATGCCCAGAACCAAGCGTTATGTGAGCATTACCTTTGGCGGCAGGAAACCACAGTATAAAATCATTGATGTGCCTTCAGACAGAAAAATACTTTATTTTGATGAGGTTATTAAAGATGAATTAAGATATATCGCTCTGGCGGCAGAAGAAGAAGGGTACCGTCTATGGCGAAAGCGCAATCCTTTGGCAAAGTGAAGTGCAGCTATACTCTCATTTTTTTCTTTAGTTATCGATGAAGGTATCCGTGTATCTTTCCATATATTTATCGATAGGTTTAAATAGCTGGTTTTGTTTTTGCTTCTTCATGCACAGGAGTTCCGATAAAATTAGTGTTAAAATTCTCAAAATACTTGGTGATGCACACGAGCCTTTGGAAACCAGAGAAATTGAAATTTTACTCAAGGATATTACCCGCATCAAAGTACTCTACAGGCTCAATATGCTTCGAGGGGACGGAATCATCAAAGGAAAAGCTGTCGGATCAGGCAAAGGAACATGGATATGGTGGGAGAAAGCATGAAGCAAATAGAAGTGCTACAACAAAAGAGGAATAAACTTGAACTAGAACATGAGGCTCTCACCAGAGAAAAAAATCAGACCGCTGCTTTGCTCACCGCATTAGCAAGCCGTATCTCCTTGGCAGGCGGCAAACACATTAATCCGGAGCAAAAAGCAGTGCAGGAATTATTTCAACTTCAATCTCAACGACAGCAGGCCCTGCAGCAGGAAATACTGGCACTGAAAACGAAAGAACAAATGCTGCCGCGCAGCCATTATCCAAAACCATGGCTGGCAATGAGTATAGCTGCAATTGCTTTAATCATTCTCTTCGCCTCTCCTTTTTATTATGTGCATAACCGGGCCAACTCATTTACAGGCTTGGCAGTATACGATGATGCTGCAACACCGGCAATGCTAAATTCAATGGATAAAGAAGTATTGCATCTGCGAAATCAAGATGGTCAGTTTGTGGAAAGTTCTTTGATAGAAAATCTTTCCGATGGCAATCATGTTGTGGAATTGAGGCTCACCAAAACAGCTAAAACAGCGGCACCGGCGGGAATATTATTAGAGCAGCCATCGGAAGCTATATCAGAAGCTGTACCGAAAGCTGTACCAGAAGTGATAGAAGTTATTGTTCTATTCGATGAAGTGTACGCAGTTGATTCTCATTTTACTGCTCAAGTTGATGAATATGATCGGGAAATGCCCCGACATGGAAAAATAAACTCCCCTGTATTGTTTATGGACGGGATTCATTTTAGCACCGCAGAAGTGCGCCTTCCGGCATCTGGAAAAATCAACACGCTCTTTCGTTGTAATTCATTTGATGTTCAAAATTTTAGCTGCAGCAGGTGGGAAGTTGCTGATATTCCATTTGTAATAGTCAATGATACAGTTATTTTTACCGTGGATCACTTTAGTGCCTATGCCGCAGGCGAAATCATTGCCGTAGATGCCGTGCATCTGGATGCAAACTATGAATTTATATCGAACATCTATGATTCGATCAAAAGCATCGATGGGATCTGGAGTGAGCCTATCATGACAAATGAATTCGTCCGGGTGACTTATGAGCAAAATCTTACTGACGGGAGAATAATTGATATATATGCCAGAAGTAATACGGAGGCTTTGGAAACGTATCTAGAAGTATACGAAGCAGGAACGACTCATAAAGTAGGGCAGTCCGGACTCATTGGGAGCGCCGCCTGGCATTATATTACGGTGGATGGACTTTCCCATTCTTTGGATCTATTTGATTTTAAAGTGGTTTCAGAAGATCCTGCTGCATTGGTTGAATTCGATTATATCCATGACGATGTT
>CAYOKQ010000088.1:0-3143 GCA_964404595.1 uncultured Methanosarcinales archaeon | reverse complement strand
TGGTTCATATCTGAAGATGGAAAACAAGGATTTATAGAGCAGGATGGAAGAAAAGTGGTGTACATTGATCTTCCTGTTATTGTGAGAGAAACAGGTGTAAAAAACGTTGCCATCTATAACGATGCCGAGGCCACTGCCTTAACACTGAATGTTCCCCATAAAGAAATAATTCTCAAAGAAGGCCATCCCGATCTTCCTGATACAAAAACACTAGCATATCTTGGAACGGGATTTCAATTAGTACGCAGTCACTATCACTATGATACAGAAATTTTTCTGCCCGAGTGTGGTGGGGGATTGAACGCGGCTATTCCAATCAGTGTATTGGACATTCTAACCCCGGATGTTTTGCATAATGTTGCAAAGAGCGCTGGATTAACAAAAATTTCCCAGTTACGTCATACTCATTTACTTTCAGCTCGTGGTTTGAGTAATATCCATCATGCCCTTGGTGGACTTCAATTGTCAGCGGAGGAGCTAATCCGATCTCGTCCTACGAGAACCTTTGAGATTTATTCTGAAATTCTTGGGAGATGCCTTCAAAACTTTGCCAGCACTGCCGGATTTAATCAAGCCATATATCTTGGCGGAACCTTTGCTACAGCCATTGCCCCTTATCTTGATCAACAGACTTTGAGAAAATCATTTGAAGTTCCCCACCATCTCACCAGAAAAGCGTACACAGAAATTCCCATCATCGTTCTTGATGAACCACTGGCCGGAAATGTAGGTGCAGCATACGGATTAATTCAAGGGATAGAGAGCACTGCCGGAATTCCTTACTAATGATCCATCCTTCCACCGAAATATCAACAACTGCAAAAATAGGAGAGAACACTAAAATCTGGCACCAGGCCCAGATCCGTGAAAATGCTGCCGTTGGAAATAATTGCATTCTGGGCAAAAATGTGTACATAGACAAAGAAGTACACATAGGCTCGCATTGTAAAATTCAAAACAATAGTTCTCTCTATCGTGGTGTCATTGTAGAAGATCAGGTATTCATTGGCCCTCATTGCGTGTTGATGAACGATAAAGTTCCCAGAGCCACTACAACACAAGGAAATTTAAAGAGCGACGCGGATTGGCAGGTAGCTACAACGATTGTAAAGAAAGGAGCGTCTTTAGGGGCACATGTTGCAGTCCTTCCGGGAATTACTATCGGCAGCTATGCTTTGATTGGCACTGGCTCGGTCATTACCAAAGATATACCGGACTATGCGCTTGCCTATGGCAGTCCTGCCCGTGTCGTTGGATTTGTATGCCAATGCGGAAATAGATTGGAAGAAGGAAAAAAAGGAGGAGAACCGTGTAATAAGTGTCGATGAGATCAGAAATTATTCTTATCGCTGAAAAATATGTTGGCTTGCCTTTCCATTATCATAAATGCGATCTTCATCACCAACTTCCAAACTCCAACGAAGAATTCGACTGCTCCGGCTTTGTTCGATTTGTTTTACAAGAAGCCGGCTATCAGCTGCCGCCTGAAATTATCCATGCCCGGAATTTATTTGACTTTTTTGGCACCAGCATTTCACCAGAACGAGCCCAGCCGGGAGATTTGGTATTCTTCGCGCAACGTGGCACGACCCCCAATCATGTTGCTTTTGTTGCCGGAAAAGATAACTACGCATAGATCAAAACTTGCCCGCCAAATATCCCAAAAAATATTTTTCTAATCCAGTGGGGTATAAAGCTATTAGTTGAGAATAATTATTTATTTCCAATATCGGTTTTTAACAAGACCATACCAAATAAATATTTCGATACTAAGGGCAGTTATAGAACTTACTAAATAGACCCAGTTGAGTTGTAAGGGTGGCACTTTAATTAAACCATAAGAAAAAGCAAAAAAGTTAATAAAGATAGAAATAGCAATGAAATCGAAAAGCATGGTCTTTAATTTTTCAATAAAGAATTTATTTGTAAAGAAGGAGGGGAGATGCAAACTAAAGGGAGGGTTGTTTTTTTGAATAGAAGTTAATAATTTTATTTTCACTTTTTTAATTTCTTTTTTAAAGTTCTCTGAAATAATATCTTCAAAATATAAGGAAATTCTATAAATTAATAAAAACGCCATTGCCATCAGAACCATACTTTTTACAATGAGGAGATTCTGGGACCCCAATAGTTCATACAAGTAATGAAATAATATAATTGCCATAAAAAGATATACTACAAGTAAAATAATAAAAGAGGTAACAATAAAGTTAACTATTTGAGAGCTTTTTTGAACCTGCGGTAACTTCATATTAAGGATAAATAATAATGGAATAAAGAAGAATAAGATAAAAATTAATTGACCAATAGTGAGAAAAATGGAGGTAAAATTAGAGTACAAACCTTTCATATAAGAAGCACCACCAAAAATAATTAAAAGAAACAACAAAAAGAAAAAGAGAAAAAAAAGTAAAAGCCATTTTTCAAAACGATTCTTTTTTATTGATTTAACCATACTAGATTCTTAGTGATCGTACCCACTATAAAAATGTGTCGAACCAATTAATTCTAAATCATCGTTCCTCAACCTTTATAAAGAGAATTTTTGAGAATGAGAGTATGATTCCTATCGCTAAACCCTGCATAGGAGATGAGGAAAAGAGGGCGGTGCTCGAGGTACTCGATTCCGGCATTCTTGCACAGGGAAAAAAAGTTGCTGAATTTGAACAAGAATTTGCAACCTTCATAGGTGTACAACATGCTATTGCCACCTCCAATGGCACCACCGCCCTGCATGCAGCCCTGCTTGCCCACAACATCCAAGCCGGCGATGAAGTAATTACCTCACCGTTTTCATTTATCGCTACTGCTAACACCATTCGCATGTGTGGTGCAACTCCTGTTTTTGTAGACATCGATGAAAAAAGCTTTAACGTCAATCCCGCCCTCATCGAAAAGGCAATTACGTCAAAAACCAAAGCCATTATGCCGGTTCATTTGTTTGGCTTGCCTGCAGAGATGGATATGATAACCAAGATTGCCCAGAAATATAATCTCATAATTATTGAGGACGCCTGCCAAGCCCATGGCGCAGAATTTCAAGGAAAAAAAGTAGGCTCTTTTGGCACCGGCTGCTTTTCTTTCTATCCTACTAAAAACATGACCACAGGCGAAGGAGGCATGATCACCACCAATGATGATGA
>CAYOKQ010000087.1:0-3361 GCA_964404595.1 uncultured Methanosarcinales archaeon | reverse complement strand
CATGGCTTAGTCGAACTCTCATAGCAGCAATCTCCCGCAGGATCAACGGGGAATGATTCTAATCCTGTTCAAATCGCATCGATCGCAATTCTAATTCTTAAAGCCGACATTGTATATGTCGACAAAGCGTTTTGGATCACCTATTTCATACTCAAAATTACTTGAGCATACATATTGACTAATTTGAAATTAAAGAGGGTTGTTTATAAATCTTTCTGTGATGTGCCCATAAATATTTTAGGTAAAAAGCAAAGCCACGGTTAATCCTAGAATTTGAATAAAAAAATAGTGCCAGAAAAACTATGCCGCCTGTAACTTTCTCTTGCGCTTAAGTTTCTTCATCTTCTTACGCTGCCACTTCCAGCGCATTTGTCCTTTCTTTTTCCATCGACGGGAACTACGTTTCATAGACCGTGAAAAATGGGGCTGCTTTATAAATATTTCGAGACTGCTTCTGGCAAGTTAAGCAGTTACAAGAAGCCCGTGTATTGGTTTGTGGAACAAGAGGAACATAATCTTCTAATGTCGGGCGTGAACTAGAGCACCACACTAAGATCATCTTTTGTATTAAAATTATTACCAGGGCGATTCTCCACGAGAGATCTTTCTGATCGCAGTTTCCTTCCGAAGAGGAATCCTCTGCTCAATATTGCGCATGAAAAGCAACAACTTAGCTATTAATTTTTGCAGATCTTCGTAGAGTAATTGAAATTCTTTTTCATTGAAAAATCCTAGATCCCTGGATAGATTCAAAGATACCTCCAACTCTTTAGCGGAACCTAAAGCATATCCCAAAAAGTTAAGAAATTCCCTATCCGTCCTTCGAGAACTACCTTCCGCTATATTAGAGGGCATGGAAACAGCAGAGCGTTTCATTTGGATAACAAGATTAGTATCTTCAGATTCAGGAAATTTATTGAGATAAGGATACATCTTAATAACAAATTGATAGGCCAGATGAAAAATTTCTAAGTCCTGGTAATTGCGAACCATTTCATCCATGAAAGAAAAAGTAGTTTTAAACGTTTCTACTGCTACTGCTAATATTTCAGTATTCTGAAGCAGAGGAACACTTTCAAGTCAAAATTCTGCTTGGAATATTCTTGGGAGCATTGCGAAGGGATGTCCCTCTCGGGGAAAGTCGATAATCAATGATATACAAATAAGTAAACAAAATTAACCGATTCCAAAGAGAAATTATCAAAAAGTGCATAGAAAAGTTCAGTATGCAGTGGTCCTAGTCAAATGGTAAGATTGTGTTGAAGGCACTCTATCTCCTGCAATCCAAAGATAATCATTAAGCTGCATGGAAGTCAAATCAGATTGGTGGAGTGCTTCTTTAATTTTCTCCACAGCCATAATTGTCCCAGCCCTTATTTCAATCTCTTCTTTACTGTTTTTAGGAATTTCTATCTGATGATCCACTTTGAATGCAAGATTTGAATCATATTCAATAACCTCATGGTAACGCAGGACTAACGGAAGAATATAATCTGCACAGGCAGTTAGTCGGTGAGTATCACGCAATCCTAATTTTAAAGAATAATTCAAGTCGGAAACAAGTAATTGCGCTCTTTTATGAAAATAAACCGGCTCGCCAGCATATTGAGAAAGGTCATTAAATGAAGGAAATTCCTCTACAAGCTTATCAACAAGATATAGTGCAGAATTTTTTTTAGAAGTAATTACTTGAATGAAATCCCCACCATAATTCTGAGTTACCACGGAACCTACTTCCCTTAGAATTGCTGCCCTTTCTTTTAAAAGGGGGATTTCTACATTTCCTCGAAGAATATATCCTAATTCAGCAACACTAATATTTGCCAGGTATGCACTATCCAAGACGGGAATATTCTCTTCCCTTGCTCTTTGAATCGCCGCAATCATGCTCCAGGTTCCACGATTATAAGTTTGGCCTTCATTTTCTATAGTCCATTTCGGGTTTCCCCAATACGAAAAACTAATGGCGTTAAACACAAATAAGAAGGCGGCTTTCTCGCGAAGATCCAACCGCATACTTGCAAGTGGGGAGTATTGGGTCCAGTGCTCACTCTTCTTTTCACCTAAATTCACGGCGAAATTTCTAACCTTATCCGGATTTATATGAACCCAAGTAGATTGTTCAAGTACAGATTCTAAACTCTCAATTATGTTCACGGTAATCACTAATAAGTAGCCCTACTAGGGTTATATAAAACTTTCACAGAAAATATTTACAATAGTAAAGTTTATATAAGACAATACTTTTAAAACATAAAAATGGATAAAATAGATAATGATTTATTGAGAATATTGATGCAGAACTCTCGAATTTCCATCACTTCGTTAGCCAAAAAAATAAAAGTCTCACGAGAAGTTGCCACTTACCGCTTAAACCGGCTAAAGAAGGAAAATACCATCCTGGATTTTGTTGCAGAGATTAATATAGAAAAACTTGGTTTTGTGGGAGCAGCCGTATTTATCAACATAAAAGCTACACGACAGAAGGAATTCAAACAATTTTTGGCAGAAATACCTTTTGTTTCATGGGTAGCCGAACTTTCAGGGGTGTGGAGCTTTGGCTTTTCAATAATTAGTAAAACTAATGAAGAATTAGATGCAAAATTTCTGTTGATATATGATAAATTTAAAGATGCCATCATTGATCACCGCTTTACCCTCCACAGGAAATCCTCCTTTTTTTATGGAAAATACTTTGGAGCACTACCAGAACCAATCATCAAAAAAAAATATAAAGATTACAAAATTGATAAAAAAGATAAGATTATCCTTCAAGAACTCACCAAAAACTCCAGAATTGACAGTGTTGCTTTATCACAAAAAATATCTTTAACTGCTCCTGCTGTTGCACAAAGGATTAAACAATTAGAAGCAAGCGGGCATATAGAAGATTACTCTATTTTTATTGACATTTCAAAATTAGGCTTATTTCAATATAGCATCTTTGTTATAAATAAAAACCTTGATGAAAAAAAGAAACTGGTTAAATATTTAACCCAGCATCGAAACGTTTCATTTATTGCTGAATATGTTGGTGATCAATTTATAGAGTTTGGATTATTTGTGAATGATCCCTACGAATTGCGGAAAAATCTCCAAGAGATAGAAGAGGCTTTCCCGAACAATCGGATTATGGAAATTTCATTATTTCAGAAAGAATTTGTGTCAGTGGGACCTCCAAGTTGTGTGTTTGAATGAAAAGGAAGTTATTTTATTATTCTCCCAACATCTCTTTCGTAATCTCCACCCTCATATCCACATAATTTCCATTGATCTTTCCATCACCATTGACCCACACCTGCTCTGGCACGAATTTGTAAACTCTTCGTGGGAAAATTCCTAAGAATTCTTGAAGTTTTCT
>CAYOKQ010000086.1:0-3523 GCA_964404595.1 uncultured Methanosarcinales archaeon | reverse complement strand
AAGATTAAAACATATTTGTGCATATCAAATCAACTCAATCCCTTCCTTTGCCGCCTGCTGCCACCAATTCCCTATTTTTTTCGCATATATCTAAGAATTACTTTGTTTTTATAAATGTTTACCGTATATGTAATTCCAATATATCTCCTTCTTGTAATACGTGATTTAATAAAAATCGCTGTCCGGGGAATTTAGCACTTCTTCCCCACACCCGCGCAAATTTAAATTTCTGTACAAATTCCCGATGTGTTTTGTCACATACGTCTTTGATCGTAGCTCCCGTAGTGATGATCATCGGCTCTTCCATGTCTGCTTCTTTCTTGGGCTCTTTCATGTAGATACGGATGAAATTCAGCTTCTGATAGATCAATTCTTTCAATGATTCTAAATTCAGGTTCTGCTCTGCTGAAATTAAGATGTCGGCATTCAATTCTTTCTTCACTTTCTCTGCCGCTGCCACCGACACCAAATCCACTTTATTAAGGCATATAATTGCCGGTAAATATTTCTTGTTACTTTCAATCACATCAATGAAATCATCCACATCCACCACACTTCGTATAAGTACATCCGCATTATTAATCTTAAATTCCTGCAATATTCGGGTTAAGGTGGCATCATCAACATCCAGGCGCACGGTCTTGCCGATCTGAATGCCGCCTTTAGCCGTTTTCTTGATATACACTTCCGGCTTGGTTTTATTGATGCGAATGTCTGATTCCCAAATTTCACGAAGCAGGGCATGATACTGCTCGGGCTGATTAACGTCCACGACCATCAACACCAAATCAGCGTTGCGAATGACGGCCAAGACTTCTTTTCCTCTTCCCCGCCCGGAGGCAGCGCCAGCTACAATCCCTGGAACATCTAAAATTTGGATATCAGCCTGTTTGTACTCCATCATACCGGGAATCACCGTGAGCGTAGTAAAAGCATACGCCGCCACCTCGGAATTGGCCCCGGTTAGTTTATTAAGAAGTGTTGATTTCCCGGTAGAGGGAAAGCCCAGCAATAAAATAGTGGCATCTCCACTCTTACGTACGGAATATCCATGCTCGGATTTGCCTGTTTTTCCCCTGCTCACTTGCTTTTCCTTGAGCAGCGCTAATTTAGCTTTGACTAACCCAATGTGGCCCTGGGTTGCCTTATTATATTTGGTTTTTTTGAGCTCATCTTCCAATTCTTTTATTTTATCCACATAATCGGCCATGGTGTTGTGATAATAGAAGCCGTTTTTAATGGTTTCGGCGGGTCTGGTAAACCTTTTTTTTGCGCAATTCTTATAAAGCCCATTCGTGGTCTAAACCCATGGCAAATGAGACTATCACCGGCATCGCGACAACTGCCCAATCGCTGTTCTACAAAGCGGCCGTAGGCATTGTAATTCTTATTGCCGGGCTGGCTATCGGGCTGTTAATCAAAAAAGTTACTGCCCGTGTTTTTCGGCAAATAGAACTCAATAAAATCATGAGTAATGTGGGTGTTACCTACGATTTAGAACGAGGAGTTAGTTCGGCATTATCTTATGTCATTTATCTGTTTACATTGCTTCTTTTTTTGGATCAATTAGGCATCAAATCAATTGTATTATATATGGCAGCAGGAGGACTATTGCTGCTTGTCATTCTTACCTTGATTGTAGGATTGAAAGATGTTATTCCCAATTTTATTGGCTGGCTATATCTTCAACGTAAGCGCTCATTTAAAGAAGGGTACCATATTGAGTTGCCCGAGATTTCCGGTGTTATTGAGCATATTGGCTACTTGGAGACAGAAATTAAGACAGATCGGGGAGACCTTTTATATGTTCCTAATTCATTGTTTATGAAGAGCAAGCACAGGATTAAGAAATGAATAGTGTACTACCAAAATGATTATATAACTTCTTCTTTTTTTATATTCATGTGGAAAAATATCGAGAGACCAGGATACCTTGGGAAAAAAAGAGATGAAGTTCATGCACTATGGAATAGCTTGTATGGTGAGGGGAAAAGGTGTGTGGTGGCATGAGAAAACAATAGAAGATTTTTATCAGAGAAATAAAGTTCTTCAAATTTTAGAATAACATCAAATTCCAGGTGCAAGTTTGTTTGGGAAAGTTACTCTAATTTCGCCCCATATAAATGTGCAAATCCCCTCACCAGTGGTTTAGCAGCTTCATTCGCAACATAAACAAGACCGATAGTTGCTGCAAGAGTGCCTAAGTCTGTTATTCGTTCTGGTTGAGAAAATCCCGTAAAACTAGCTAAAGAAGATTCTAAAGATCGATATAGAGATGTGCTTTGGGCTTGGACAAATTGTTTATGTGCAAAAGTTCCAACGGACCATAAACCATATCCTACCGGAATTACTGCTGACCCTATGCTGGCCATAACTTTAGTGAAATTTTCCATGAATAATCAAAAAAGAGATTTCTTTATAAACTTTTCTGAAATGATCACTTGAAAGAGGTAACTTAATTCTTAATCCCGGCCAGCATGCCAATCACGTCCCACACTTGAGTTCGATGATAAGGGGAGGCATCAAAAGAGCCTAATTCCTCCAATTCCAGGATTGCTTTTTGTACCGCCATCTGAGAAGGCTCATTCAAAATAGTAATAATGCGCTGGGTTTTTTCTTTAAATCGCTTGCTTACATCGCTATCTTCTTTTAGCTCGGATAAATATTCAATAATAGTTTGCAGTTCAGTACTCATTTTTTCTTTTCCATCTCAGCCACGACCTGGCGCTGCGCTTCTTCTAAACTTTTTTTGAGATTATCTTCCTGTTTGGTGAAATTGTGCATGCGTAATTCTGCTATTTCTTTCTTCTCTTGTAATTCCTGAACTAATTTCTGTTTAGGAGAAGCAATCATCAATTTGCCAACAATTTTATATGCTTTTTCAGTGGTCGATAATTCGGCAAGAGCTGATTCAAGCTCCACTAACTGGTTTTCGTACTGTTGTTTTTGGACGGCAATATTTTGGAGATTTTGCTGCAGAAGCTGTAGTTGATTAATTTTGGAAGCCATGGGGAAGCTCCTTAACGTGCTTTAATTTTAATGACTGTGCGCCGGTCCTTGTATAGTACTTTTCCGCCGCAATAAGGGCAGCGGACTTTCACCTTGGTTTGTTCCGCTTCCACTTTCTTGCCACAATCAAAACAGACATAATACATGTTTAAACCGCCGTATACGCTTTTCCAGTGAATTTCGTATTACACTTGCTACAATTCCAGATTCCAAGCGCTATGCGCTTAACTGCAGTTTTATTACAATAAGGGCATTTTTGCTTGGCTCTTTGCATCATTTCTATCTTTGCAAATTTAGAGCGCAGGGTTCTACCATAGCGTGCACCAAATCGTTTTGTAGATAGTTTGCTTGCCATGATTAGATAGGATATGATTATAAACGGGGCTGCCCCGGTTCTCACATAAGGGGGCTTCCCCCTTATCAACCCCATACTTCGTGATTATAAACGGGGCTGCCCGGATTTGAACCGGGATCCAATGGTTTTTTGCATCTGACCCAAACCATTAATGATAGT
>CAYOKQ010000085.1:0-3930 GCA_964404595.1 uncultured Methanosarcinales archaeon | reverse complement strand
ATATTTGTAAAAAAAGAATCTATTGGGAGCTTCGGAAAATATCCTAAGGAAAGAACCCCAGAGGAATTAATCCAATACGGCATCGTCAACATAGACAAACCAAAAGGTCCAACAAGCCATCAGGTTTCAGACTATGTTCAGAAAATCTTATGCATAACCAAAGCCGGCCACTCCGGGACCTTAGAGAATTAATAAATCAAGGAAATCCCCAAGTCACCGGCGTTCAGCCCGTCGCCCTAGGCCGAGCCACCAGAATCACCCAGTTCCTGCTCACTGCTCCCAAAGAATACGTCTGCCTCATGCATCTGCATCAAGAAGTAGATGAGCAACTCTTGCCAGAAACAATCGTGAAATTCACCGGCAAAATCAAGCAATTGCCCCCAATTAAAAGTGCAGTCAAAAGAGAAGTGCGCGAGAGGGAAATCTATGAAGTGGAAGTATTAGAAACCAAAGGACAAGATATTTTATTCCGTATTAAATGTCAAGCTGGCACTTACATCCGAAAATGGGTGCACGATTTTGGCCAAGCCTTAGGAGTTGGTGCCCACATGGCAGAGTTACGAAGAACCCAGGCCGGCCCATTTACCGAAAAAGATAACCTCGTTACGCTCAATGACCTTCATGATGCGTACCACTTTTATAAAGAAGAAAACAATCCCAAATTCTTACTGCACTGCATCCAGCCCATTGAAAACGCTCTCCGGCACATTGCCAAATGCTGGATTTTAGACTCAACCATTGCCAGCGTCACCCATGGCCGAGATATAGCTATCCCCGGCATCAGTAAATTAGAAAATTTTCGCAAAGGAGAAATGGTAGCGGTACTTACGCTGAAAAATGAATTGGTGGCCATTGGAGAAGCAACCATGTCCGCAGTGGAAATCAATACCCAGCCAAAAGGCCTTGGCATTAATGTGCAAAAAGTATTTATGGAAACTCATTCTACCACAATATAATCGCGTGGTAAAGTAACCTCTTCTTCCTGCACCTGTCCGACAGACAGCCGAGTAAACATATGGCTTTCTTCAACCTCACCAGCAGCAGAATAAATCACCTGCCTCGATGGCAATCCATAAAAATTATCGAGTGAAAGCCGTTCTCGTTTGCCCTTTGCATTGATATATTCAATAATGGTCAAGGCCCGGTTCATGAGCACTTCGCTGCCCAATTCGATCGGTTCATTCACTTCTTGCGCAATTTCGACCGGCGTAGGATATAATTTCTCGTAAGGAATGTTGTATGCCTGATGCCACAAAGGACTGCAGGTACTGCCTGACTTTTCACAAGTTGCCACTGCCGTTCTCGTTTCCAGATTTAGATACACAGTATCATAAAAAATATCTCTGCGTAAATGTTTGGTGTCCGTGTATATTTTCTTCGCTTTTGATCTATAGATCAATACGTCATGCCCATCGGCATCTCCGGCATCAAAAAAGTAGCGATAATTGAGAGCATCCTTATTCTTCTCTAATAAAGCAACAATTCCGGCATTGGGAACCGGCGGCATAATTTTGCTTTTAGGCTGGATGCTGCCCCATTTAGGTTCAGCTGGCGCAGGAGCAAAAGTATTTTGCAAGTCTTCTGAAGTGCAGGAAATTAAAAATGTAACCAGAAGAACCATGGACAAAATAAATAATTTTGATCTCATCTTTCAGCACCGGAGCATTTTATTTTTAAACATTATTATTTCTTATTCTTACTTCAACTCAATAATCATCCCTTCCCACCCCGGATTCACCAATCTGGTCTTGCCAATAACATCAGTGGCACCCGCAGTCTCGTGCAGATGGCCGGAAATTGCCAATTTTGGCTGCAGGCGTTCGATCCATTTTCGATAATCTCTGTTGCCCACATGCTTATTGCCTAGCAAATCCAATGTTGTCCCTAAAGGAGGCCCATGCGTAACCAGCACTATTTTCTCTCCTTTATATTTTCCGTACCATTCCCTGGCCAGTTTGCGAAATTGAGGGTCTTCTTGTGCAAATCCGCCGCCCCCATAGCCCAGAAATATATAACCATTTATTTTGATCGCCTGCTGATGAAGATTCACCACCTGTTCAAATTCTGAAACGATGTCCAAAACACCCTCGTGTTCTTCATGATTGCCCGGAATAAGATATAATTTCTTGCCAATTTTATCAAATGCCTTCAAGAAATTTCTAATGCCTCGGCCAAAGGTTGTAAAATCGCCGGCACAAAGCACAAAGCCAATATCCTCTTGAGCAGCTCTTTTGACTAATTCTTTTAATATTTGGGCATCCTCATGGACATCGACAAAAGTTAAAAATTTCATACTTTATTTGGCAGCCTCGGCCAGAGGAGCGGGCTCAAAGGTAGCTTCAGATATCGCAGCTTCTGTTTCCGTTGGTGATTCATCGTATCCGGCTAACTTGACCATGCGTATGGACGCTTCTTTCAAAGGATAAATTTTTGCCAGTCTTTTACGCAGTTCACTGCGTATTTTTCCACTTGCCAGATTGCCGATGAAGGTGGCAAAATCATTTTTGCTCAGATCATCATGAACGGTATCTTGGAGGGTTTTCTTAAGCGCTTTCCCTACTGATCGTTGGATCTTAATGCTGGTGATAAGAACACTTTTAATGACTGCTTTTTTCCCGTCCTTGGAAACGTCGATAAAATAATCATCCAGGCGGGTGGTATTTTTCTTGACCATCCGCTTAACGGAGGAAGGCGATAATTCATATCCTATGGGGGCGGTATGGAGCGTTGTTCCCATGACTTTGTCAATTTTAAATAAGATATAAACATTTTGATCTTTAACATTCCCGGTGAGTTCTTTAAGGTTATATCGAAGTGCTCTTCCCATGGCACTTTCTGGATTGCTTAAATAACTCTCGCCTATTTCGCGCTGGCCAAAGAGCTTGGGAGCGAGGATTTTATACCATGATTTCTTAATTGTTTTAATTCTGCTTTCTTTCTTGACTTCCTGTTTGGACATGTTTTTACTCCATTAGATACCCGAATGGAACCCTAAACAGGGGGGTTATTTAAAAAGGTTGCTCTTGAGTTTTTTGTATAAGAAATTTAGAGCTGATGACCTTGAAGGATTTTTCACATTTGCGGCAATATGTAATCGGGCCAGAAGCTGGAGAATTAACTTAAAAAGATGTCTATGGTGCAGGCTTATTTTTTCGCGCGCACGACGTGCGCCTCCGGCGCTACTCCGACCAGACGGCCGTTGCCATTGGTAAGACTGCCGTAACCAATCGCATAGGAACCGCAGTACCAGCCGTTGACAAACCAAAGCCGCCCGGTTGGAACTTTGGAGACTGGACTAAAATAAGTATTCATCAAATCTTGCTCTCTGCCTGTTTCTGCAACAACAGCATCAACATATTTATTCAGACGTTTTTGTGATTGAGCGACCGTTTGCCAAAATTCTGATTCCTTTGCTTCTTTGGGCGTGTATCCTCGTCTATGAAGTTGCTCTGCCTGTCGCGGTGTTAATGCCAGGCCTTCCATTGCTTCAAAGAGGCCATCGGGTAAAGGAACTGCATAATCAACCAGTGTAGTTCCCGGCTTTACATATTCTCTGAGAAAATCAAGCACTTGTGCACTATAGGGAATAACTTTGACCCCTTTATCTGGATGTCGTAAGGATAAATCTGCATTATCAAAGGAATGATTCCACCAATCATCATGTTGTACTCGAGGAATATTTTTTGCTCGCACCGCAATTCTCTGCTCCATCAGATGAGCGATGCACATCGGTTCGTAACCTTTGCCCAGAAGCACTGGCATTGTATCAATGTTTCTTCCTTTGAAATCTTCGTGAATTTGTGGTCCGTCTAATGATAATTCGCCCATGTATAGATACCTCCAATAATAATATGGATCAGAAAAGGGCGCCCATTTATACAGTACATCCGATTGAAGTTTTAGGCTAAATTCTAAGAAAAAAGGGGAAAA
>CAYOKQ010000084.1:0-3971 GCA_964404595.1 uncultured Methanosarcinales archaeon | reverse complement strand
GCCCACTCGATATCTACAGGAAACCCATAATGATTCTCAATCTTCACTACCAGTTTTGACAATTCTAAAATGTGCTCTTTACTTAATTTCTGTTTTGCTTTCTTGGCTGCCGATATGGGCTTCCATTCATTGCCTCCATTTTTCTTACGATACAACCCTTTTTCCTGCTCTGCAATGTTGCAATCAACAATAGTCCAACTCTTTTTTTCCACCACATAACTATCAGGCGTAATTTGTCCCGACACCACCGCTTCTCCCAGACCATATCCTGCCTCAATAATCAATTGATTATGGTCCTGCGTGACGGGATGCACGGAAAAGGCAATTCCTGCAATCTCGCTTTCGACCATCTTCTGCACCACGACCGCAACAGAAATTTTTTGCGTATGCAGATTCTTTTCGAAGCGATAGAATATAGCCCGCGGGGTAAATAAAGATGCCCAACATTTCTTGACATTCTGCAATAACATTTTTTCAGTGGTATTCAAATACGTGTCGAGCTGACCTGCCCAGGCAGCAGCAGAACTATCCTCAGCGGTTGCCGAGCTGCGCACGGCCACAAATTCAGTCTTGAGTTCACCAAAATGTCGTTTGATTTCTTTGGCTAACGCCGGTGCAGGATCAGCGCTTAAAATCAGGGCCTGAATTTGCTCGGAAGCTTTATCCACGGTGTGAATCTCCCGGTGATCCACTGTATGCAAAATGGCATCAAGGTGTGCGCGAATATTTGATTCTTCAATAAATTGCTCAAAAGCTTCCGATAAGATTACAAAACCAGGAGGGACAAGAATCCCCGCTTGGCTCATTTCTCCTAAAGAAGCTCCCTTACCTCCCGCAAGGCTCACGTCTTTTTTATTTATTTTCTGAAAATGACGGATAAATTCCATATCCAGCATAAGAATATCCTCTCTTATATACATTACTATTTTCCAACAACAATTCTTAAAAAGACCTCCGCTACAAAACCTTTGTGGCAGAGGAAAAAACAAGCGGTGATAACA
Source organism: uncultured Methanosarcinales archaeon (assembly GCA_964404595.1). Taxonomy (GTDB): domain Archaea; phylum Nanobdellota; class Nanobdellia; order Woesearchaeales; family GW2011-AR9; genus CAYJXA01. Next base: position 2,970 of record CAYOKQ010000084.1, on the reverse strand, counting down.
TCCTGGAGTTAGATCCAGAACTGCTCACGCCCGGGATGAAGCAGTATCTTGAGGTCAAGAAAGCATACCCTGATTGTCTGGTTATGCTACGTATGGGTGACTTTTATGAAATGTTCTATCAGGATGCCATTACTGCTGCCAAAGAATTGGAGATTACTCTTACTGCCAGGGGCAAGGGGGAAAAACGAGCACCGCTTGCGGGCGTCCCTTTTCACGCGTTAGAATCATACCTGGGCCGGCTGGTTAAAAAGGGGTATAAAGTGGCAATTGTCGAACAGCTTGAGGATCCCAGAAAAGCCAAAGGGCTGGTAAAGCGAGGCCTCGTGCGCATTGTAACTCCCGGAACGGTCATCGAATCTTCCATGCTCAATGAGAAAGAAAACAATTATATCATGGCTCTCACAGCCTTTGGTGAAGAATATGCAATTGCCTGCTGCGACATGTCAACTGGCGAATTTTTTACCCAAATAATCCCTGCGCACAATACACTACGCCATGAACTAATACGCCTTGCTCCCAGCGAGTGCATCATCCCCCAAAGCTTGCTGGTGAATCAAGAGCTCATTGCCCAAATTAAAAGCACTGGCTGCTTCCTGAATAAGATAGAAGATTATTATTTTCGCCAGGAAAAAGCCAAAGAGGCGCTCCTTGCCCATTTCAATATCCACAATCTGGAGGCCTTCGGTCTCGAAACAAAGAACATGAATCTGGCCGTTTGCGGGGCATTAATGTATTACCTGACCACCACGCAGAAAAACACTCTTTCCCATATCAAAAATATTTCCCTGCACAATAATCGGGAGATGATGTCTTTTGATGCCGGCACACTACGAAATTTAGAATTAACCCGAAATATCCGTGATGGGTCGGCACGTGGAACCCTCCTCGCAGTCCTGGATAAAACCTGCACCGTCATGGGAGCGAGGCTGCTTAAAAAGTGGCTGTGTGAACCGCTATTGCAGCCAAAACCAATCGAAAAAAGGCTTAACGCCGTTGAAGAATTACTCCATCAGGTTATTGCACGGGAGGAAATAAAAAATATTCTGGAACATATTTATGACCTTGAACGGCTCATTAGCCGAGTCAATTATGGCAATGCCAATCCTCGCGATCTTCTTTCCCTGCGTAATTCACTGCAAAGAATCCCTCAATTAAGACAAAAATTGCACCCATTTCAATCCCATCTGCTTCTGGAGATTAATACCATGAATGATTTTCAGGAACTTGCAGCACTTTTGCAGGCAGCTATTCGGGATGATGCCCCAATCACTTTACGCGAAGGAGGGATGATAAAAGCTGAGTATAATGGACCACTGTCTCAACTGCAAGACCTAAAAAACAATTCCCGAAAATACTTACAGGCTTTGGAGGAAAAAGAGCAGCAGCGAACGGGCATCCCCTCGCTTAAGATCGGCTATAACAATGTCTTTGGCTACTTTATTGAAGTGACCAAGAAAAATATCCATTTAGTACCGGCAGATTATATTCGAAAACAAACCACTGCTCATGGAGAGAGATATATAACTGAAGAATTAAAACAGGAAGAAGAAAAAATCCTGGGAGCCGAAGAAAAAATTGTCGAATTGGAATACACATTATTTCAAGATCTCGTGCACAAAGTTACTGCTTATACAGATGAAATCCAACGGGCTGCACGCAACTTAGCTATTTTAGATGTGCTGTGTTGCCTGGCGACTGTTGCCACAGAGCAGGGCTATACCAGGCCGGAAATTGTGGAGCAGCCAGTCCTTCACATTAAAAATGGGCGTCATCCCGTCATCGAGAAAATAGAACCATCATTCATAGCCAACGACTTAATTTTGAATGGCGGAGAAATGATGATCATCACCGGGCCAAATATGAGTGGCAAATCAACTTTTATGCGCCAAGTTGCTCTGATTGCACTCATGGCACAGATTGGAAGCTTTGTTCCTGCAGAAAAAGCGGTGCTGGGAATCACCGACAGAATTTTTACCCGCGTAGGCGCATACGATGATTTAAGCTCAGGACAATCGACTTTCATGGTAGAAATGAATGAAACTGCCTTCATTTTAAATAGCGCAACCGAGCATAGCCTGATAATTCTGGATGAAATTGGGCGCGGCACGAGCACTTTTGATGGAGTTTCCATTGCCTGGAGTGTTGCCGAGCATATCTATAATAAAATAAAAGCAAAAACGCTGTTTTCTACCCATTATCACGTCCTCAATAAATTAAAAGAAAAGTTTTCCAAAATTAAAAATTATAATCTGGCAGTTAAAGAAGTGCGGGGCGAAGTTATTTTCCTGCGAAAATTGATTGAGGGAGGCACGGATGAAAGCTATGGTATCCATGTCGCTAAGCTCGCAGGATTGCCGTTCGAGGTGGTGGAGCGAGCCAGAGAAATTCAGGATATTTTGCAGAAAGACGATGAGATGATGCGCAAGATCCAAGCCAGGAAATTAAATGAGCAGATGAGCTTACAAAAATTCTAGCGCGTAGAATCCCAAAGGTACTTCAGCATTCTGAAGCAGAGGCAGCACCCTAAAGTCAAAATTCTTTCAGAATATCATCGGGAGCGTTGCGGGGGGAAGTCCCTCACGGGGACGCAGCTCCTTCGAAATTGACCTAGAGAATTTTGAAGGTGCTGCCTCTGGTGAAGTGCTACTATCTTCTTGCTTTTTTCATGTAAAGTAATTTATCGACGTTCCCCGTCAGATGGTTACGCCCTCTGGAGGGCAAGAGAGGGCATGAAGCCCTCGGGCGCAACTTCGCAGGATTATTTGAAGGTTGCGCGTGGGACTTTAGGTCGCACCACATTTGATCAAACTTTGCTAAAGTTTGTGAGACAACCCTCTTGTCGATTCAATGTTGAAGTCGATAAAGCTCGACCTTATGATAGTAGCACTTCACTTTGCTGAAGTATTACTCCCAAAGGGCTCTATAGAAACCCTTCCTCTGTAAAATAACCGATTTCTTCCTCTCTGAGAG
>CAYOKQ010000083.1:0-4032 GCA_964404595.1 uncultured Methanosarcinales archaeon | reverse complement strand
GACCATTAATTTCCTTTCGGTTCTTAATAAATGTTTTGGTGGTGTTTTCTATTTGTAAAGCTCTTCACGAAGTTCGTAGGAAGTAGCAAAATTAGCCCACTTCCAGAAAGGGATGGCTTCTATTTCTCCTAATGTATCTTTCTGATTAAAAGTGATAATTGTTCCTCGTTTTAAATTGAATTGTGAGAGCGCTTCCTTTAATCCGTTTAACTCCCTCTCGAGATTATCAGAATTGAGTTCCCAGCATACCTGGAAAGCAGCCACAATCTTTCCTTTTTCTTTAATGAGGAAATCACATTCCCCTTGCTCTTTATAATAATAAATTTCTTTATATTGCCGGCGCAGTTGAACAAATACAGCATTCTCCAACATTCTTCCTTTATCTTCGGAAAAGGCAGCAGAGTTAGCTTTAACAAGGCCATTATCTATACTATAAATTTTTTTAGGATTAACTGCCTGTTTCTTAAGAGAATAGGAGAAGCGCGGTATAATAAAAATCAAGTAACTTTCCTCTAAGTAAGAAAGATAATTTATGATGGTGGTGGGGGAACCAACTTTAAAAATTTTAGCCAGGCTATTTGAGGTAAATTCCTTACCAACGTTTGATATAATATAATTGGTTAATTCCAGCAATACTTTGCCTTCCCTTAATTTATGACGCACATTAATATCTTTGGTCAAGATGTCTTTTAAGATCGTTTGCAGGTATTCTTTTTTTTTGAATTTTAAATATTCTGGAAATCCCCCCTCCTGAAGATAATCCTCCGCTGTTTTCTGACTTAATTTGGCCTGCCGAAATTCCGCATATTCCTGAAAAGAGAAAGGGAATAATTCGTAATCAAGATGCCTTCCCGTTAATCTTGTTCCTAGTTCTTTACTGAGGAGAGAGGCATTAGAGCCGGTAATTATACTTTTTTTTCTGGAATTAAGAAGCTTTCGGACAAATAACTCCCATTGAGGAATATTCTGGATTTCATCAAAGAAAAAGAGCTGGGCTCGGGGATTCATTTCTAAAAGCACTTCTTCTAGTTTTTCAAAGTCAGATATATCAAAAGAGGCCACCCTTTGATCTTCAAAATTAAAATAATGGTGATGGGGCTGTATTTTCATGAGCTGCTGCAGCAGGATGCTTTTACCGCAACGGCGTACACCTGTAATGATCAACGCTTGAGGAACCTGCAAGTCAATTGTTTGGAGAAGAGTTCTTTTTATTCCCAAATCCTGCATTAATTCTTCTCGTTGGGAAAAGGCAATGTTCCAGAGGGTTTCTTTTAATATCATAATCACCGCCAAAACAAACTGCTATTTAAATGTTTCTATTGGTAATGGAAACTAGTTTATATTACTAATAGTAACTCCAAAAAGCTGATGTTATTAATCCACTGGAGGCGGGCTAGCCCCGTTTTCATATACCGGTGGTTGGAGCATTTCATCGAAGTGTCCCGCATTTGATATGATAGGGGATATACGTTTGATGGGGTATTTGGTTCACGGCCTGCCGGCAGACTTAATACGTACGTCGCTGTTTAAGGTCCCTTGGTGGTTAGCGGAGGTCTTAAGCGCCGGTATTATCCTATTTAATCTGGCGCAGTTCGGAATTTTGTGAAGCATAGTGCCTACTTCAGAGTAACAAATTACCCAAAGATTTATATACTACCTCCTATTTTAACTCAAAAATATACTCACGGAGGCTCAAAAATGACTATTGAAAGCGTTGTTGGCACTTTACCAGAAGCATACCGATTACTTCGTCCGGATAGCATCCTGCACGTCGATCAGTTAATCACCGAACGTCGAACCGACCTGGAATTGCGTCAGCAGTGGTTCTACACTGCGGATGGCGAAGTCTATTTTCTTCAAGGCAAAGAAAATATACCCACTTTAGCTATGACCCGGAGAGCATCAAATCCTTTACTTCAAGATTCCACCATTGATACTTATTGCGGGCAGTTACGGCGTGAGGGAAACTATCGCCCTTCTGCGGAAGAAACGCAGCGGGCATTGGAAGCACCAGATACGCTGTTGGTTGATCTCACCAAGTTACAATTATCCGGAAATGAAACTGAATGGCGATATCTTGCTATTGATCCTAGGAAATGGGAGAACCTAAATCCAGAACAGCGAAAGTTCGCTGAGCGGGTCTATGGGCCACTGAAAGAATTTGCTGCCAATATGAAGATGCTTTCCGACGCAAGAATTTCAGAAATGAAAATCTTCGTGTTAAATCCAATTTATGTTCGAGAACATGCTCAACAAGGAGCGTTAGGGCGGGCGTCGTGGCTGGACAACTTCTACATCTCTAACTTCTATGCCTATGGTCGCAACTTAGATAATCACAGCCGCGTGCGTGGGGTACGTTTGGGAGTCGCCCCGGAGGGGCGCGCCGCGCTGGAAAATACAGTTCCATCGGATGCAGTGGCTCCATCGGAAATGAAAGTTCCAACGATGGAGCAAGTTTTGGCTCTTGGTAGGCAATATGTTGCGCCCCACAGCTTGCCCGCATTTGAAATGGACATAGGAAAACTATATAAACCATAATCTTTTTCTTTTATCTGTCTCAGCACACTCCCACCAGGAGTAGACGCTGGACTACACGCTCCTGTGCTACGGTGTGAGGCGACTCCATCATAAAACCTTTACGGCAGACACGTTCTGCACGTGATAATTACAGCCGTGACACGAGGCTTTCGGGCTTTATGGCTGAAACGGCAGTGCATTCATGGCATAGGAGCTATACACGTTAGGGCGGGCGTCGTGGCTGAACAACTTCAACAACTCTAACTTCAATGCCAATGATCGCAACATAGATAATCACAACCGCGTGCGTGGAATAGCCCGGATGGTGCTGAGACTATTTCTCATATGGCTAACTATCGTGATTTATGGAAAAAACTCTGTAGTGACGAGAATTTGGAGAGAGCATTTAAGAACGCACGAAAGCATAAGACGCTTAAACCGTACGTGATTGAGTTTGAATCCAATTTAAACAATAACCTGTCTCTCTTGCGAAGGGAACTTCTTTTTCATTTCTATCGTCCAAGGCCACTCCAAACATTTATCCTTCGTGATCCTAAAACGAGAAAAATAAGTAAATCGCATTTTCGTGACCGTATTATTCATCATGCTCTTTGTAATGTTATTGCCCCCCTGTTTGAAAAATCTTTTATTTACGATTCATACGCCAATAGAAAAAGCAAGGGAACATTAAAAGCAATGGAGAGATTTGATTTTTTCTCAAGAAATAGTTCTCATAATTTTACCCGTAAAATATTTGTGCTTAAAGCGGATGTGCGGCATTATTTTGAGACGGTTGATCATTTCATTTTACTTTCTATTCTCCAAAAGAGAATTAAAGATCCGCGCCTTTTGTGGTTGATCAAAGTCATTCTTTCTAATTATCATACTGCCCATGGTAAAGGCATGCCTCTAGGCAACTTAACCTCTCAATTCTTCGCTAATGTCTACTTAAATGAATTAGATCAATATGTGAAGCAAAAACTAAAAGCACGCCATTACCTTCGCTACGTGGATGATTTCATTATTATTCATCCATCTAGAAAAATGCTGGAAGAATATAAATCTAAGATTGATTTCTTTCTTAGTGAAAAACTGGCGCTGGAACTCCATCCTGACAAGTCGCGAATCATCCTTTTGTCCCGTGGAGTTGAATTTCTCGGCTTCCAGAAATTTCTCCACCATAAGCTCATAAAAAAGAAAAATAGGCTAACATTTTATCGGAAGTTTGATGAGATATATTGCCAATATAGCCAGAAAAAGATTGATTACAACCCGGTTTATGATTTCATGGAAGGGTGGATGGCGTATGCCAAAAAAGCAAATACCTATAAAGTGAGAAAGAGAATTTTGTCTGACTTTGAGGAGAAATATCGTGGTGAAATCTCCAGTAAAGAAGTAAATCGAATTCCACTCCAAGGGAAGAGGAATGGATAGTGTTCAGAATTTCGGTTGAAGTTTCTACCCCACCCCCCACACCGGATTCTCTGCCCTTTTTATCTCCACAATCTCCCGGAG
>CAYOKQ010000082.1:0-4040 GCA_964404595.1 uncultured Methanosarcinales archaeon | reverse complement strand
TACTGCATAAGGCTGCTGCTGGATCTGATTGTAATAGCTGTAGCCGATAAAGATAACAATAGTGGCAGTGACGGCGAGTGCTGGAATCCAGCTGAAATAGGTGAGCGAAATAATGAGGACGGTGGCCTGAAATAGCAAAGGGGCGATATTAAAGATAATCACGTCCGTCATCGTTTCCATGGCCCTTCCACCGCGTACTAGGCGCGAGATGAGCGAACCGGTTCGATGGGTGGTGTGAAAATGATAGGACAGCGTCAGCAAGTGGTTGAAAAATTTTTGTTTTAGATCCAGAATGAGATTTCCTTCTAATCTATTGGTGAGGTGTATATTCACGTATCTGCATGAAGCCCTGCTCAGTACGATGGCAATAAAAATGACGGCGAGAATAAGCAGTGTTTGGATGAACGCTTGCTCTAAGATAATCCCTTGGGTTAACTGTGTCCCACGGTCAATCACTATCTTAAAGAGATATTTATCGGCAACTGCCAGTGCTTCCACCACCAGCACCAGCAATAGCAGGAAGAGAAACATTCCTTTGTACTTCTTGAGCAGGTCAATATAGGTCTGGAGGTTGTAGCGGTAGTCTATTTTAGATGACATAAGATAAGGAATAAAAAAGTGATTATAAATATATGCCTCTTATACAGTAGAAAGTAAAAGTATAAACAGATTTCTGACTATTTTTTAAACTAAATTCCGCATAAACCTTTTTAAACACCTTTCGTATACTTCTTTCTATCGCAAAGATCTATCTCAATCAAAAAAATAAAATGACTCCTTCCAACGACTTAGGCCTCAAATGCGGTCTTGAAATCCACCAGCAGCTCGAAGGCAGAAAACTATTCTGCAAATGCCCCACGCTCTTGCGTGAAGATCAGCCCGATTTCACCGTCGAACGGAAATTACGCGCCTCGGCAGGTGAAAGTGGCAAAATAGATGTTGCTGCTCAGGAAGAACAAGCTAAAGGAAAAAGTTTTGTCTATGAAGGCTATTATGACAGCACTTGTTTGATAGAGCTCGATGAGGAACCGCCTTGTGAACTCAATCAAGATGCATTGCATACAGCGCTGCAATTCTCTCTTCTGGCTCAATCCACAGTTTCACCGGTTATTCAGGTCATGCGCAAAACGGTGGTGGACGGTTCGAATACTTCCGGGTTTCAGCGCACCGCTTTAATTGCGCGCCATGGGCAGATAGGCACCAGCGAAGGAACAGTTCGGCTGATGAATATTTCACTGGAAGAAGATTCCGGTAAAATAATTACTGAAAATCAGGCTGCCAAGACCTATCGCCTGGATCGTTTAGGAATTCCTTTAATTGAAATTGGGACGCAAGCAGACATCATCTCCCCACAGCAATGCCAGGAAGCTGCCAAGAAAATAGGGTTATTGCTGCGTTCGTTGCCAGGTGTAAAACGAGGGCTTGGCACCATCCGGCAAGATGTCAATGTTTCCATTAAAGGCGGAACCCGAATTGAAATCAAAGGAGCACAGGATTTGCGCCAACTGCCTTTGCTGGTGGAATTGGAAGCAAAACGTCAATACGAATTACTAAAGCTGAAAGAAGAATTGAAGAATGTAAAGTTAGAGAAATTAAATGTTCATGATCTTACTCCTGTCCTTCAAAAATCAACATCAAAGATTCTTCAAAAAACTATCCAGGATCTGGGGAAAATTTTGGGAATAAAGCTGGTGGGATTTTCTGGTTATCTAGGCCGGGAATTGGCTCCAAAATATCGTCTGGGTACAGAGTGCGCTGGAAGGGCGAAAATAAAAGCAGGAGTGGGTGGTATCTTTCATTCTGATGAGTTGCCCAATTATGGTATTACAGAAAATGAGGTCGCGTTGATTAAGACAGAATTACACTGCGGTGATAAAGATGCAGAAATACTCATTGCAGAAAAAGAGAGCAGAGCGCAAAAAGCGTTGGAAGCTGTCTATGAGCGGATTTTAGATTTATTCCAGGGAATTCCTTCCGAAGTTCGAAAAGCAAATCAGGATGGCACTACCTCGTATCTGCGCCCTATGCCGGGGGCAGCGAGAATGTATCCTGAAACAGATGTTCCTCTAATCACACCAAACATAAACAATATTACACTGCCCGAAACGATAGAACATAAAACGATACGGTATCAACAGAAATTGGGACTGAGCAAAGATTTGGCAGACTATATCGCTAAATCAGAAAAAGTATTTTTATTTGAAGAATTAGTGCAGGCACATCCTGATATTAAACCAGCATTTATCGCCGAGACACTCACCTCAACATTGCTGGACATTAAGCGGCAGTATCACCATGATCCGGATGTTTTGACCGATGATAATTTTAAAGCCGTATTTGAATATTTAGCGCAGAATAAAATCCATAAAGATATCATGCTTGATGTGCTTATCGATATGATCACCGGGCAATTTGACCTGACCAAATATGCATCATTAGGAACGGAAAAAATCCACTTGGTGTTGAAAGAGATCATTCGTAAGAATCAAGGGGCGCCCTTTCCTGCGCTCATGGGTCAGGCAATGAAGGAATTGCAGGGAAAGGCCAGTGGGAAGTTTATTGCGGAAGCCCTGAGAAAAATAGTAGAGAAAGGACATTGATTATCTGGCTATTTTTCTGGGTTTTTCCTTGTTCCTAATGCTTTATACAATTGTTGCAAATATTTATCTTCTACAAAAGCGTGTTTTTTCAACTCCTGTAAAGTCCTTTCTGTGTCCAGAAGAATCCAGGAATCACCGCGTTGGTACTGCCAAATAACCTCATCAATGAAATATTGCCAGTCAAAATCTTTTGTTTTTGTGACAATAGTTACAATATCATCAAAATCTTTCTCCCGGCTGGTTATAGCTTTGAGCAAGACAATAAATTCACGGCGTAATACTTTAATTGTAAACGTATGCTTACCTTTGAAATCATGGACAGCATAAAGATCTTCTTTCATACGTGGACTTAGAAGAGTCTTAAATATTTTTGCCACAAAGACATCAAAGCGGCTATCTCCCCGTTGATAGACCAGTGGAGCATGGAGGTCTTTTAATTTTTCAGGCACATAAATGCGTACCAAACTCGTTTCACGGTAGCCCAATGCAGAGAGTGCTTCAAGGAAATCTTTTCTCGATTCAAGTGTTTCAAACAAAATATCTACATCTTTTGTCTGCTCTTTATAGCCATAATACATCATCGCATTACCGCCAAACGCATGGCAGGAAAGGTCTTTGCTGATAGTATTCGCGATAAGCTTAAACAAATTCTCTTGATCCCGTATATTTATCATGCCATCTCCCTCAGATCATTTTGATTGAATGGAATGTATACTTTCCACCGCTGAGAAATTTCAGGAAAATTAATTTTTTTTAATTGAGTAAGCATCTGCCATTTGCTTGGGGCGTAATTTTGATAGGTTGCAGGCATTCTCCTCACTCTAAAAAACAACCTGGCGACATCATATAAAGCCCCTACTTTCTGCCAGCAATCTTTTTCTTGTGCGAGATGATATAATTTCGGCCAGTGAGTGATGTGGTTAAATAAACGTAAACTGGACAGAATAACCCTAAAACTTTTTGTTTGAATAGCATCAATCAGCGCTTCTTCTGGGCCGTAAAGGCCGTGAACTTGATGATCATACCAAGGCTGAAGTTTAAGTGGAGAATATTTGTTAATAATATCAAACATGCCCGGATAATGGGGATGCTGTTTTAAGAGAGATATTTTGTACAGCCGCTTTATTCTCCCGGCTCCTTCGACCGTAACATAGCCTTCCTTTTTCAGCTTGGTAAGTAAATTTAAAGCAGATTGCTTGGTGATCGCCAGCGTTTCTGCTGCGGTTTCAATGGTATGCAACCCTTCCAGTTTTGCTAATATTTTGGCCTCCATTATGTTATCTAAAGCTACGTTATATATAAATGTTTCTATTTTATAATTATGTTAAGTGTTTATATGAAAATGCAACTCTTTTATAGATTATTTGCATTTTAGTGGAAAAATAAGGCAGTGTTAACAAATGACTGATAACCTCTCTTCATTATATTGCTGAATAAACC
>CAYOKQ010000081.1:0-4072 GCA_964404595.1 uncultured Methanosarcinales archaeon | reverse complement strand
AGACAGAGTATACTGCAGAATCTTTCTCCATCGATGATTTCTATATGTCGTATAAAGGGAGACGGAAATTGGCACAGCACTACCCCCGCAACCCCCATTACCAAATTCCAAGGGGAATGCCCGGAACACATCGGGTGAAAGAGTTATTGCATACGTTGCAATGTATAAAAGCAGGAAAGCCATTCACCATTCCTTCCTTTGATAAATCATTACACCATGGAGCAGGGGACTTAGTTGGAGAAAGAAAAGTAGATGAAAGAGTTGATTTTGTACTCTTTGAAGGCTGGTGCGTGGGATTACCGGTTGTTGCCCAAAAAGAATTAAAACAGATTTGCACGAAAAATATCATTACTCTTCACGCAGGATATGAAGAGGTATTACCTTTGATACAACAGTACCAGCCTTTGTGGAAATATATGGATTATTTGATTATGCTCAGACCTGAGCGCAGTGCTTTACATCTGAAATGGAGAAGGCAGCAGGAGCAGGATTTACAGCAGAAGGAAGGAAGTTCCATGAACAGCAAGCAAATTGAACACTTTGTGGATATATTTTTACCATTTACATATGTGTGCTATGAGAAGATGAAAGCGGATGCTGTATTGACGATTAATGAGAAACATATGTTTGCTACCCTAAATTTCAAGCAATAATGTTTATAAAGAACTATGTTTGAGTGTAAAGATGAAGAACTGCGCAGGTATGCTCAGAAATCCAGATTTGGAAGAATTGGACTTAAAGTCATAGCCAAGACCAGGGAAGCTATATCAATTAATCGACAAACACCCATCACTGTAGTATGTAATTATAATAACCTTTTACGCAATGCTCGAGAGTGTTCATTGGCAGCTGGAGCAAATGAATATTTCTGCCCCATTGAGATGGAAGGAGATTTTTGCCGAACAATAAGTTGATACTATATCTGCCCCCATAATGCAAAATATTAAATAGAAAACAATTAAAAGTGATATTTAAAACTGTGAATCAAGACTGGCGGTGCCTCTAAAGAAAATAACCAAAGATTTCAATACAGCTAAGACCTTCTTTTTTTCTTGCCCTTTCTGGCAATCAACCCAGCAAAGATAACCACCAAAGCCATCACAATAATAGACAAAGAGACCAATTCTTTCCAAGGAAACGAAGATTCAAAGATAACTTCCAAAGGCAGTTCACGAGTAAACACGGCCTGCTGTTCATCCTTACCCTGAACTACCATATATCCCGCAACAGTCTGATCCTTTAAATTTCCTACCACATAGCTGGTAGCACCAAAAAAGCCCTCATTCTTTTGCTGCGTACGTATAAGCACAAAATTAGTTTTATTTCCGGCAGCGATGGATTCAAAATAGGAAATAGGGATGGTTACTTTATCACGCAGGGCTGAACTTAGTTCCACTTTGAGGAAAGGAATCTCGCAATTTCCTCTATTCACAATTTCTCCCTCAAATGAATTGTTTGCCCCCAAGGTAATCTGATCGGGCAGGCTAATTTCAACCACATAATCACAGGAGGTTTCACCCGAGGCGGCATTAAAGTCCATGGTTGAGATAGAAGTGGATTTCGTAGGCAAGATAATTTCCGTGGTTTCTACAGCATCTTCTGATAGAGGAGATATAATTTCAGTCATTTTTCTGCCGTTCCCGCCAGCGCTTTCGGTGGATGTGCTTGCACTCGTGCCAGATTCTGAACTTAGCTTCTCACCAAATAAACCGTACAAACTCATATGCGGCACTGTTGCAGAGACATAGTTTCCAGTCGTATTCACGATGGAGGATAACGCATCCCACGCCGTGCTGGTTTGGTTGTAATAATAAATTTCAAGCGTATTTTCATCGAGAGCGGCAATCTCGCTGTCGTTGTAATACATCATGATTTTAATAGACAAGATATTGGTGGCGCCTGATTCTATTTCTACGTATTTGTTTATTGCTATTGACGCCGGCGTTTCATTTTTGATGTTGTAGGCATATTCTATAATCTCCACGTGAGCCGGGAAAATTGCTGCTTCTATTTCTAATTTAAGAGAAATATTAGCAACTGCATCGATAATATATATCGTTTGATTTTCCCGTATTTCTGCAACTGGCTCTTGTATGGCTGAATCTGAACAATTGAACCAGGCACAATAATTACATGACACATAGGTATTATTATCGGCAGGAAGGGAATTGATAGTTCCGCATTCATTGGCATCGATATAATATTTTAGTTTCGTATCATTTTTCTGGCAGCTTCCATATTGCATGCTCCAATTTGCAGTACAGGGGGCTTGCGTGCTGTATGTCAAGGTTAATGAATCAACAGCGGGAGTAAAATTAGTATCGGAATGTAATTCGGCTTTGAATTGGATGGCACTTGCGGCAACGGTACTTAAATCCCCATTGCCAGGAACAGCAGCCCAAGATGAACCAGAATCGGTGGAGTAATAATAATTAATTGCCTGTCCATTGAGTTGCTCATCTTTTGATAATAATCCCCAGCTCTTCCAATCCGTGGGCTGGAAATCTCCGGTTTGGATGGATGCAGAAGAAGAATATGAAGTTGCGGCCGTTGTTTCTGTCCTGTTGCTTTTTGCATATCCTTTGACCATATCAATCTTTATTTTATCGGAAGAATCAAGGAAGAGCGTTGCCGTTGGTGTTGAAATTCCCGACAAGGTGAGGTTATACCACCCTGCAGAAAAGCTGCTGGGCAAGGTCAAATTGCCATATTCACTTGAGCCGCAGCCAGAACTATCATTACACAGATATATTCTGCCACTGTCATCAGTGCCACTTAAGATATAGAGAGAAAGAACATCATCATTCTGCAATTGCTGATCAAAAATTATTTCCAAAATAATCTCGTTGTCATCTAATTGTACATTCCCATTGCCCAGGGAATTTACCTTGTTAGTCCTGTTTGTAGTGTCGTCATCTTCATATTCTGTGGCAAAGAGCAAGGAGCTTTCATTGGTTTCATTAATAATGGTCGAGGTGGTGGCGGTAATGAGCGCTAATTGTGCGCTGCCATTGACAGAAATGGCGGAGGAATTGTAGGTATAATCTGAGGACGTGCTAAAATCCCATGTTTTTTCTGCACTGAATTGAGGATTCACGAGCAAAGAGACTGCAAATCCAGTGGGTGTAGTTGTTAATGGTTTTGATAACAATAAAATTCCGGCAAAGCCCAGGGCAATAAGTATAAACCAGCCATACGCCACCTCTTTATGAGACATACAGGCAGAAGTTTCTGTAGGTTTTTAAACGTTGCTTTGCTGAAAGTTTAAATATCAGCAATACTATTTGTTAAGTATGGCGCAAGAAAGATGGAAAATCTTTATCTGCAGTATATTTTTCGTGCTGGGATTTGCAGTTATTTTTTCGCTGGTAGGGGTTCTCTTACAGACAATTCTGGCGCACAGTTCTGGACCGGTTCAACGTTGGCTGGGCAGGATCGGAGGAACAATAATCATTCTCTTTGGCCTGTATTTAATAGGTTTGCTTTCAATGCCTTTCCTCGAGCGCAAATATACATTCAAAGTAACACCATTTCATTCGGCCTATTTTACTTCTTTTCTCTTTGGCGCTGCCTTTGCCGTGGGATGGACACCCTGCGTCACGGCGGCATTAGGCGCCATCCTGGCCTTGGCAGCAAGTTCTCCTTCCAGTGCATTTATTTTGCTGCTCAGCTACACTTTAGGGCTTGGCGTCCCTTTCCTGCTGGTAGGACTATTCACCAATTCCGCACAGAAATTTATTTCTAAAGCGGGAAGCTGGTTCAAGTATCTGCAATACATCTTTGGAGGATTTCTTATTGTTCTGGGGGTATTGGTCTTTACCAATCAATTGAGCAAAATCACCAATCTAGAGTTCGTGGCATCTCTCTTAATTACATTAAACGTGGGCACCTCTGCCGGCTCGGCCATTGCTTCACTGAGCGTGCTCAATATTATGATTGCCTTTATCGCGGGATTAATTTCCTTCCTGAGCCCCTGCATATTGCCATTGATACCTGCTTTTTTATCCTATCTCGCCAGCATTACGCTCAAAGAACATGAATAGAAAAAATATAGCCTTGATACTGGTACTCG
>CAYOKQ010000080.1:0-4392 GCA_964404595.1 uncultured Methanosarcinales archaeon | reverse complement strand
ATAGAATTTCGACTCGAGGATGCCCCTCACGCTTCAGAATGCTGAAGTATTACTTCAAAAGGGAAACTTTAAATAGCATCTTCCTTTTTGATCTTTAGAATGAAAAATCGGTGGTTATTATGGTGCATGCTGATTGTACTTGCTATGGGTGTTCATGCCGATCCTGCTGAGTTTCTGCAGGTCTCCCCATACAATGAAAGTGAATGTGCCGCTTGCGAGGAATCAACTCGTTTTAATCTTACACAGATAAATGAGCAGGTCTCAACGTTTCTTCAACAGGTTCCTGGCCTGGGTCCCAACGAAGTGATCAGCGTATACGTGAGCCGCGAAAAAGGAACACCTTTAACTCTTAGTTTTAAACTAGATGAAGGAAAAGTTGCTGATATTGTGCTCAGCGAAAATGAAGATTGGACCTTGCGCGCAGAAACTGACGAGAAAACTTTGAATCGAATCCTAGCTGCGCAAGATCCGGCAATGGCAGCCTTAACGGCCATTAATAACAAAGACATAGAATTGAAAGGCAAGACCGTTGGCAAAAAGATAAAGCTGGGGTTTTTGAAAGTTGGATTGAAATTAGCGGGAATATTTGGTTAGTTAAGATTGAGCCTGAATTCTTTTCCCCATTCCTGAAATCCTAGCTTCTTATAAAATTCATGGACCTGCATACGACTTTGCCTGCTAGTCGCAAGGACCTTATAACAGCCTTCTTTTTTAGCTTGCGCAATGGCGTTTTTTATCAATTTACTGCCCAGCCCTTTTCCACGACATTTTTCTTCCACAAACAAATCTTCGATAAGTGCATATGGTTGTGTATGCAGATCATTACGAACATAATGAATCCACACCCGCCCAATCTCTTTTCCTTTCTCGCTAAAAGTGATTCTTTTGGCCTTCGTGGGAACTTCTTTGATCTGTAGTAACATATTCACTACCTTGCTGCAATTAGTAATATTTAAATATTGTGGGGCTCGCGAAGTACATGGGTGGTTTATTATCCCTGAAACAGCTATTGAAAAAGAAACTATTGAGGAAATTATCGCATCAATACAAAGTATTTCTGTGAATGCACTTGAGATTGAAGTGGAGGCAAGCTCTGTCTCCAAAACAGAGAATGCAGACGGCAATAATGAACCCCACGATGTATCTCACTCTTTTCTTGGCATTTCCTATTCGTTTCATGAAGAAGAATTTATTGCCGGCTTGCAATATAATGCTCCTGCACTGGATTACGAAAAATTATGGTATGGAGAGAAGAAAAATGTTCCTGCGGAATACGCCTTGGAAGGTGCGCAGGAGTATGCAAGCACCTCTGATATGCTTACCGCGCAAGAGGCAGAAGCTACGTTTAGAGAGATACAATATCATGCTATTTTAGGAACAGTGCATGAAATGAATGGAGATGAACGACGAAAATTTGATTTGTGGATTAAGTTTAATCCGGCATTGTTTAAATTGTTTGAATCACTGCAGGGGCTTACTCGGGAAGTAAATTATGGGATGCTGTAGAACCAATCTATTATTTTTTTAAACTTTGCAAGTAGGTGTCTGTTTCCCGGCAAGCTTCTTCTAATAGTATCATTCTTTCGTCCAAACGAGCAGACAGTGCTCTGACACAAGCAGGCCCACCTATCACAATGCCGCCTGCAACTGCCAAGGGCTCGAGTATTGATGAAGGCGCAGATGTAGAATAATAATGGCAGTTATAGAGTATAGCAGCAAAGGCACCAATGACAAGCGTAAAGGATTTTTCGAAGGCAAACATCTCTCTACGCCTTTGCGCAGTAATATAGAAATCAATTTCTAACTCCTGCTTTCCTACCTCGTTTAAAGAAGTAAGCGTCTGTTTTATTTGCTCATCAAGTTCTGGATTTAGACGTGGTTTTCTCATAAGACTCCACCAAGAACCCAGATATTCTGCAACCGGACGTGTTTGCTCAGCGTAGCTTGTTTCTCCCGCGGCTACTCTGCCAGCAAGCGGATTTTCCTTATAGAATTGGTCCAGAATTTGGGCTTTGTAGGTATCCTGCTGCATGGATGGAATTGGAGCAGAGAATTGCGCGGTGTATTCAAAATAATGATCTAATTTTTCTAAACGCTCAACTAAAGTGTCGGACATAGAGGTGCGAACGTGTATCTATTTAAAAGATTTATGGATTCTTGTTTAGGTATTTTCGTGCGCTTTGTGCCTCTTAGCACCGTGCCGCTCGATGAACCTTTGAAAAAGTATATCGGTGTGGCAGGGATTCCGGCAAGAGTTAGCTATGATTCTGACTTTGCATGTTTGACGGATAGATAGCATCATTTGACCGAAAACAATATAAAGTTTAAGCGTATTAAATATCTATGGCAACTGAAATAGTAAAAGATAAAGATATCTGTGGGGGAAAAGCATGCTTAAAAGGAACTAGAATTCGGGTAATTGATATTGTGGAGCGTTATAAATTCTTAGGTGAAAAACCAGAGGAAATTGCAAATATATTTAATCTACCCATAGAGGCAGTTTTCACGTCTCTTTCTTACTATTATGATCATCTTCCTGCTTTGCGAGAAGAGATAGAGCATGATAAAGAGCTAGGAAAGAGATTACGTTCTGAAATGAGATCACTTGCATATGCGACCTAAGTTCTATGCAGATGAAAATGTACCTTTGGCTATCAGCAAAGCTCTAAGACGAATAGGGATAGATATTCTTACTGCCCGTGATGCCCGATTGCTTGGTTATTCAGATTGGAGATAGTATAGAAGAAATAGAACGCATTTACTTAACCTATTCGGCAGAAGAACTTAAAGGCATGATTTTATTTTTACCCATTAAAGATTAGAATCTTTGACTTTTCATACCCACATCCTGAGCATCTCTTCTTCTGCAAAATGCAATTTTTGCGCCGGAATGATCAGGCAGTGCAGCGGTCTGCCAAAATTAACTTTCCTTATTTTTTCAATTGAACCAGCTTTTACCAAATAATCATCACTTCCTAAACGAGCACACCCTATAACTGTCATTTCCTTTTTAAGAATATTTTCTTTTTTTCTCTTTTCGATCGTTTCGAGAATGTCCAAAGCTTGCTGCACCGACAGATATTTCTGTTCTTCCGGTTTTAAATCAAGCAAAAATAACGTATGCAGGTCCAAATATTGATTTTCCCTCAGAACATTGTAAGGAGTCTCTAAACTGCTGTAATCGTCAAGAAAGGGAATAGAAGTAGTCCTGCCAAATTTGTATAATTGCAATCCGGTTATGCCTATGGCAGTAAGAATGGAGGCATTATGAATGAAATTGACTGCAATCTTTTTCTTCCGTGCTTCTTTGAATAATTCTGTATGTGTAGTTGCAGAAAAAGGATCGCCCACTATCAGGAACGCAACTTCTTTGGTTTTTGCTTCTGTGAGTATTTGTTCAAATTGCTGCTCAGTCTTTTCCCGGCTGGCAAAGATGATCTTCTTTTTATACAATTTTTCTAAGTCTGTGGCTGAGCATTGCAGTAAAGAAGTATAATTTTCCAAATAGACTTTATCACATTTTTGCACTATCTCCAGTCCTTTGATGGAAATATCTTTTTCGGTGCTCAGGCCAATGCCGATGAGGTGGAGGGTCATGATTAATTAAACAAGAAGAAGTATAAAAATATATGCTCTTCGATCTAGCTCAAGAAGTACCAAGGGTCGTTTCCAGCAGCGCACCACTCTCGAAAGGCTACATTACCTCTTAAATCCGCAAAATATGGATGATCCTCTAACTCGTGGGGAGTGTCTCTTATTTCATTTCTTTTCTTCACCATTGCTGTTTCGAGTTGGTCAAGAGTTTCATAACTTTGTGTGCAATTATGTCTTAATGCACTCATTATTTGCAGATCATTGCAAATGGCTAAGCCGGCAAATACTTCACCATCATATTTTCTGAGTTCTAAATACCCTAAATGGGCATGTAAATCTAATACGTCCATACTTTTGTTTGGTCTCTCAAAATGATCTATTTCTCTAATGCCCCTTCCATCGGTAACAATTTTTTCAATATGTTGCTGTATGGGTGTTGATAGTGTTTTGTACATTTTTATCTCCCTATATTTTCAACTAAATCAGCAAATCGCTGTGATGCTCTTAATAAGTAGTCTCTTTATAAATTTATCTGGATTTTTTTCTTTATTATTTACAAAGAGCACAATATTGCTCGTGGTTCCCTCCATAAGTGATATTCAAATTTAGCGAATGTCTCATTGCTTTTATCGGCATCCCTCTATAAAATATGACAAAGTTCATGCCGAACATGCAGCCGGGTGTTTCCTTCATATTTATCAAATACCCAGTCATATCCTGCTGCTGTCTTTTGGACATATGATGCGGTATCTCTTTTTTCTAAATATTGTATAGACTGATTAATATGGACGGAGGGTA
>CAYOKQ010000079.1:0-4506 GCA_964404595.1 uncultured Methanosarcinales archaeon | reverse complement strand
TTATTAGACTTTTGCGTCCCGAAAAACAATGCTGAATCACCGGAATTTCTTTATTTTTAATTTCTTGCTCTAAAATATCAATACATTCTTCTTCGGCTTTGCGCGAGTGAATCACGAGGGGTTTTTTAATTTTGATGGCAAAGCGGATAATTTTTCTGAAGTTCTCTGCCTGTTTTTGATAAGTTTCTTCTTTTTTGGCCCAATAGAAATCCATGCCCACTTCGCCGATGGCAGCGACGTTATTTTTATGCTTTTCAATAAATGTGAACTCTTCTTCCAGATCGATGGGGACAGTTTGCCTAGGAAGACCAGTTATATCTTCCTCTGCCAACCCTAATGCATCGATGGGATAAATTCCCAAGCTTGCTTTGATGAGAGGGTATTTTTGTGCTAAAGCCAGTACTTCTTGATTGGAAATAGGGTTAACACCAGAGCATAAAATTACTTTAATGCCGGCTTTTTGAGCATGCTGCAAAACGTCTGCCAGATCATTCTTAAAATCTGCATGGTTCAGATGGCAATGGACGTCGATGAGATTCATTCTTGATGATAAAAAGCCCCCTTTTAAATTCTTTTTCTTTATTTTATGTTCGAAGGTGAGTGATTTTTAGTATATTCTGGCGGCATCCATATCCCATGATTGAGATTAAAGTACTCTTCTTGAGAAATTGTCATGCTAAACCAATTTTGATATAATTGAGGAACAATGGTCTGAAATCCAACAATGCGACGATCTCCTGGTCCAAAATTAAATTCAATAAATTCTATAGTTGCTGTTTGTACTGTAATAGAACGGCCTTCAAAGGTAGAATATTTAGCTTCCAAATAATAGCGTTTACGCGAATCATTTGCAGCAAAAGTTGCCGCTTCTTTGACCAAAGATTGATCTTGAAGCTCAGACGGAAGGTACTTTTTCCATCTTCCATGATCATTAACAGCAATTTGGCTAATATGAGGATGTTCCAGTAAAAAATTCAGGAGTCCGATATAATCTTCACGAGAATCTGTTGAGTGCAAAGGCCAGATGACGGGGTTGTGTACCGTGGATACTACCGAATCATTACCTATTCGTAATCTTTCGCAATGCCAAAATTGCTTCATACTGGTAAATTCGGTACGAGTTACTTCTTCTAAAACAATTTCTTGGGTATACATTGTATTGAAAACATCAGAATCACTTTTCATCGTTAGAATACTATTCTTTTATAAAAGTTCCCCCCCGATAGCAGATAATCACTATAAAATGTGCTATAATACCTCTGAAAATCCTGCGGCACCTGAATTTGATATCCTACTTTTTTTATAAATATTATGCAAATCTTTTTAAAACAGCACTTATTTGTGTTCTCCATGGATTCCGTACGCACGAAGGGAAGTTAAGAAATTGTTGAATTTTCTAATCATTAAAACTATCAAAAATTAATATTGTCTGGAGGCCATCATGAAACATACTTTTGAAAAAAAATTAGAACGATCGCACAAGCAACAGTACCACGTTAAAACCAATATGACTTTAGAAGGACATCCTTCCATTGAAGGGTATGATTTCGAAAAGCCATTTAATCTTCAGGAATTTTTGAAAGCATATGCCCGAACCGGATTTCAGGCCACCAATCTGGCAGATGGCATCGAAATAGTGAAAGCCATGCAGCGGGAAAAGGTTACTATTTTTCTTTCCTACACTTCAAATATGGTCAGTTCCGGCATTCGGGATATCATAACCTATCTCGTGAAGCATAAAAAAGTGCAGGTTCTGGTCACCTCTGCCGGAGGAGTGGAAGAAGACATCATCAAATCACTCAAACCTTTTGCTTTAGGTAAATTTGATGTTCCGGGCAAGATGTTATTTGAGCATGGAATAAATCGCACGGGAAATATCTTTATTCCCAACGACCGATATGCCTACTTTGACATATTCATGCAGAAATTCCTGCAGAAAATATATGATGAGCAGAAAAATGAAGGAAGAATATTCACTCCTAAAGATTTAATTTACCAATTGGGGCTGGAAATTAACGACGAGAGTTCCATCTATTACTGGGCGGCGAAACATGATATTCCGGTATTCTGCCCTGGAATAGTTGATGGGTCTTTGGGAGATATGATTGTGTTTTTTAAGCAGTCTCATCCTGATTTTATCTTGGATGTGAGCAAAGAAGTCATGGATATCTGTAAATTAGCTCTTAATAGCGAGAAAACAGGAGGAATATTGCTTGGCGGCGGGATCAGTAAACATTTTGCGCTCAATGCCAATATTTTCAAGGAGGGATTTGATTTCTGCGTGTATATCAATACAGCAGAAGAATATGACGGTTCTGATTCTGGCGCTCGGATCGAAGAAGCCATCAGCTGGGGTAAAGTAAAA
Organism: uncultured Methanosarcinales archaeon; assembly: GCA_964404595.1. Classification (GTDB taxonomy): domain Archaea; phylum Nanobdellota; class Nanobdellia; order Woesearchaeales; family GW2011-AR9; genus CAYJXA01. The sequence goes on along the minus strand of CAYOKQ010000079.1, from coordinate 2,141 downwards.
GGGGATGCACCAGCGGTGAAAATACATTGTGATGCGACGATTGCCTTCCCGTTGTTGGTGGCTGGAGGGTTTATGGAAGACATGAATAAGTAGGCACATGATTTTTTGTCGGAGAAAAGATCATTGAAATCAGGCAACTTCTCTAATACTTAAACTTAATCGCTTTATTTGTGATAATGCTCTGGCTTTAGATTTTAGAATCGTTTCAGAAGAGGCAAGTAATTCCACTGCTATTCCAAGACCAACCCCTATCAATCCTCCAATTAATGCCCCTAAAGCAACTTCAGTAGGCATGGAAAAAACACTGCCTTGAGAAGTATCTTGAAATAGTGGGAATTTAGCTGCAACATAAAATCCACCGATAGCCCCAAGGGGAACCCCTGTTATTGAACCAGCAAATGCTGCGTTTCCCCCATCTCCAGCGTCTTGGGATAGGTATTGTTCATAGCATCGCTGGAAGCCCGGGATGGCATTTGGACTAATTTTGGCAATGAGCTGCTGCCAATATTTTAGCTCTTGCTCACGAAGTTTTTGGAACTCCTTCCATACCATTGACTTTTCTTTTATACTTTTAGTTTGATTTTTTTCAATTTCAACAGAACGAAGACCGGCAGCATTTCTTCTTTCTATCTGAATCATTATTTTAGAACTAAAAGCAAGCAATTCTTGCAGAAGAAGATTATCATTTTGAACTCTAATTCTTATCTCTTTTAGATTAGCAACAGCTTTTTTATCATCTCTTGACCTAGCAATAAGCTGATCAATAGCATTATTAAAATTCTTAATGGAATCATCCATTAATGCTATAGCTCTTGGAATAGCCTTGGCGATAATGGTTAATACCCTCAATTCCCGCTGCAAAGTAATGGATAGCTCATTTAATGCAGATAAAAATTGTTGAGAGTTATTAGTTTGCATTTTAAGAAGGACAGTTTCCTGCTTCTTGTTAAGTAAGCCAATAAGACGCAACGATTGCACAAATTTCTCATTCACTTGTTGAAAGTCACGCTCTGTTTCAACTAATTTTTTTTCGTAAGTAGCCCTGAGAAGTTGAATTTCTGCATTTACCATCGTAACAGACAAACCAAACAGGAATATATATCTTTCTGTCAAAAAACTTTGATGAAAGCATCAAATTAATACGTTGCCACGGAAATCCCTTTTATCCTTTCAAAATGGTTTACGTTTCGAGTAAGAATAGTGTCTTTATGATGTTTGGCAATTCCCGCTATCATGCAATCTTCAACCTCTATTACCTCACCTTTGCGTTCCAACTCTGCATACATTCGGCCTGCAATTTTAGAACTCTCAAGATCTAGAGCAAGTAATCCCATCCCAGATAAAAATTGCTCTATTTTCTCTCTTTTTTGTGGATTTTGGATATCCTCAATTCCCTGCCATAACTCAAAGACACTAATTGCGGTTGTTCTCACCGGCAGGGATGATTTTTCCAATACATGAGCTTTAATCAATGCTGACGGCTTATTTTTTAAGATATCAATAATAAATGATGTATCTAAAATCATTCTTTGAGCTCCTTGGCAATACGAGCCATTCTACTGCGAGAACGGCGCCGAACTTCTATAATACGTTCTTCGAGCTTATCTGCTTCCTTCTCGGTTAAAATTCCGGCAATGGATAATAAACTTACTTTCCCGGTGATCCTATTGATTACATCGCTAAAACTTTCGTTTTCTTCTTTCGCTGTCGCGAGGCGTTCGTAGGCATCCTCAGTAATTGTCAAGGTTTTAGTGGCCATGGATACGTGTATGTACGTGTATTTATAAAGTTTACGGAAAGAATCAAAAGGAAAAAAGATATCTGGAAACCTTTATATACAAAATTACTTTATTCCTTCTAAAACAGGTGATACGAATGGCTGATGATGATTATGAAGTTCTCCCCCACCAACTACTGGCTGATCTAAAAGCAGAAGTTGAAGGCCTTAAAAAGAAGCTTACCCAACCAGACACCAAAGCTAATGAGCTTATTTTAGAGATAGAAAGCCTCAAAGATTCTATCCATGAATTAAACACTATCTTTCAAAAATCCCTAGAACAGACTAAAGAAGAAGATGTAGTCAAAATAATCAAAATTATCAGCCAAAACCTTGTACCTATATCCCAAAAATATCACAAAAA
>CAYOKQ010000078.1:0-4779 GCA_964404595.1 uncultured Methanosarcinales archaeon | reverse complement strand
TGCCTGGGAAGGGGTGCTTCGCCGGGGGCAGTCTGGGGATATGGAAGTCAATCCGCATTGGCGGGTGGATGAAGTGTAATTTTTTGAACTTTTTTCTCATTTCCTGTACCGGCAAGGAAAAACTAACGGTTTTGGATCGTTTAAATGCAAGGTACGCTGAGAAGTAAGTTTTATTAACAGGATGGTTTTTGGGAGTCTGTGGAAATTATTTTTACAATTCATGCTGAATTAAAGCTTGACCGACGAAAGATTTTGAAAGAGGAAGTTGCCGATGCCATCAAATGCCCAGATAAAACCTTAAAGAAACATGGCAAGTATTACTATCAGAAGACGCTTACGAGGGGGACTATTGAAGTGGTGGTCGAAAAAACCGAAAATAATTTAAAGGTGGTTACTATATACTGGCTATAAAATGGAAATCAGCTATGATAAGCAGGCAGATGCAATGTACATTGAATTTAGAAAAGGAGAATTTGCCCAAAATAAGAAGATTGACGATTTTACAATTATTGATTTAGATGAGAAAGGGAATATCTTAGGTATTGAATTATTGGATGTTTCCAAGCGAATTCCCGTAGAGTCTCTTTCCGAAGTGAATGTGAAAAATCTATTGGCAGTTGCTCAGTAATTTCTGCAATCCTCCCGTTAACGATTACCTCATGCTAAATTCAATCCATTCTTTACCTTTCTTTCCGGTATTGCCAGAATAACCTCTCCATTATCCCTCACAAAACCCGTCGTAAGAACTTCGGAAATAAAACTGCCAATTTGTTTTGGCGGAAAATTAGTCACGCAAATGACTTGCTTGCCGACCAAATCCTTCTTGGTATAAAGTTTTGTGATCTGGGCGCTTGACTTTTTGGTTCCAAACTCACCAAAATCAATCAATAATTTATAGGCTGGTTTCTTAGCCCCAGGATAATCTTCTACTGTAAGGATAGTGCCAACCCTTAACTCTACTTTTTCAAAATCATTCCAGGTAATGGGGGTCATATCTTTATGTTATTTGCAATCGTTTATAAACTTTTAGGAGTAGTTAAAGGTGCAAATACTAGGCGTTATACGGTAGCAATTTTCCATAGGTCATTAAAGAATTTCCTATAAGCTTCTGCATTTGGTTTTGAGTGAATAACAAAAGCTGAAGGTACACTATACCAGAGAAGAGTAGCCACTTTATCCCCCCAAATAATTAGCCCAGTGGGAACAGCCTTTTTGAGATATTTTATTTTTATGCTAGTATCTCCCCCATATTCTTTATTCAGAAAAATCCGTTGATGCTCTAAAGCAATTAATTGGGTTTTTATTTTTAATACTCTTCGTTTGGCATCATAATTCTTGAAAAATAAATTCGCCTGTTTATTAATATATTCTTCCCCCAAGGTAAAGCCGATAAAATGTTCATTATTCTTAGAAAGATAATCCAGTATTTCATCATAGAGGGTTTTAATTCCGGCATATGATTCATAAACAGTAGCATATTGCGCAGCCTCTGATTTTTGTAAGGGAATTATAGTTGGGATAAAGTTCTTGACTTCATCTTTTTGAACTTGTAGCTTCCTCTCTTTGTCTTCAATATAATCAATAATTCTATTGGGATTTAATACCTGAAAAATTTTTGTTCTGCTTTTAATAATATATGTAATCAGCCCTTTCTCTTTGAGTTTCTCTAAGATAGGGTATACTTTAGCAGGAGTTACTTTTGCTTTATTAGAAATAGGTCCAATTGTGGATTCTCCTAACTGGATTAAAGCCATATACACTTTGGTTTCTCCTTCTGTAAAGCCAATTTCTTTTAATATTTCTATGTTCATAACCTCAGCAAAGTATTGTTTCTATATAAACTTTTCTACTATATCCTCCTAAGGAGGAAATAATGTATAAATACTCCCCATAGTTCTACTCTGTTAAGACAAATAGGGGGATTTTAAATGACACCTACCGAAAACATGCAATTTATTGGAGACGGGGCTGATGGCTTAGTCTATAAATTAGGGGACGGTCGAGTTGCTAAATTCCAGTATGCACGAGAAGGGTTAAAAAGTTTGTTTTGGAAGGTAAGTCCTACTGGTGAACGTATACAGAAAGAATATGAGATAGCCAGAAGATTATATGAAAAAGGAGTTTCCGTTCCAGAACCATATGGGATATTTAAGTTGAAGAAACCAGATGAAGAAGACGATTGGGCTCTATTTTGTCTTACGCATAAATATCCTGCCTTTGTCATGGAATATGTCAACGGCTTGATTCCGAACCCCAAATATTTATCAGTGCCAGTTCAGCGAAAAATTGATGAATTAGTAAATATAGAAAGAGAAAAAGTAGCAGATTTAAGATTATTTAAGCCAAATGATGCCGATGGTTGGGAAAATACATTGTGGTGCCCTTCAGAAGAAAAAGTATACTTGATAGACTTCACCCAATGGGAAATAATTTAAGTTATTATTCCCCTGCAATAAACACATACTTTAACTGCCCATGTACTTTTGAACCACTGGGCAAACATCCGCCTAACGAATCGTAATATTCAAACCCATTCTTGCTTTCCGGCAGTTTTCGTTCGTACTTCTTGCTGTGCAATTTAAATTTATACTGTTTTACAAAGTCCTCCATTACTTCTTCAATACGTGAATCATTGGTTGCAATAGCAATAGGCTCCCGCAACACTTCATTTAATTCCAACGCCCTCTGAGCAATTTGGGAGAACAATGCTCGGCCATAATCTTTAGTCCATCTGGTAGCATACGGCCTCTCCACTAAAAGTACGGGAGATTCTTTATCGAATGGAAGCAACCTTACGACGCTCCGAATAATGACATTTCCACTTTCGTCTATGACATGATACAACTTTTTATTAGCGTCAGCAACATAGGCTAGTAAACATTTATTATAACCTGTCCTTTCATTCCATCGTTGACAGCTTTGCACGGGCGTTTTTCCAACATCAAATAATTTATGGGGCGCATCAGTCTCAATAACCGTTATTCTTTCTAAATTTTTAACTTCCGGCGAATCTAATATCTTTTTTACTTCTCCAAATGTTGCCCTCATGTCATCATCTGAAGTTTTCCCAGAAACTTTATCAAGGTCTTGTTTCAGGGTTAAAAATGCTTCCGGGGTTGCATTCTCGATACTTAAAATTGCCTGTAACATTTCGTATTTGAGGAGCAATTCTCTCTTTTCTTGCCCCAGCGCTTTTTTATCTAGGTCTGGTTGTCCGCTTCTAAATGCGGCAGTTATCTCGTCTACTCGCTGCTCTAAGTGTTGTAAGGTTTGGGCGGTTGCTTCGGAGCCGGTTGCTCTTTGGTATTGTCCTTTTAATTCATCGGCAACAATATTTAAAGCATTAATTCTGGGTTGTAATTTATCAATATCTCCCACTAATCTTTCGGAGGTTCCATTACTTCTCCACGCACTCACGACATTTTCATCCAGTTCGGTTCCTCCCTCTTCATCGATCAAACAATCTAATTGAGCCTTTGCTTTGTCATGGGCATATCGCCATTGATCAAAGTCATCATCAACTATATGCTCGGTGATTTCTTTAAGTAAAGGTATCCCGTCAGCATAAGAGCCAACCAAAACCCCACCAAACGTTGAAATCATGTTCAATAAGTTGTGGGCTTTTATTCGATGAGGATTATCGGCAATTTTCTCTTTATAGTCATCGCTTAAGCCAAGCATATGCAAATTGCTGTTAATGGCATAATCATTCAATTTCCTGATTATTCTTGACCCGTCGGTTTCCTCGAAGAAATAAACCAAATGTCCGCTATCTTGTAAAATCTCGAGGTGTCCCAATATTTTTGTGACTTGTTCTGCAGAATCCACGTGAGTGAGCAAGTGTTCCACGATCTCTTTTTTCTGCTCATTTGAATCCAGCGCATATAATGAGCGGAATATCCTGCGCCGATGATCAGTGTTCTTCTGAAGGTCTTTATGGCCAAACAACGCGTTTGCCTTTTCCAATAACTCCTCGCGAAGCCCGGTTCTTACCAAATGAACAAGAATTGGTGTGGGGATATTACTATACCTCCCTTTTTGTTCTGAGAAATCTTCTCTGGCGAGTAAGTCTCTGCCATCAGAAATTGATTTTTTTCTTACCCTTTCTTTACTCAACTGGTATAATTGCTCCACATATTCAAAACCAGCCCCTATTGTCTCACCATCCACTGATTCTCTTTTTTCTAAAAGTCTCTCAAGATACTTATTGACAAATCTTAAAACGTCAGCTTTTTCTGCTGCGACGCGCGAAACTTCCGCTACGACTTGCGCATATGGTTCTGCGGAAGAAAACTTACTCTCTGCTGCTGTTCGGTGCAAAAATTCATACGTTGCCGTGAGATTTCCGTTATTTTTCAGGAGAGTTCCACCAATTCTAATTAATTCAACCCTATCCTCTAAACTCTGCGCCGCTTTTGTTTTAAGAGTATCCTCTAATTGCATATAAACCACTTTGGGAATTTCGTGATGTTCACTTGCATAAATACCTACTTCTAGAACGGTTTTGATATCGTCAAGGGTAGGATGTGCGTTTTCAACAATTCCCCTTAATGCGCCAATCAATTCTTTAACATTTTCAGATCTATCTTCTTTTTTGATTCTTTTCATGCATCTATCCTGGAAATTAGCCGCATCAGAATAAACATGGCCCGTTACATCCTTTAACAATTTTTCAAGAATTACTTTTTGTTCTTCCGTTCCTGCTTCTCCAGATGTATGGAACGCCTGCACCATCCCCATACTTAAAGTTAGAGTAGATGCTAGTTTCTGTTCCAATCG
>CAYOKQ010000077.1:0-4916 GCA_964404595.1 uncultured Methanosarcinales archaeon | reverse complement strand
TCTCTTATGAATATCACGTTCAAGATAGCCATACGCAACGTTCTCAACACTATTTCTGCTGACAACTTCTCTTTTTCCTTTGACAACCTGATAAAAGCCAACACCAAAATCAATAACCATACCCTTATCGGTAACTGCAATATCTCTCACCACAAATTTCTTGATTGTATCGTTAATTTTCTGCTTCAATAATTTTGGGTTAATTTTTTGAGCAAGCGGAATAATCCTTCTCGCAATCGTCTCATAAAATAAGCGGTCATTTGTCGCCACCTGTTCTATATTGGTATGCTGGAAAAAATGAAATGCAGTTTCAAAATCGCCCTGCTCGGCATATTTTAATCCAACTTTATATCGCGCTTGATTATCACCATACATCGTAAGGAGTCGAGTGGCAACTTTTAATGCACCTTTCTCTAACGCAATCTCACGAACTCTGGTATGAATGTCTCTTTCGGATATTCCTAATGATTCATAGAGCACCATTGCTCCATCCAAAGGATAGCATAAATTACGCACACTGCTCGCTAACGCTCCATTAGTCATTAAATCTAACCCCTGCATTTTGGGGAAAGCCATCGTTATTTTATCATCTGCCAGCGCGAGTATCTTAGTCTCATCCATCTGCACGAATTTGCGAATCCAGGGATAGACATTCATACCTCGTCCAGTAAATCTCTCTTCCTGCATCTGCTGCCAGGCAATATCTTCCAGACGATGCAATAAATGCGGTGCTTTGGAAATTTCATAGATTTGTCGAATTCTCAATCCTTCTTCCGCTAACCCAATGGTATGGCAGAACGCTTCCAAATCTGAAAAATTACCCGTGACAGCAGCAATGGGGATAAGTCTATCTGCCTGCACATTTGGCTCTTGCAGCCGTTTACGAATCATTCTCTTGAGAACTTCTTTATCTTTCACCTGTTCAGCCAGTACGTGAATACTCTCTGCCTCCACACTATGGATATAATCACCATAATCAACAGGTGCTCCTCTGCTTATAGGCAATGGCAAGGCCAAAATAATCCGTTCCAAACTTTCCTTCACCAACCGTTGAGGGAGTTCCAATTTTCCAACATCACTTCGTCGGCCAGAGCGTTGCAGCGCATCAACAGAGGCAATAACTGCTCCTGTTTTCTTCTTTCCAGCACACACCGAAATAAACTGCTGCACTAACGGAACTGCAATTTCGTGAAATAAATGTGTTTTGACTCCATACGATGCTGTTTTCAGCGCATAATCCCCCATCACCTCTATGTCAGCACACTTAAATTTCACTCCAAAATCAGCAAGTCCGACATACTGCCGAACGATAACTTTCAGAGGGTCAGTAATCTCAAAATCAGGATTATGGTCATGCCGATACTGTCTAAATACTGCCGAAACTCGCTCTTGTAAGGTCTGCCTATCACCCACTTCCATTAAATCCTGTACGAATTGGAGAGAAAGACGCTTTTTCCCATGGAGCGCGATGCGTGTCTGTGGATCTGCCACATCTTGGCACAAGTCCGCTAAGCTGTCGTCAAGCTCAAGCTCCAGCATGGTGTAACTACTAGCGAAGAGGTATTATATAAACCTATTGCCTGAAATTGTTATGTTCCAATAATATATAATGCAAAGTATATCTATTGGTTCTTGCTTAAGGAAGAGCATGGAAAAACCAAAACTGCGCTGGTCATATTTTGAATTGCCGGGATTCGTGAAAGAAAAATACCCTGGCAGGGGATATGTCCCCATAGGTGATGACGATGAAGACAATTAAACCTCTTGTTAAGCCCATTGTTACCAGTGGCAGAATTTCCTATGAAGAATCATCGAGAGCCTACACTCTTATTCGCCTCAAACGACGAATTATTGATGAATTCCCTCAACTTCAAACCTCGCAAAAGTGGCAATACCAATTAGAATACTGTCGAACATATCCAGCTACTTTGAAGCGAATTGAACAAGCTCAAACGCTGGATCAAGGTATCCCTCTTCTCTTGTTTATTTACCAACCGCAGGGGGATGCTTCCCATGAATGAACAGAAAATTATGGCCATTAGAGTTCAAATGTACAAAGACATTGAAGCAATTCTGCAAAGGACAGAAAAAGAAATAGCTGAACTAAAATCATGAAAATACAATGCTCCTATAAAGACGCAGCCAAAGATAGAGTTTTCTCTCTGAGGATAACGAAAGAAGAAGAGGAACAGCTCCGGCTGGTAGCACAATCAAACATGAAGAGCATGGCTGCATTGATTCGTGAAGGTTATTTACAATCCTAACCCCGCTTTCTTTCCCACCATACTTTCAAAAATTCGTTCAATGCGGTCAAATCGCTGCATCATATCGTGATTAATCATTCGTTCTTGTGCCTGCGCCATTTCTTCAATCTTTTCTCGGTTCAGTGGCCGTTTGCAGTTAACGCAAAATTCAGCCGTGAAGCCATTGTTGTGTGCACAAAAAATACAGCATTTTACTTTTGAATCAAACTTCTCCTTCTCCACTATATTAACCATGCCTCGTTTCTCCAATTCTATTTTTAAAGCGTCCTCTTGGGTGGTCATATCGTACACTTTAAGTTGCTTGGTAGAAGTCCACCTGGCAGCGTGTTGAATTTGTACATCTGAATCTCCTCGCTGCCTTCGAAATGTAACTCCATTACGTTTGAGGCTGTAACACGTGATATGTTTATCTATACCTAACGTCTTACAGGCATGGCTTAGCAGCTTGTTGATATAATTATTTTTAAGCTGCTCATAATTCCCTCGACCTCTTCCATTGATGAAGAAATAGGCATTAGGGTTATGCTTAAAGGGATGCTGTTGATACCATTCTTGTACATAAGGATATGAATCTATACATTGTAAAAAGCCAGTTCCTTCCTTCCCATGCTCTGAAATCCAAATCTTGGCAAAATTATCATGGAATTCATAATTCTTGATTTTGGTATAGAGAATCTCCTGTGGTCGGCCTAAAGACTCTAAAGCCAGCATCAAATATGCCTGTATTCTCTTGTCACCAGAAAAGAAGCCCAGTATCTTCTCAAATTCTGGCCAAGTAACACGGTCATTTCGCAATTTCTCTTTGCTCTTATCTACCTTTCTGGATAAATGCCGCACCACATAAGGAACGATAGTTTCATCCATCCGACCGAGACTATCACGCTCAGGAAATAATATCTTCCATATAATTTTGATCTCCTTGACTGTATCTCCTTTGCTATAAGCGGTCTTATTGGTGATATGAGTAAATGCCACCAGCTTGTTAATATCTTCCCTATCGCAGTCTTTGAGGTCTTTTTCTATCACATATGTTATCATCGTAAGAAAATAGAGTACTCTGTTCCGGCGAATGTAACTTAAGTCCTTGGCATCGAAATAAGGGATCAGTTTCTGAAAGTACTTAGCGTTAAGGGGGTTTTTACAGTAATATTTAGCCCTGGTAGGCTTTTCTGTGATATGATCTATTCTTCTTAATAACTTCTCGTACCGTGCCTTATTCCCGTATAAATCGTCATCTACCATTATGTCCTCCAAAGTGCCAGAATTCCTATTAAAAGCTATGTATTACATACTTTTGGGACAGAATATAAAAGATGAATGCACCCCTAATTCTCCTACTTTTTGAGGGGTTGTGCATCCACCTACATGGTGAATGCATCGGCCGGGCATCCATCGATTAGTTCGTGTCCCAAGACTGCGACTAACCGACGTAGACACCGCCAACGACCCCCCATTTTTGAGGGGTGTGCATCCACCTAAAGGACTTATGCACCGGCCGGGACTTTCGGCAAATTGCCACGATTTTGGCTAGTTCACTGTGCTCAAGGTGAATTTCTTCACGTTTGAGGGGAATACACTCCACCTCAATGTGAATAGTCTTTCACGTTTGGCGTAGTTCGCTCCGCCTCTCAGATGGCGTGACATCTGTTTCGAACCCGGATAATCAGCTTGGAAGGCTGATGTCCTTTGCGGCACTTTTAATGTAACCGTTAGACCACCAGTGCATACGTAAAAGACGTACTATTATGTTCCCTTTATAAAATTTGCTTCTACACTTTTTTTCCAGAAGCAAAATCTTTTTAAACCTCCTTCGTATGGTCAGAGTTATGACAGAAATCAAAGAGCAGCCATGTCCATTTTGCGGTGAAAAGAAAGCTACTCTCAAAGAAGAGGATTTAGACATCCCTTACTTTGGACGGGTATTTGTGTTTGGCATGGAATGTGAAGCCTGTGGCACTAAAAAGTCCGATGTGGAACCTGCTGAAAAGAAAGAACCCTGCCGCTACACCCTGGAAGTAGCCGGTGAGGAGGATCTGAATATCCGTGTGATCAAGTCAGGAGAAGCAACCGTCAAGATTCCTCACGTTATCACCATGGAACCGGGCCCGGCATCGAGCGGTTACGTCACCAATGTGGAAGGATTACTGCAGAAAGTAAAAGAAATTATCCAAGGAACTATGGATGATGAAGATGAAGATGCTACCAAAAAGAAAGCTAAAAATTTGATTAAGAAATTAAATAGGTCCATGGCCGGGCAGGAAGCTATCAAAATCATTATTGAAGATCAAACAGGGCATAGCGCCATTATTTCGGATAAAGCACAAAAGAGTAAATTATGAGGTGTGCCATGAACCCAAAAGATATAAAATTAATCCGACTATCACTCATACAGCCGCAAGGGCTTTTTGAATTATATGATGAAGAGGATCTTGAAAATGATGGGAAATTAGGTCGTTTGCAGGGACTCGAATCTTATGCTCGCTTAGGAAGCTTTGGTCTTGATATGCATTATTCTATAGCAATGAATGATGTTTTTTTCACGCTACTGGGAACCATATGCCGATCATTTCCTCAAAGAACAAATCCAAACTCCGGGAAGTTTCAGTCCTATAATGATCCTAAAATGGTCGCTGAACTAGGGCTTTTTACTTA
>CAYOKQ010000076.1:0-5302 GCA_964404595.1 uncultured Methanosarcinales archaeon | reverse complement strand
GTGCCCGACTCTCTTGCCCACGGCATCGACCAGGAAAGCAACGAAGTGATTTCAAAAGTAAAAATCCTGGCAATTGATATAGAAACATATGCTGCCCGCAAAGAAATAGATCATGCCAAAAACCCTATTTTGATGGTGGGGTTCTATGGTGTCGATGAATCAGGACAGGAGTTTAGAAAAGTTATCACCTGGAAGCATTTTAACCATAAGTTAGACTATCTTGAAATTATGCAAGATGAAGTAGATCTACTGGGCAGATGCAGAGATATTATTCTCAATTATGATCCAGATATTATCACCGGCTATTTCAGCGATGGATTCGATTTCCCATACATTAAGGCCAGGGCGGACAAATATAAAATACTGTTTGACATTGGGATGGATAAATCTGAACTTATGGTCAGCAGCAGGATGCGTGACGGGGAATGTAAAATTAAAGGAATACTGCATATCGATGTGTTTAAATTCATCCGCAATATTTTCGGCAAGGATCTGAAGACCGATAGTTTAGGCCTGGATGCTGTGTCAGAAGAATTACTTGGCCACAAGAAGCATGTGGTGAATCTGGATGAATTAGGTCATATCTGGGACAACGAACCAGAGAAATTAACTGACTTTTGTGCATATAATCTGCATGATGCCCACCTAACTGGAAAATTATGCCAATTGCTCTTGCCAGATATGGTTGAATTTACAAAATTGATAGGGCTTCCCGTCTTTGATATTATCAGAATGCGCTTTAGCCGGCTCGTCGAAAGTTACATTATGAAGCGCTCGATTGAGTATGCCGTTATTGCTCCTAATAAGCCCGGGGATTACGAAACCCAGCAACGTATGGAAGAGTCCATTGAAGGAGCTTTTGTACTAGAACCTGCCCCAGGACTGTATAAAGATCTGGCGGTATTTGACTTTCGCTCACTGTATCCCACCATTATTACTGCCCACAATATCGGACCAGAAAGTTTTCGATGCAGCTGCTGCCAGGGGCAAGAGCATGTTCCTGGAAAAGAGGAATACTGGTTCTGCCAGAAAGAGAAGAAATTTATTCCCAGCGTGCTCGAAGAGTTAATTCTGCGCCGGGCAGATCTAAAGAGACTGATTAAAGAAGAAAAAGGGAAAGGATTAGATACGAAAATGCTGGAGGCACGAAGTTACGCACTTAAAATTCTGGCCAATTCTTTTTATGGGTATCTGGGTTTTTATGGAGCGAGGTGGTATTGTTTGGAATGTGCTGCTTCCACGACGGCGTATGCCCGCAACTACATCCGGCAAACTATCGCTAAAGCACAGGAAAAAAGATTTAAAGTGATATATGCGGATACAGATAGTTGTTTCATTATTCTGGAAAATAAAGTTATCGATGAGGCACTCGAATTCATGAACGAGATCAATTTTGATCTGCCCGGACACATGGAACTTGATTTTCAGGGATATTATCCGCGGGGAATTTTTGTGGCGTTGAAAGGATCAGAGCGTGGTGCGAAAAAGAAATATGCTCTGATGGATGAGAAAGGGAAAATAAAGATCACCGGATTTGAAACGGTGCGCAGAAATTGGTCGGCGATTGCCAAAGAAGTGCAGGAAAAAGTATTATCGTTGATCTTAACCGATAAAGTCGAGGAGGCTTTGCGTTATGTGCGCGAAGTAGCCAAAGAGGTGAAAGAAGGAAAAATTCCCAATGAGAAATTTGTGATTAAAACCCAGATTACCCGTGATCTTGATTCCTATGCATCCGTTGGACCCCATGTAGTGATTGCTTCGCGTTTGCGTGAGCAGGGGGAGACGATATCGCCTGGGACGGTGGTACATTATATTATTGCTAAAGGCCCGGGCATCGTGCGCGAGCGGGCTCAATTGCCCGAAGACGTGAAAGCAGGAGAATATGATGCAGAATATTATCTGAACCACCAGATTTTGCCGGCGGTAGCGAGTATTTTCTTGGTGCTTGGATATAAAGAAGATGAATTGGTAGGAGAGAGTACACAGACGGGGTTGGGGAAGTTTTTCTGAGTATTATCTATGTCCCACCATATCGGTACTTTTGGTTCTGGCGTCACGCAACTGATCGTAAATCCATCGCAGGGTTTCGTGAGTGCACTGTCCCCCTCGTGTGGCCTTATTGTATCGCATTACCCGAGAGATAAGTTCAAAGCCAAACAGTTCTAAACTACCAATTTCCTCAACACTTTTCCTATAAGGGTAACTGAAAGAAACTTCAAAATAGCAAGGGTAACTGAAGGAAACTTCAAAATTGCGCTCGATTTTGTGATCATTGATTTCTTGACTATAAATTATACCTACATCTTTGAGATGAGCAACTGCCCCGGGAGTTTCCTCATGACGTCGAGGCTGAAAGTGTAATTCGTACCGTTTAATAGTACTAGGCACCAATAAAATACGACGCCCATCGGTGTAATTTCCAACATTAAATTCTCCTTGTGCTTGTTGCAGTCGGAATCTTCCCACGGTTGGTCGATAAAGATCTTGCTCTAATGCACTCACTACTGTTGTATGAATTTCTTCCAAGATCCCCGTATCCACAACGCCTTCCAAATTAGCCATTTTATAAGAGGAAGATAACTTTTATTTATAAATCTTTCTGTTTTTAATTACTTTAAAGGAGTTACTTTATAACACAAGCTTTATATAACAGTTATATTATCATGTTAATATTATAATATTATCGTATTAATACTATGGGCAAAACCTCATTTTATGACCGAACCGAAGAACTCGCTGTACTCAACCAAAAATACGAAGAACTCCACTCTTATGATAAAGGAGCCATGCTCGCAATATACGGCCGCCGGCGAGTAGGCAAAACGGAATTAGTCAAGAAATTTCTAGAGGATAAATCACCGAAACTTTATTTTTATGTTGATCTGGCCCAGAAAAAGGTCCTCCTGGACTCCCTCTCGGCTGCAATCCAAGAACAACTTCAAGAAACAATTATTTTTTCTGATTTTGACGATTTTTTTCGGTATCTTATAGAAAAATCTAAAAAAAATAAGTTCATTCTCGTGATTGATGAATTTCAGCGATTCATGGAAGTAGCCCCGGAAGTGATAACTTCTTTTCAGAAATTTTGGGATCAAATTTTAAAAGATCAACGCCTTATGATATTATTGGTGGGATCTTCCATAGGAATGATTCATAAAATAACCAGCAGCAAGGCCGGTGCATTGTATGGTCGAACCCAAAAAATAAAAATATCCCCTTTTAGATATAAAGATTTTCGCCTTATGTTTAAAGAGCTTCCAGAAGTAGAGAAGATTGCCAGATATGCCGTATTTGGTGGAACCCCTTATTATCTGGAAAAAACAAAACGCTACGAAACTACGACTGCCGCGATTACAGAACTGCTCTTAAAAAAAGGAGGTGAATTGTCAGAAGAGCCCAAAACTTTGTTAGA
Source organism: uncultured Methanosarcinales archaeon (assembly GCA_964404595.1). Classification (GTDB taxonomy): domain Archaea; phylum Nanobdellota; class Nanobdellia; order Woesearchaeales; family GW2011-AR9; genus CAYJXA01. Next base: position 1,890 of record CAYOKQ010000076.1, on the reverse strand, counting down.
ATACGAAAATGTGCGAATCCATGCTAAATATAATTCCATATTACAATCTATCTCTTCCGGTAAAGAAATATTAAAAGAAATTCAGGATTTCACAAAAATTACGTCGACGACAATTCCAGCCTACATTGAAAAACTGGACTTATTATTGGATTTAGTGGAGAAAAATGACCCTATTTTAGGTAAGGAAAGGCTGCGCAGATATAGGATTAAAGATAATTTTTTCAAATTTTGGTATAAATTTATATTTCAGAATCAGACAGCCCTTAATTTGGGAAATACTGAGTTTGTCTTGGCTACTATTAAAGAACAGTTAAACAGTTACATCGGCAGAATTTTTGAGGATGTTGTAAAGGAGTTATTCATTGCCTATAATGGAAAAGAGATAAAAAATCATAAAATAAGTTTTGAGAATATTGGAAATTGGTGGGATAGAAATGGCAATGAAATAGATATCCTTGCGTATAATCATAAAGAAAAAAGTGTTCTGGTGGGAGAAATAAAATGGTCTTCCAAGCCCCTGGATGTAGACATAGTAAACCAATTAATACAAAAATCCACCTTGCTTGGGTTGGGGGGGAAGTATACTTTTGTACTGGTCTCTAAATCTGGATTTACGCCGCACTGTGTGCAAAAGATGCAGGCAGATCGTTTTTTATATTTAGACTTGCAAGAAATGGCAACGTTATTTGATAAGATATAGCCAGAAGCTCATTGCTTTAGTATTGAGATGAGGCAGACGGGGTTGGGGAAGTTTTTCTGATGGTAGGATTAATCTTCTCCTTGTATTCGAGTTGCTGGGGGGGGGGGGGCTATTTTAAGGATTACTATTAAGTAACAAAAATAAGATAAACTTTATAAATAAACAAAGAAATCAATGTGTATGTTCCTTGATAAAATTAAAAATGCAACTTTGGATGAAAGAATCACGCTTGAATCAGATATATGGGAATCTCAAAAAGAGAAATAAACATGAAAAAAAACAATTATTTTCCACTCAAACGAACAGCAGACTGGGGAACTTCCTGGCAAAGGCTTGATCCAAATTTACTTGAACCGCAATATAGAGAGAAAGCTGCCAGAGCTACTTTAAGTGAAATGATTGAACTTGCCCACGATGCTTATCTCGTGAGTAGCGATGTTAATAAACAGCAACAAGCAGAACCATTTAGAAAAATGCATCGGAAAATATTAGAAAAAAATGGGATGTGGGCTTTTACTGCAATGCTGTATGTCCCTCATACAGGAATATATATTCAAGATAACCCTAACGTCAAAAATGGGCTTCCGATATTAATTGAAGATGAACTTAACGACAGGATAGGACAAGGAGACTACAATGTACGCTTTGTCTCCCACGATAAGCTACAAACTGGAGAGATGACTCCTGAAGAATTAATGAAGAATGATTATGTTATCGCCCTGGCTGGTATCGAAGGAGCCAGAAAATTGGGAGAAATTGCCAGAAATTATTCCTCTTTACCAATAATTCATGGTCCTGAATATTCTTGCGTAGCTTCATTGTATTGCTCAAATGGAAAAAGATTAGAAATCAATAAATTTCCACCAAAAAAGAGGGGGTTTAATCAGCCATTAGCATTTACCGTAGTAACGGATGATTTAGCACGCGTAATACAAGGAAAAGATACGGAGATCGATCAATTTGCTTTTGAGGTAATAAAATCTCCAAAAAAAGACAAATGAGTCCAGGAGCCCGTTACTTCCTTCCGTACCAAACCTTAAGTTTTCCCTTTAAGATTTTCTCAGTAAGCATTAAAACAAGTATTTCGCCGCTTTTATCACATTCTTTCCCTTATCGGAATTGATACCCGCAAAACGGGGGTGTGCATATTTGACTGATAGAAAGGTTTTTATTCTTCGTTATTTTTCATC
>CAYOKQ010000075.1:0-5340 GCA_964404595.1 uncultured Methanosarcinales archaeon | reverse complement strand
AGAATGTCTGGACCAGTTTATTTTTACTACAAGAAAAAAATATTCTCTTTTTTGGAAAAATTAGGGATTTTTGAAAAAAAAAAAAAAGATTATTTGGAATTATTATGGGAAAAAGGGTTCTTTAAGAAAGAGAGGGGAAAGAAGGATTGATAAAATCTGAATAAAGCTTTTTAAAGAAAACACCTATTTCCCATTTTTAATGGGCCGGTGGTCTAATGGTATGACACATCCTTGGCATGGATGAGACTCCGAGTTCGATTGGATATTTATTATCTCGAAGGTCTCGGCCGGTCCATATTTTTTCTAAAAATTTAAAAAGAAGACCCCTGTTTAATGCTCATGGTCCGTTGTAATCTTGATGATTTTATAGCCAATAATCATTTTCCGGTTTTAGTGGAAGATTATTCCAAGCCGGTTATATTTCCCGGAATAAATTATGTAGCACTGCCTGGAGCTGAATATCATTTGGAAGTATTACGCGGCCAAGGATTTGGGTTGGAAGCAAATGTATGCAAAGGCACCGATCTGACGAAAGGGATTGGCCTGGCTTATATTCTTAAAAATGGCCTGCCAACAGGTTTTGTAATCAGATCTAAAGGAACCGCTGATTCTAACGGTACTTGGACTCATAAATATTTCATTGAAGATGAAGACTTGCTGGTCCAAGGGTACCTTTGCGGTGATTGGGATGAACGCAGTCGTCGAGCACAAAATTTACAAAAATTAAAGCAATGTAGATTGTCTATTTTATGAGAGATAAATAACAATATTTATATCTCCAACCATTTTCCTCTTTCTTATGGCCTACGCAGTTACCCACGTTCTCATCGCCATTATTATTCTTGATTTCCTGCGCCATTACATCTTTGGAAAGAAGAAATTTCCTCGCTATCTTGTAGTTATAGGAGGCATTGCCGGATTATTGCCTGATATTGATATTCCGTTAGGCTGGCTGCTCAGTTTCCTCACCGGAACTGACGTAGGGCTGCATCGCCTCTTCACCCACAGCCTTTTCTTCGTCTTCCTATTCTTATTGATAGGAATTATCAGGCATTATCAGGACGATAAAAAATGGAGTAAAATATTTTATGTCATTGCCCTTGGCTGGCTGATCCATATTCTGCTTGATTGTGCTTATGGCGGCGAACCGATACGCTCCTTTTTCTGGCCATATATTGGAACTGCTTCTTTTTGCCCCCGCTGGGACTTGTATCCCTGGGCAGAAAGCATCGATGCAATATTGCTGGTATTGTGGTTAGTGCACGAAGAAATAAACCGCAAGATTAAAGATTATTTTTGAATCAAAAGCGGAAATCTGTTCAAAAATAATTCATAATTATTATATTTTATCGCAATGCAGAGATAACATCCCCAGCTACCCCTTTCATCCAGCTCCATCGGCTGACATAGGGGCCGGTGTTATAAGATCCGAATCGCTCAAAATTTCCCAAAGCCACAGCTTGCTTAATTCCTTCTATTCCTCCTTTCTCGATGATGCCCCTATCGATGTAATTACCGACTATTTTAGCCTGTACCAGTTCTCTGTGACAGTCAGAACCTGCTATTCCTTTATGTTCATATTCTTGGGCTAATTGTTCTGCTAAGCGATTCGCGTTGCGGACCCAAGCTATTACTGGCAATAAATTGATACAAAAAGCATTGTGCACTTCTACAGCATCAGCAACCTCGTAACCTTCCCTTATTTCCTGAATTTCATCCTCATTGGCAAATTGTACCAATAAACCGCCTCTGGCCACAAAATAAGGGTGATTGAATATGCTCAGGCCTTTTTTGGCATGAATACCTTGCACTGCTTCCCAAACGGTAGAAAAATTTTGATGAGATTGAAAATAGTTTCCTTCCCATCCCAAAGCAAGAACATGAAAGATGCCCGCTTTTATTTCCTGCGCCCTGACAAAATACCCCTGTTTATATTTCGCTAATTTTCCCGGCGTTATTTCTGCAAAAGAACGATCCTGTTTAATTCGCGCTATATCCACCGCCTCTTCATAGAGCAAGATATCCTCCCCACTTTTATCGATATACTTTGCCGCTAATCCAACTAAGCCTGGAGAACCTAGCATGTTTATAATATCCTCCAATTTATTTTTCTTAGAAGGATGCGCATGAAAATCACAGAGAACTTTTTCTTCTCGCTGCGGAGCTGGCCTCATGGGCTGGTCATTCAGAATAAAGTAACTTCCTGTTCCGACAGCCAGTGCCCCTAACCCTAATTCCAGTAGCATTTTTCTCCTTGTAACCATTATTTTATTCACATGAACGCAATAATTCCGCCAATTTTGTCTGGTTTCTGCTGGTGCATATTTCAAACCCATTGCTGGCTTGGGCATTATCACCCACAAAAATTCCTACCACTGATTTTATTTTTAAACTGCGCACACAGCTTTGTAGTGTTTTGAGCATCTCTTTATCTTCTTCTGAATCTCCTCGAACCAGATAGTGCTCAACAGAGCTATGCTCGCGCACAAAATTTTCTACAAAGTGGGCTTTATCATACACTTCACCAAAAGTATCACAAAACCCCAGTTGTTGTCCGTATTTCTGTACTATTAAAGGAATATTTCTGCTTACATAATATTTTTGGGCAGATAAAATATCATAAAATTCCGGCACTCCTGGAAAAACAGAAGCCACGATCTGCTCGGAACTTATAAGTTGATCAATTTGGGTGTATTCATGCTCATTCCATCTTTCACCACTTCTAAGAAAAATGTCGACATATTCTTTCCAAGATCGTGACTCATAATCTTTATTAAAAAGATATTGCCTCCCAGTGCGAATAAACCAATTGCGATAGGCTGAATCGTGCACCATCCGCGATTTCCAATTCTGCAGAGCCACAAACCTGGCAGGAGAAGCAGCATCAGTATCATCTAAGTCCGATAAGCACACTTGAGCTTGAAGAACCTTTTCCAATATTCTGCTCTCTATCCCCTTTATTTTCACCGCACTTTTCCCGGCTCTATAGGTTGCCATCATAATATTCGCAGGAAGAGAAAGGTTGCCTATAAATAGTTTGTGATTTATAGAGTACTTATAAGTAATAATCAACACTCTGAAAAACCAAGAGGATATTTACTTATAAGTAGTTATTACAGGTAAATTTATAAGCACGGGACATTTTGAATAGAAAAATGGCCCAGAAAGTACGCACTTTTGCAGAATACGATGTCAAACGGAAAGAGCGCCAGCTCGATCTGGCACCAGCGGCATCTTCTAAACTGGAACAGATGATTAGGGCAAACATCAGAAGAAATGAGAATAGGTTTGGTGGGATTGAAATAATTGCTCACCACCCTTTCACCACTATTTCGCTTAAAATGCCACGAGAGATAATGCGGCTTTATTTGGGACAACAAATGAAAGTATACCAGCCAAAAGCAGAACAGGAAGCTTTCTTAGAATATTTCCAGCAGAATATGCGGGAACTCATTGGCTGCGGGGTTTCGATGTCCAAATCGCATCATTCACTTGATGACAGCCAGAAACAAAGTTTCTACGTTCGTTTTCTAGACAACCTGAAAGAACTTGCCGAGGAACAACATTTTGCACCTTTTAAAGCAAGATATCCGGAAATAGAAAAATTAGTGCGTGGCTTTCATCCGCCAAAACCAGAAGAGCCCAAATTCCAGGAAGTAATGATAGTCACTGATGGTTTACGAAGAGAGAAGTATATTAATCGCGAAAATGCGGATATGATCATCCAGCTTCTCTCTTCCCAACCAGAAACGCAGGCTTTTCCAACCAGAACTTTAGCAACAAGAAGAAAAACTCCAGCTCCGATTTCAGGACTAACAGCAATGACCAGTCCAAATAAAAGCACGAAAGAGGAGCAACTTGAATACCTTGCTATTATATTCTGTCTGGATGCAGATCAAGCAAATTATATTGCGCAGAGAGTCACCTTAGAACAACTGGAAGAAACCCATCACGAAATGAAAAGCATGGTAGGAGAGGATAATTTTCTAAAGATGGTAAACATGAATCCGGCGATCTTGCTCTATCAGGCCGAAAAAACATTTACGAAATATCACCGAACTTTGGGCTTAGTATTGGGCCGGATAAGAAAAAATGGTGACAAAGAAAGTCTCGAGCAAAGATTTGGGATAGAAAATAATTTGGAACAATATGCCTCGCTGGAGAAGCTAGTAAAGCTTAAACAGGAATTGTTCACGATTACAGGGGAATATACCAAGACCACCCCGGCAGAAACAATATCTGACCTTGAAGATTATAAAGACCGGTTGCTTCTGAAAGCAGGCCTAAATACACAAATAGTCAGAGCCTACACTCATGGAAAGACTGCTTTATTCAAAGGAGACTATTACATTCCACGAGAATATTTTCGAAAAAATGCGGCTGGGAAAGTACCTGCTCAGATTTTAGATCAGCATGGGGAAGAGGTTTTCGATCATCTGGTGAAGTTGAAAGTTATCACCAAAAAACCAAAAGCCGTCAACCCCTTGTATAGATTAAATCCACATATCAAAGAAATCACAAACCCTTATTTACGTGAATATATGAGGGTTACACTCTATGCAGCCCAAATTTTAACACAAGAAGGAAAAATAAACCAGCAGATAAACTTTCATCAAGAATAAGAATGGGCAAAGAAAAAATGGGACCGCGAGGAAAGTCGATGCCATGCATCTCGTTCTGTTGTTCACGAGTTCACAACATATTCGAACCCCGGTCGCACCCACCCCAAGGGTGAATCTTAGTGCTCACTAACGCTCTGCAAAAATCGCAAGCGCCAGTACCAAGCTGGACCACGGCCCCATACGCTGAGTAAAACTGAAAGTGATTTATATAATTAATGCTTCTTTTTTATCCAACTCTTTCTTCGACTTCCAGAAAAAATATCCCAGAACCGCAAAAGTGACTACTGGGCTCACCCAGGCCGGAATATGGACACCAAAAGCATCCGACACCATAATTATTCCCAAGCCTAAAATAGAATACATCGCCCCATTTTTTAGATATTTATACTTCTTCACCCGTTCGATATTGCCGATGGTAAGCTGTCGCACCACCACTGCCCCCAAGCCATTGCCTAATAAAATGAGCGGAATAGAAAGAGTAAAAGCGAATGCTCCCAACACACCATCGATAGAGAAAGTAGTATCAATGACTTCCAAATACAAAATCTTAGCGACATCGGACATCGAACCGCTTTTATTATGCAGCATTTCATGCTCTGCTTTCTCGGCATTTTGCTTAAAACCGTGAGTGATAAAAAAAGCAGTTGAGCCTACCACTGCGCCAAAAGCCATCACCGAATTTATTTTTAAGGAAAACCAGACAATTGCGGTCAAGAGG
>CAYOKQ010000074.1:0-5407 GCA_964404595.1 uncultured Methanosarcinales archaeon | reverse complement strand
AATTTCGAAGATGCCCTCACGCTTCTTGTGAAGTGCTACTATCTTCTCGCTTTTTTCGTGTAAAGTAATTTATCGACGTTCCCCGTCAGATGGTTACGCCCATCTGGAGGGCAAGAGAGGGCATGAAGCCCTCGGGCGCAACTTCGCAGGATTATTTGAAGGTTGCGCGTGGGACTTTAGGTCGCACCACTTTTGATCAAACTTTGCTAAAGTTTGTGAGACAACCCTCTTGTCGATTCAATGTAGACATCTATAAAGCTCGACCTTATGATAGTAGCACTTCACTTTGCTGAAGTATTACCTTTTGAAAAAGATAAGTATTTATAGATAATAATATTATTTCTTGTGAAAATGAAGGAAAAAAGAGGAGTGGTCTTATCACTAATAGCTTTATTGTTGATTGTAAATATAATAAATCTGATGATATTGTATTCAGTAAAGCTCCCTTTCACCCATGCGATCACCGGTGAAGCGACTAATTCCTATGGCGACGTGGATATCTGCATAGTCAAATTGCCCACCATCACCGCTATCCCAGACCAAAATGCAACTGCCGGTTCTGTATTTACCTACCAAGTTGGCGCGACATTTTACGGTGCCAATACCAGCACCACTTTTTTCGACAACACGACACTCTTTAATATCAACGGAAGCGGATATGTCAGCTTCACGCCTACCGCGGCCCAAGTTGGTACAGAGCATATTCTTATTACTGCTCAAGACTCCTCTGGATGCCTGGGCCTCAATTCCAGTGAAGACTTTATAATGATTATTGCCGCTGCTGCAGGAGGAACCGGAGGCGGCGCGGGAGAGGGAGGAGGAAGTGGAGGTGGCGGCGGGGGCGCAGGTGGAGGTGCAGGAGGGGGTGCAGGAACTTCGAGAGTAAGAGAATCCATTCCTAAGCCATCTTTTATGGTCAGCGAGAAGTTAGTGAAAGCGACTATTAAACAATCACAACGGGCTGAAAAACAATTGATCGTCAAAAATACAGGGGATGTTGATATAGAAATTAACCTTTTTAATCCAGTCCAATATTTAGCTTTAACGCCGGAATCATTTATTCTTTCTATAGATGGAGAACAGGAAGTGCTCATTGTCCTCAATCCCCAGCAAAATGCTATTCCTGGAATTTATACCGGAAAATTAACCGTGATAGGATCCTATTTGGAGCAGGAGATCTCTAAAATTATACCGATAGTTCTGGAAGTAGAATCAGAACGGGTCTTATTTGATGGTAGTTTGGATCTGGACAAAAAAATCTACAACCCCTATGATGAACTCCAGTTTACTGCAACCATTTCAGGCATCTTTCCCGGGAAAGCCAATGTAGTGTATACCATTTCCGATCTTAATGGAAATATCATCTACACTCAAGAAGAAGAAGTTTCCGTTGAGCAGCAAATATCATTTAGCAAACGAGTATCCTTGCCAGGAGATGCCCCTGCAGGGGATTATATCCTTTCCATGAAAATAATTCAAGGAGAATCGTTTGCAACCGCCACTGAATTATTTACTATAGAAGCGCTACCCTCAGCACTCGCCGGACTAGCTGCCCCCTTAAGCCGTAGGCCTTATTTTGTATTGGCTATTCCCCTCGTGCTGCTATTGGTGGCAATCCTCTTTGCAGCAGTCTTTATTATCCATCGCAGAACACGAAAAATGCCAGCCGTGCTCAGAAAAGTGCAAAAAGCAGTGGCAAAACCATCGCAACCATCGCCAAAGACCGCTTTTCAGAAAGATACCGGCGAACTGCGGCGCAAACTCTCGGTTCTTAAAGAAGGCTATAATCGAGGGTATATTAAGCAGGACGCCTATCGAAAAGGGAAAGAATATCTCGAAAAAGAGATTAAGAAGGCTAACTAAAAATCCCCAGATACAAAAACATTTATAAATTCCAGAAATTTAACCATGCACATAAAAGATATGAAAAGAGGATATGGATGGTAAAATCAAATCGCGAACGTGAATTACTCAAAGGAGCACTTCGGGACTTAGAGAACGAATTAAATGGCTTACGTTCTTCCAAGAAACTCTTAGAAAACAAGCTCAAAGGATCATCTTTGCAGCTCGACACGCTCAAAGAGCAGGAAATAAAACTGCGCAACCTTATTTCTTTATCCATGAAAAAAGAAGCCACTTTGCTTAATAAGAAAACATCCATCAGGGATAAGTTAGCAGAATTAAACAAAAGAATTGAGAAAGTAAGGACCATTGAACGAGAATTAGGAGATTTATGAATTGAAGAGGTTCACATTTATTCTCGGATACATAAAACTGCCGCCCCACTGTAATTTCCTGGCAAGGCATATCCTGGAACATTGACTTCAAATGCGACTTCTTTGATTTCTCCTGGTGAAATATTAAATTCAGCTGGTGAAATGGTGGTCCATGATGCCAACTCGCCTTCCATCAGGACTTTCACTTTTGCATCTTTGCTGTGTTGGATTTCTATTTTTCTCATTGCCGATATGCCTGGTGAGACCGCCCCAAACATAAGACTATCAGTATCCGCGTTGAGTCCAAGAAGGGCCAAGCCCGGTATAATTTTCACTGTTAAGCTGGCTTCAATTTTCTCTAAGGTAGTGCAGGAATAAAGAGAAAAAATAACCAGATTAGACATAAGCACGGCTGCCGCAATCACCACCGCGATCAGCACTGCAGTCTTTCTTTGCAGCAATTTATAATTCACTCCCGATGCTTCTTTTTTTTCTAAGTAAATAAATGCCCATGATAACGATGATGATAATCGTACTTAATATTGCCGGAATAAAAGCTGACACTTTTGTTATCTGCAGCTGTTTTTCCATCTCTGCCTGCGGCTCGGGCCAAGAAAGAATGGTGACTAAAATAGGAATTTCTTTATTCTCGCTTTCAAAATAAATTTTTAAAATAGCACCATAATTCCCCGCAGGTAAATCAATATTAATGATAGATTTCAAAGAGCTTTGCTGCCAGGGGCCCAGATTTATACTTGGTGTTTGAACTATTTTTTGCCCTTCCATAAACAGCTCAGCATACACATTTCGAAGCTCGTTCCCCCAGCCGTTAGTGACGAAAATCTCAAAATGGTTAAACCCGGGATACACTGAAGCAGTATAATTATTAAGGATTATATCCATGATGCCGATGAGAAAGGTAGTGTTGGCTGTTTCATATTTTCCATCATAAAAGACTAAAGCTTCTGCATAATAATTTCCCGATGAAAAAAGCTGGGTATCATAAGAAGATGTGAAGGTAATACTTTCTAGTCCCGGCAGGGCTCTTCTTTCTGTCTCTATCGATCCTACTTTATTTCGTGAAGAATTAAAAAGATTTATTCTGGCATATACTTCTTCGATGTCAGGATACCCGTTGCTTTGAACCCCCAATTGGAAAGTAGCATTTTTACCTTGATTGATATTGGCAGCATATAATGACGCTTGGATGTCTTTTTCATAGGAATAAACCACTACTTCAAAAGACTTTGACACTGCCACCTGGCTGCTGATGCCTGCCTCAGGAGGAGATATTTCTTTGATGGTCAATCCGATGTTATATGATCCTGGCGGGATATAATGATCTGCAGGAAAATTAATGCTAAGATCAAACTCATTATCGATGACTTCGCTGACAGAAAGCTCAAATATCCCTGCTCCATCGACTACTACTTCCACCGGTTTGTCAGTATCAAAAATAGAATAGTGATTGGTTATCGTCAATCCGGGCCTATAGGTAATTGTTCCCAGTTTTTGGCCGGCAAGACTTAAAGCGGAGACAGATGGTATAATGAACAAGAACAAAACCACAATGAGTATCAAACCTCCTCTTTTTATCATATAAATCCTTGATAAATAAGGAATATTATTAAAAGTTGCGTTTATTTGGCAATACTTTCAGCAAAATGAAGTATTACAGTTTATCCTGGTGACGAGCCATTAAAAGTTAATCTGAATGAGCTTCGAACACTTGTTCCTGGCGCATCAGCTAATACCGTGAGATTGATGTCGATAACCGCCGCATCCTGCGTGTTATCCGCCATGAGTGGAAAATTGCTGGTATTACCACAGAGATAATGTCCTATAGTTAATGAGGTGTAAACACCACTGCCAATTCCCCCAGCAGTGCCCCCTACATAGGATGAAGAGTTTGTGATGTTCCAGCCTGAATCCCTATATAATAAACCTCCCCCTCGACACGATGTTGCCGTATCCGTGCCACCGTCTTCTCCTGATTGGGCAGCAACATTGTTAGATGTAACTTTAATCTCCAATCCCCCCATGCCTGGCGATCTCACCCCACCTAGGAAACTGCCAAAAGTACAGTTCCCAGAACAAGTATACCCCACCGAAAGATTAGTATTACCGGTATTTTCCAATAAAAATCCAGAGGTAGGAACGGTAAAAGAAACGCAACATACTGCTTGATTGCTTTGTGAAGTGTTACTACCATTACCAAACCAGTTGGATGAGACTCCATTGCTATCCATAAAGCAGGCGCTACAACTTCCATTCACATAGCCAGTGCCAAAATTGATGGCGGTTCCATTCCCACCTGTTTGCAGGGAAAGAGAAGTAACCGAACTCACCGTAATATTTGTCTCGCCAAATGAAAATGACGGAGCGCCGGTGATGACATCAAAGGTTTGATCAAAAGAGCTTATTTTTTGAAATGTAAAAAAAGTGCTTGCAAGGATGATGATTAAAGCAACACCCAGCCATAATACCATGGTTTTATTCGATATTTCCTGCATGACACACACCTTTTTTTTCTTGCTTTCTTCCAGATTTTTTCCTGCTATTTTTTCCTGTTTCTTCTATTTTCGTAAGACCTATGTAGGTTGGTTATTTAAATTATCGCTTTGCGGCTCAGCTTCCATTGGCGCTTTAACGATGGTGATGCTCACTTCGCCAACTGATTCCCCTTTAACTGTTTTGGGAACATTATCATGCAATATCTGCAGATAAAAAGCAATGCTCAAGATGCTGATGATCACTAACAAGAGCAGCATAATTATCGCTGTATTGTTGGAAAAACCTTCCTTAGAGGGCCTTTTTTTCATTCTTTTTTTCATATTTAAATCCGTTTATTAATCTCCTTTAATTTATATATCTTTCCAATGCCAGCGTAACTACTTTGAATGGGAAAAAAGGAGGAAATCATTTTACAAAGCCCCCTCGTCTCCCGATTCATATTCATTTCGATGCAGATAACGCCAAAGGACGTAAAAGCCAACGCTTCCGATCAATATTCCCGCCAGCAGCCACCACACCAGAGCAGAAGATGATTTTCCGGAAGAAGGAATTTGGATAGCATTCCCGGCTAAGGTCGACCTGTCTTCAATATCCTGCGCTTCCTTTTCCGAAACAAGTTCAGGGCACCTATGTTATGAAGCAAGAGTCTTTTATTGAACTTGATCACCCAAAAGACT
>CAYOKQ010000073.1:0-5465 GCA_964404595.1 uncultured Methanosarcinales archaeon | reverse complement strand
AAAAAGCCATGGGCGTCGGACAAGTCTTCGTCTTCATCATCGCTGCGTTAAGCTTTGCACTCATCATGGTCTTTGGCTATAAAGCCATTGCTGGATTTCTGCAGCAGGGGGAAAATGTCCAATTCTACCAATTTAAAACCGATCTGGAAACGGCAGTGCAGCGCATTTATACTGAATATGGCTCCGTGCGTGCCTTGCAGTTCCGCCTTCCTGGCAATTATGAACAGATTTGTTTTGTCGACTTGAGTGCTCCTTATAATGAAGAATTGTGCCAATTTGACCAAGTTGCCTGCGAGGTGTGGAAAGATGCCGTTTCTTATGAAGCTGCGGACGAAAATGTATTTTTGCAGCCGGTAGCACCAGTTAAACTAAAAGTGTATAGTATAAAAATGGATCATGATTTTATGTGCCTTCTTGTGCGGCAGGGACAATTTAGCATCATCTTAGAAGGCCAAGGTGACCATACTTTTATTTCTGCCCCATGACCTCTTTACGACGTTCAAAACGAGGACAGCTGGAAATAAGTTTCAATTGGATTTACATTATGATCGCCGGGGTGGTTATTCTGCTCTTTTTCGCCGGTATTATTGTGCGACAAAAAGCCGCTTCTGAACAGAAGTTGAGCACCGAGGTGGTGCGTATCATGGAATCCATATTCACTGCTGCCGGCGTTTCGGAGAAAACAAAAAATTCAATCGATACCAGCGGAATTATCGATTACACTCTCACCTTTACCTGTGAAGAAGGCGTGGGAGAATATGGGGTGAAAGATGGCAGCCGGGTGCAAAATGCCATTGAGCCGGTATTTACACCGTTGGAAATACAAAGTTCCAGGCTTAACTTGTGGAGTTTGCCCTATAAACTTCCATTTAAAGTGATTGACTTCTTATTTATTACATCAGAGAATTCAAAGTATGTTTTGTTGGGTAATGATCCTTTCATTGATGAATTTTTAAATGAAACTGCTGCTGATGATACCATCGGCTTTCGCCTTAATGCCGAAAGAATTTCAGCTCTGCCGGAAGTTGAGATAGGAAATAATTTTCAGATTAAAGTGGTTGATTTTAGTGCTGTTATTACCGAAGGGATGGCGGTGCCAAATGCCCTGAAAGATATGGATGATGAGCGAGTCACTGCGGTTGCTTTCATTGCCCATAACGTCAATTATTATCAGAAACAAGGCGCCATCTGGAAAAAATTAAATCACGCCCCCCTTCCCATCATTTCTCTTGGCGGAGAAAGAGATGCAGCCAAATACGCCGCCATTTTTGCCGGCAACGACCAAGTCTATCAATGTAATATGCAAAAAGCCTTTCATCGCCTCAAATTACTGAATGAGGTGTATGGCGGAGCGGCCATTAATACCGGCCGATTCGGAGGAAAAGTACAGGAGATCATATCACACTATGAACAGCATCCCGATCTGGCCCAGCAAAGGCCAGATTGTCTTGGCTATCTGCAAATATATCCACAAAATGTCATCAGTACGCTCGCGAGCCACCAAAACAAAGCAGCAGCGTGCTTGTTGCAGCCAAGTTTTTGCATTGATTTGGTCTCATCTGCCGCGCAACTGAAAGAATTAAATGAACAATTGCGAGTGGATTGCCTCACTCTCTATTAAAAACGCTTCACTACAATGACAAAAAAAATATCCCGAAAAGGGCAAATCCATCTCTCGGAAACAATTGCTGTTTTATTTATTTTCTTTGTGCTCATCGTCTTTGGCATCATTTTTTATTACAAATATCAGCAGGTGGCGATTAAGGAACAAGCAGAGGAATTGGCGGGGGCCAGAGCCATGGATACTACCTTACGGGTTTTATTTCTCCCGGAGCTGTATTGCAGCAAGGGCGATGCTGAACCGGAAGACAATTGTATTGATTTGTTGAAATTAAAAGGGGCAAACGAAACTATGCAGAAACACACTCAAGATTATTATTTCGATTTATTTTCATATTCGACCATTACCATTACCCAGCTTTATCCTGCCCCAATGGTTTTTATTGTCTATGATAAACCAAAGCCCGAGTATACGAAGAAGGAGTCTACCTATTTTGTAGTCAGTTTGCGTGATGACGCAGCAGGTAGTTACGGCTATGGGCATGTAAAAGTAGAGGTTTATTCATAATGAAAATTTCAAAAAAGGCCCAGATGGAAATGATTGGGCTGGTGGTTATCGTCATTCTCATCACCTTGGGAATGTTATTCATGGCCCAATTTGCATTTAAAGATCATCTCGAGAAAAAAATATTTACCCGTAAAGGGCTGGCGTATAGTACGGTGAGTGCCGTAATGAAGACGACTGTTTCTGATCCTGGCTGCGTCCAAGAATTTGTGGGTGATATTGCTCCACAAGTAGGTAAAGATATTCTGGAAGATTGTGCTGCTAACAAAGATACGAGCCCTTTTGGATATTCGCAGTATCGCTGCCAGGAGAAGCATAGTTGCGTGTTCATCCATGATCATATTTCAAATATGTTAAATTCGACTTTAGGCAGCTGGAATAAGCGCTATGAATGGAATACGCAGATTATTGATATACAAGGAGTGGAGCCAGAACCTTTATTTGAGCCGATACTAAGCAAGGGGGGATGTCCTAAGATCAGAAATCGTGATAGTTCGGAATTATTCTTTCTCCAGACAGAAGCAGGACTGGTGCAGAGTGTGCTGTATGTGTGTGATTGAAGTTTTTGGAAATATTGGGTGTAACATTTATCATGTTTAATTAGTCGATTTTAAATATTAAAGAATTTAGTTAGTATATATGGCGCTCCGATACCAACTATTTTTTGTACCGTATCTTAAAGATAGAAAGAAAATTTCTGACTTAAGAAAGAATTTATGTAAAAAATGCAATAGCACTAAAGCATTAGGGTATCCTGTCCACATGTCATTTATCGGTGGAACTAAAATAAAAAACTATAGGCGTTTTGAAAATGATCTTAAAAAATTTTGTTCTAAAGAGAATAAACAAATTTTGAAAACAAGTAAATCCTGTTCAAAATCTTTTAATGGATAGGATAACAATAACTAAAAAAGAAGAATTTGGGGCCCCATATGGAATTTATAAGCATATTAAAGTGGGTTAACGACTTATTTAATGAAAAATCTTTAAGTATATTATTCCTCCGGTCCTCGAACATACATCTTTTTTACGTAATCAACAAATAAAATATGGAATATTTCATATTTTCCCCGTTCCGGCTTGTTAATAATGCCTTTGCGTAATAATTCTTTAATATAAGGGGAAACATAATTTCTTTCCATCTTAGTCCACCTGCACGCTTCCCTAAAACTAAAATCTAAACTCGTGGCGTTATAACATATCTTTCCCAGAACCTCTTTTGCCTTTTTTGTAAGAGGATGGTACATCGGTGAAAAAAAATCCTGTTGCAATTTAGATTCTATCTTTAATCTTGACCTTTCAATAATGCTGGGATTGATTTCACTTTCTACATCGCTCAGAGAATCAAATATAATATAACACATAGCTACTAACACATAAGGGTGGCCTTCACTTTTCTTATAGATGTATTCAAAAGCTCTGGCGTCTATTTTTACGTCTGTGACCAGCAACTTTTTTTCTACATATCTCTTTATTTCTTCCTTACTAAATGGCACCAGTTTATGCACCGGAAAAAAGCGATTTAGGGGGGAAAAAGATTCAGACATTCTTTCTGGAAAGTTTAATTTTCCTGCAAGAACCACCATATAATTGCTGTTTTCCTCAATTTTCTGAAAAGATTCACGAAGAAAAGTCATTCCTCCTTCTATTCGTTCCAATGACTCAGCTTCGTCTATGAGGATGACGATGGCTTTAAATTCTTTTTTAATTTCATTC
This sequence comes from uncultured Methanosarcinales archaeon, assembly GCA_964404595.1. Taxonomy (GTDB): domain Archaea; phylum Nanobdellota; class Nanobdellia; order Woesearchaeales; family GW2011-AR9; genus CAYJXA01. The sequence continues at coordinate 1,624 of CAYOKQ010000073.1, read as the reverse complement.
CACATCTCTTGTAGTCTTCTTCTAAACAATTCTTCGATATAATGTTTTTTTTCTATAGTTAAGGTTACATCATTCCATCCAATGACCGGCTTAATAGAAGTGACCCACTCTTTAAATTTTTCAATAGGTTTTTTTGCCAGAATTTCTGCTTTAAGATTCGAGGAAACATAATCGGCAAACTCCACCACATTAGATACATTATTTTCATAATTGGAAATCCGAAGAACGAGACAACTATTTGCCCTCGCAATCTCTTCACATTTTATTAAAAGAGAGGTTTTTCCCATGCCCCGATTTCCAGTGATAGACATATTCATGCAGGAACTATGAATAGTTTGATTCAGAAATTTCTCAAACTCTTGCAATTCCGGTTCCCTGCCTACAAAAAAATCAGGTCGTGCCGGCTGTTGGGGGTTAAACGGATTGAAGCGCATCAAAAGATAAAAAGTATAATGAGTATATAAATATTCCCATACTTACTTAACATTTTATTTATTACGCTAGGAGAAGTGATGCTTAGCAACCTTTATATAGCCTTTTTTGTTTATCAGCATAATACTGATTATAATATACGAAGAGGTGTTGGTAATGTTAAAAAACAAGAGGGGACAGGGTCTTTCTTTAAATGTTATTATTATAGCGGCGTTAGCACTCATTGTGCTGGTGGTATTAGTCATGATTTTCACCGGCCGAATCGGTGTATTTCAGCAAGGCGTGAGCAATGCTGCTAAGACTGAATTGATCACGATGCAGATCAATTATGGTGATTGTGCGCCTACGGCAAGTGCAGAAGCTGCCTTTGGCACGGAATTTGATCAAGCCACTTCGCTGGAAGCAAAAGAAACTGCCAAAGTTAATTTCAGGGAAGAGATTGATCGCTGCAAAGCGTCAACCAGTAAAGAGAGCTGTGATAGTGCCGGCTGTACGTGGTAATCATGAATTCGAAAGGCGATGCCAACATGTGGTGGATCATCATCGGAGCAGTCATAGCGCTGGTGGTGTTGATTGTGTTGATGGTGATATTTACGGACAAGACCGGCCGCTTGGGAACGGGACTTTCGAGTTGCGCCGGCAACACTGGCCAATGTTTGCCTGTCTGTCCTGAAAACACTTTAGAATCTACTGCGTTTGATTGTGGACAAACTGGTGAAAAATGTTGCATTGGTGTGAAACGATCAACGACATGAAATCAACAAAAGCAGCCACTGCGTCAACACTGGTGGTAATTATCTTAACTATTTTAGTGGGGATCGCGTTCGTCTATTTTGCCTGGAAATTGCAGGGGAGATTTGTACCATGAATAAGAAAGGCCTGGAGATGGAGCAGCTTATTCTTATTATCTTGGGTTTGTTTCTCTTATTTGCCATATTTGCACTCATCACATACTGGCGTAATGACCTTGCAGAATTTTTAGACAGATTACTGGCGTGGTTCTAATGGCAATTGACCGGATAATCATATATATTATTGTAATCCTGGTAGGGATTGTTTTAGCTGCAGCTTATTTCCTGCCCGGCGGGCAATTTGGCAAAGCCAAAGGCGCTTTTGATAAAACCAAAAGTTATCTTCCTGAGGTGGTGCTGGGTCAAAAGCCACTCGATGCATCTTCTCCTCAAATTCCGCA
>CAYOKQ010000072.1:3787-6428 GCA_964404595.1 uncultured Methanosarcinales archaeon | reverse complement strand
CCTGCTTTTATCAAGCTGTTCCTGCGCTTTTGCCGATTCCGCACAAGAGGCATACCAGAGGGGCAACGAGCTTTACAGGAACGGCAAGTATGAAGAGGCAATTGAGGAATATTCCAAGGTGGCGGTTATTCATGGCATCAGGAATTCAGCGGTATATTATAATCTGGGCAACGCATATTTTAAGGTGAAGAAGCTTGGCAGGGCGATAGCAAGCTACGAGAGGGCATACGCCCTCAATCCGCGCGATGAGGACATAAGGGCGAATCTGGATTATGCGAATACCTTTCTGGTTGATACATTTGACGGCAGGCGTGGCGTTATCTCCTACCTCGTTGAGCGCATAAACGGCCTCTATAACCTAAATGAGATCATGCTGGCAACATCAATTTTCTATCTTATTCTGATTGTGCTTATAATCCTTTCTTCAAAGAATAGCGAAAAGCTTATAAATTTCATACGTATTTATACGTATAAAATGCTGACTCGGAAAGACCTCATTGCTTTAAATCAGCAATTTAATAACGGTAAAATCATCAACGAGAGTAGTTTGGATTTCATCTTAAAACAAACATATCGGTCGCCGCACTGGTATAAAACGATGTGCTTGCTGGTGAGGTGCATCGTGCTCGATCATGTGTTTGAAGATGGGAACAAGCGAACGGGAGCCGCAGTCATCATGGCCTATTTGGAAATGAATAATTATCACTATGATCCTGATAAAATCTCACACATTGTCATTCGAATAGCCAAGTCACATATACGAGATACGACCAAAATAGGGATCCTTATCAAAAATGCCACCCTCTAAAGAATTAAAATATGCACTAAAAGCCATTAGGAAACATCCTCAAGTATTTGAAGCGCTAGCAGAATATGATCAAACCAGAAAAATTCCAAAAACACAGTACCGTGAAAGAATTAATCTTACCATTGATGGCAATTTACTCCGACAATTTAAACAATATGCCAAGGAAAAAGGTCTCAATATGTCCAGATTAATTGAGAGCTACATGAAACGAGAATTGGGGTTAAGATAATTTACCTTACGCCCGTACTTCCAAATCCATCTTCTCCTCGGGCAGTTTCATCTAATTCTTGTACTTCAATGACCTGTTTTTGTTCCACAGGCTGAATCAGCATCTGGGCGATTTTTGTTCCTACCTGTACAGTATATGCTTGCTGTGATAAATTATGTATAAGGATCTTAATTTCTCCTCGATACCCAGCATCAATAACCCCTGCCATAGTTTTCAATCCATGATTGGTGGCAATTCCAGATTTATCCCAGATCAACCCGACATAGCCGGAAGGGATAGCCATGGCAATGCCGGTGGAAATCAATTTACGTTCTCCCGGGTTGACCACTATTGTTTCAGAAGAATACAAATCCATGCCGGCATCGTGAGGATGGATATATTTAGGAATGGTCGCATTTGAGGACAGTTTTTTGATATGAAGGGCCATTTTATGTTATGATAATCATCACTTATTTATATGAGAATAATATTTAAAGGTTGTGTGGGAGATTTAGAGATATCTATACAAATTAACTTTCTGGGAAAATTTTAATGTTGTCCTTCACATCTGGATATTCTACCCATTTCCCTTTCCAATTCAGGAAGCGTACAATTTGGTTTCCTTTCTTATCTTGCATATATTGGAATTCAGGTGTGCCATTTATCTCCAAAGGCACGGTTTGCTTTCCATCATAATGAACAATGACATATTCGGGGAGAGCGATGTTAGATTTATGCCGTTTAAGTGTTTTGATCAGTCTTACTCCATCACGTACTGATATCCGCTGTCTATCGGCGTAAGGAGTGTGGGGCATGGTGTGGAGCAGGTAGTACGGCTTGATGTTATTTTCATATAATCGGGAGAATAATTCCCATAAGATTTCAACATTATCATTGACGCCTTCGAGCAAAGGCGTATGTGCTACGATCAAAGGAGTATACCTTCCTCCGTTCTCCCGGATTCTGCCGACAGCCTCTTCAAAATCAGACGTTATTTCCAGAGGATGGGCCACATTTAGGGCAATTTCATTCACTCTATATTCAGCCAGCATTTTAGCTAATTCTGAAGTTAATCGATAAGGGTTGAAAGTGGTAACTCTGGTATGTATTCTTTTGAATCTAATTTTTTGCCGTCCATCTGGAGTTTGCAGAGCTGAAATATCGCCCAATATTTTCTCTAATTTTATATCTGAGTTCAGTAGGGGCTCTCCGCCGCTTAAAACTACTTCTTCTATCTCTAGCCGGTCTCTCAAATATTGTAATGATTTTTCCCAATCCTGAGAAATAAATAACTTTTCTTTAGCGGGATTTTTTTCCAATGTACCTAAAGCCTCAAAACAAAAATTACAGTAGCCAAAGCAATTTCTAAACCTTACTAAAGCCCTATTGGTATATTTATGGTGCAAGTTGCTGGTAGGAAATTCTGCGGGGCTTTCCCAGTTGTCAATGCCGTTGTATGCATCATGGCCTTGCGAATAAATGTCTCCCAATGGAAAAAATTGCCGGTAATAAGGGTGCGAACGGAGGGCTTCCTCAGAAATATTGGCGGGTATTTGAGATAAAGTGTAAGGGGTAATCTGAAATTTTAATTTGTCTTGCGTCGGTGCAAAGAGGCTGTTGAAAAA
>CAYOKQ010000072.1:2313-3777 GCA_964404595.1 uncultured Methanosarcinales archaeon | reverse complement strand
TAAAGTAATCCTTCAAATCTTTAACGGTGGATACTGCATGGCGCTGCTGCCATTTCCAATCCTGCCAAGATTTATTTTTCTCCATTTTATTTTTCTCTATCAGCTCGGAGAGGTTCAATTATCTTTCACAGTTTTTTTCCCAGCAGCAATGACTGGCAGCTACCATAACCATAATGTAAACTATATCCCAGATCTCCCCGCAATCTTGAATTGTGATTAGCGACACCCTCAATTACCCAGGGGCTGAGGACAAATTCCTGAGGATTGGCAGTTTGAACATACATCCTCTCCTTTTTATTTCCATACATACCATCTGTAAAACTAGGGATAGAAAAAACCAAATGAGCATATCGTTGAAGTAAATTTTTATCTTGGCGCACGAGAGCAAGTAGTACGGGATTTACAACTTCTTCTACCTTTGTGAATTCATGGTCAATGAACGCATCAATATCTTTGCGGAAAAATTCGGGGCCATGAAGAGCGTGATATTTCTCTTCAGTTAATCGCAGGTACTTCCACTTCCAATTATCAGAAACATGGGGCCAAGGTTTACATAGAATAAAATCTTCAGGTGAATGAGCTTTTCGCAGTTTTTCACAATCATAGATTATTTTTATTCTTCCCTCAGGATGATAAGCAATAGCATCTCCGGTGAAGAGGTCAGGCCACATACGATAATCTTCTTGTAATTTTTCATATTGAAATTTATATTTTCTCAATTTTCTAGGTATCTTTCGTAGTAATTTATTTCCACGTTCTAATCTCCACTCCAAGCATTGCTTGATAGAAAGTGGCACCTGGTTATTCGCGCCTAGTCTCGGAAAAAGATCTTCTAACTTTGGCTTTCGGCCATAGCGATCTGGCCGCAGGCTTGCTGCAATAAAATCAGTATAGGTCTTTTTCATTTTCTCTTGTTTTTCCTTTATTTTATTCTTTGTAAGTGGTACTCTTCTCCCTACTTAATTATAAAACTTCTCTTTAATATTTTTGCACAACGGCAATATTTATAAAGAAAAAGCTATTTACGCAAATATGTCTCTTAAATTTGACCTTAAAGACCGCAAGATACTGGCTGAACTAGACCAAGATGCAAATATGCCGCCTTCTCTCTTAGCCAAAAAAGTAGGCATCAGCCGGCAGGTCGCAGAGTATCGGATACTCAAGCTCATGCAGCAAAAAACCATCTATGCTTTTTACACTATTATCGATGCGGGAAAGCTTGGTTATATCACTTTTAGAGTCCATATACGGCTTAAGAATGCCACACCAGAGCGCTATTCACAGTTCGCACAGGAATTATTTCATCATTACCCTGCTTTTTGGGTTGGTTTTATATCGGGAAGCTTCGACATCATTGCTGATATCTTTGCCAGAACTCCAAATCGATTCGAATTAATTTTCAAAGAATTATTACAAAAGAACAGAGAAATAATCTACAGCTATGAGACGCTTACCCTGCTGGAA
>CAYOKQ010000072.1:0-2303 GCA_964404595.1 uncultured Methanosarcinales archaeon | reverse complement strand
TTAGATCTCTATGAATATGCTTATTTCGTAGAAAAGAAGGCAGAAAGAAAAAAAACAGCAATTTTATCCGCATCAGAAAAGATTGAAATAGATAGTTATGATCAAAAAATACTGCAATTGATGAAGCATAATTCTCGATTGCCATACGAACTTATCGGTAAAAAAGCGGGATTGACCAGAAACGCCATCAAGAAAAGGATTGAGAAATTAGAAAAAAAAAAGATCATCGCTGGCTACAAGATGATGGTTGATTTTAGGCATTTCCAGAAGCATTCTTATAAAATCTTCATACGCTATAACACTGAGAGATTAGAGCAAGAGAAAGACTTGCTGCATTTTTTGAAAGCAAAGGCAGGCGATCTTGCTACCACTAAACTATTGGGAAGATGGAATTTAGATATAGAAATACATTGCAAAGATTCGAAAGAATTGCAGCAATTCATCATAGAAATAAGAAATAAATTTCCGATTATAGATGATTATGAGATCGTGCAGATATTGGAAGATTATGGGATTGATTTTTGTCCGAAAGATTTAAATGAACCTCGGAATGAAATATAGCTTCTTATTCTAAAATTACATCTTCCTTCCCAATGTCAAAAACCCGGTATGCCCCAGCATCTCAAACTCCGGGCGCATGATCTGCCCTTCAATCTTCCAAGTGCGTTCTAATAATTCTACAGTCTCTATTATTTTAATGCGTGTTCCCTTCACAGAATCAATAAACTGTTTGGCCTGATTGATCTGCGGGCAATACACTACCACAAATCCGCCATTCTTGAGAGAATTTTCTGCATGCAGAGTTACTTTCCACGGTTCAGGCAAATCCAGCGTGATCAGATCCAATTCTGTTTCCACGATTCCTTTATAGATATCTTCCTGCTTCACGTTTATGTTGGTAAATCCAAAGGCAGCAATATTTTTGAGTAATATGCGATGATGCTCTCTATTTACTTCGTAGACTATCACTTCCTTGCATACATTGGCCAGAGACAAACATAGTGAACCAGAACCCCCACCGGCATCAACAATTTTAGACTGTCCATTCACTCCTGTTTTTGCCAGTATCCAGCCGATATCTTTGGGAAGCATCAATTGCGGCCCTCGCTGCATATTCTCCCACAGATCAGCAAACTGCGATTCTAGCACAAAAAAGTCTTTGCCTTTGCTCGAGGTTACTATCCCTTTGGCGAATTGCAGATCTTTGCTTTTAATAACGCCGGCAGAGGTATGGAAATCTTCTTTTATATTCTTAACCACATATTTTGTTCCCGTTTCTTTGTCGATGATTATTTTAGCCGTGTTCATAATACAACCCTTTTTGCTTCATCTGGATTATCAAGGTCGAATAAAATTAAAGCCAGCCTTTTACTATTATTATCATTTCCCGAAGAGAAGCTAAAAGTATCTCCTATTTTCTCTTTAAATGTGCCGGAAACTTCCACGGTTTCATGAATGTGGCCGTGCAAAGTTATATAATGCTTATTTTTCTGTATAAAGAGACGGACAGCGATACTTCCAACATGCTCGCCAGAATAAAGTTGATCTAAACTGGTGTAATCTGGTGGTGTATGGATTACATAAATAGTTTTTCGTTGGTTTTGCGTAAAGACAGGATTTTCTAAATCACGCTGAATGGATTCATTTTGTTCCATCTGAGATTCAAATCTAAAAGCCACTTTTTTCCCAGTAGTTGTTTTAAATCCTTCTAAACGATAATTAGTTCTCTTTCTCTGCTCGTAATAAGATTCTAACGAAGGATGGACAGTACTTAAGTCATATTTCTCCCAATCTTTTATTCCAAAGGGAGTAATGGGAACATAACTATATCCACAGACATCAAAATGTTCATTGAGTTTTCTTCTTCGAGTATGGATATAAGTCGGTAAATTTTCAATCAAATCTACATTTGCGGCAGCGTCATCATTCCCTAAAAGGAAAAAGGTAGAAATATTCTCTGTTTTAAGGGAATCAATCATTTTTAATAACTTCTGTTCTAAGAAAGCTCTCTGTCCTGCTATAAATTTTTCACCGGAAAGATTTTTTGGTAAAACATCTCCACCGATAATCACAGAATTAACCCTGTTTTGTAAGGCATAGTCAATTAATTTTTGATATTGTAATTCATTTCCATGCACATCTGAAGTGTAAGCTATGATCTGTTTCATTATGTTCTAAATCTTAGCGAGAACTATTTAAGCTTTTCTATTTATTATTAGTAAGTGGTACTTCCATATACGCCTACAACACAGTAGTTCCGACTGAAGCTGCCCCAGTTGGGTTCTCTCCATGAATATGGCGTT
>CAYOKQ010000071.1:0-6583 GCA_964404595.1 uncultured Methanosarcinales archaeon | reverse complement strand
TACCTGGAAGGCAGATCCATTATTTCTCCAAAAATTTTATTTTGCGTGTGCCAGAAGCTAGTCCTGAGTCTATAAAAGGAGTATATAATTTCCTACGCAGTAAAGGAATTAGCGATGCTCGGATAGCTTCGTGTGCATATCTGCTTGGAAGAGATCTTCCGACCATACAACAAAACTATAAATTCTTGTCAGAGCTAGGTAATTCAACGAGGCTGGATCAAAAAAAAAGCGCAGACGTAGAAGCATATCTGCACCTTCTTACTGTGAACTCTCTTGAGCGCAATTATAAGAATTTATCTTCTTTGGGTTTGAGCAAGGGAAGTATGACCTTGTGGATCAAACTTCTGGGTCTGGATCTTGAAAATATTTTGATGCACCGTCAGGAATTGAGGAGAATGGGGCTGGATGATCAAAAAATGATAACGTATCCGTATTTGCTTGGTATGACTCCGCAGACATTGCACCTAAATTATCAGCGGCTGCGCAGATTAGGTTTAAAACATAGCAAGATTTGTTCGCAACCTTATTTGCTATGTAGGGATCCGGCAACCCTCGAAGAAAACTATGTTCGTCTGCGTGCTCTGGGATTAACTGATACAAAAATAGGAACTTATGCACAATTACTGTCTTTGAACCCCGATTCAATCGCAAGAAAATATCAGCATCATATAAGCTTACTGAAAGAGTACGGCGGGCGCAATGTGGCCCAGGAACTGCTGCGTCGGTTTCCTTTTTTGCTTGGTATTGGCGCTGCCACTTTAGAAGGCAACGTTCAGTTTCTGTACTACTTGGGGATAGACTACCATAATGGCATATTACTTGGCACCACGGCAGCCATAAAGCGAAGGAAAATGGCCTGGATGCTCCGGGAACTGCTTGATTATAAAGTACTTTCAGAAACAGATAGAAGAAAAGCTATAAATCAATTGCACCGGTTTATACGTTCCCGTCCTCAAATTTTAGTTTCATCTATCACTACATTAGAAGCTCAGAAACGTAAGTTACGCACCAATATACATGCGCAGGTTGAGGATTTTTCTCAATCGAATATAGGCTGCGAAACTCATTACTAACTCGTCGTTATCTATAGTATTGCTCGGCAAACATTTATATATATTCTTATTTTCCCAAAATATGCAAAATGATCAAAATGTTGGTGATGGTGGTTTGTGTTATTCTGCTAGGTTGTTCCCAGGAAGCGGATATTTTAGACCAGCAAGAGGTATCCACCAACGATTCTGTTCCGGAAGATAACGTGCCAGAGGGCACTATCGTCACTAACGTATCTGCTCCAGGAGAATGCGATGCGGGCTGGAAATGCATTAGTTCGTCCATGAAAGCATATCGCCAGGAAGATTGTAGTTTTGGTGAGCGGGTGCAATGCCCTTTGGGTTGTTTTAACGACACTTGCCGAGCAGCATCCACGTGCTCTTCAGGATTTAAATGTATTAATGATCACCGCAAGGGATATCAAACCGAGGCCTGTAATTGGATTAATGATGTTGAGTGTCCCGGCGGCTGCCAGGATGGTGAATGCTTGTTGTATAATGAAACAGCGGCTCAGCAAGCGCAACAAGAAACAGCACAGGCAGCTGCGGATGCACCGCCTCCTGATACCAGCAGAACTTTAAGCATGGGAGAGCAGGAAGTAGTGGAAATAAACGAACAAGAGCATATTATTAGCCTTTATATTTTGGAGGCGAGCAGAACGAAATTTTCCATTGATGGCTTTAAAACAGATTGGCTTGAGGAAGGAAACAGCATTCTGATAAGGGGACTTAATCTGACGATTAAGGAAATATTGTTTCAGTCGTATCCGGGGGGCGCACAGCAAGTCCGATATACTATTGAATAAAAGCATTTTCAATCTCTTCTTCCATTTGCCTGCGGATATCTTCTTCCCGAACTTCTTTTCCTTTAGGCGGCTCATTGGATAAGAGAAATTTCTTAATTTTTGCATAAATATATGCAGTGTCTCCCACGAGTTCTCCACGCGCGCCAGCTTCAAGTGGAAAGATATATATAAATTTATTAATAAAGCCTTTGAGAAAAAAAGTCACAGGAGTCATGTTCCAGCGCAGTTCCCAATCCGTGAGCACCCAGGCATCAAAATAAATAGTAACATCGCCGGTGTACTGGGGAATTTTAGCATCGTCTGCAGCGGGCACAATTTCCTGCATATTATCGAGATGAATCCGAATTTTAAGCGATAGTGCCAAATAATTGGTCTTGGATTTAAAAGGCCGTAATTCAACATAGGTCTGGCGGCCATTCTCCGTAACCAGCTCTTCAGTTTTTTTTTCTCTGGATGAAAAACCGCGCTCTTTGACGGCTTTGTTTATGGTAGCAAAAAGCTGGTTAGGTGTAAAGATTCCTTTATACTTCAATTGCCGGGCATTAATTATTAAATCTTTTTCTGAAGTGGTTTCTAAAAAATCTTCTGCCATGGCTTATGTTTGATACGTATACTTGAATACGTTCAGATAATTTTTTATTTTCTGATGAAGATCGTCGACATCGCTCTTGATCCAAGTTTCGAGTTTTCCTAAATGGTCCCGGAAAAAATATTTTTCGAAAACAAGCGACAAGAACCAAAAGAAAGGCTTGTCTTTATTGACCCATTTCCCGCTTCTGTCGCTAATAACATAACCGTCGATTACCATCCGAACCAGCCCTTGATTAAGACGCAGAGTTTCCCCTTTATTCTCCACTTCAACATCTTTTAGGTCCATCATATGGATCTTAAGGTGCATTGAAATTTTGTAGTAGTCACTCGAGCTTTTCCAAGGATCCAGGATAATGCGGATATGCTTTCCTTCTGGTGTGACGAATTCCTGATTCATCGTTTCCATCCAGTCCCATCCCTTTTCAAAAAACCATGATGAAATAACGGTGAACAATTCCGAGGCATTAAACAGGCCCTCGTAGCTGAATTTCAGCTGATCTACCACCACCCTGCGTTCGCCCATGCTTAACCCCTGCCATACTTTTGTTCAAATCTTTTTTTACCGAAGAAGAGCCAATAAAGTGACAGGTTTCCGATGATGATGAGGATGATAAGTAAAGTTGCTTTCATCTGGGGAAAGAATCGTTTTGGGCTTATAAATTATACTGCTCATACCTTCTTTCCACCACCACAATCTTTAAGAAGAGGTTTAAAATAGAAGAACTTTGGAGGACATAAAGAGGATGGTGAAAAGTATTTTACAGTTTTGGAAAAGATTCTCGTCAAATATATTCAGTAAAAAAAGTCATGTTAAGCTGGGCTTATACGGCCCTCCCAATGGTGGAAAAAGTACCCTGGCGAATCGAATCTGCGCCGATTGGCTCGGGGAAGAAATGTCAAGTGTTTCTCATATCGCGCATGAGACCAGAGAAATTAATGTCAAAGAACAGGTCAATATTAAAAACAAGAAAGGAAAAGAATTAACGTTCTCTTTGGTGGACACGCCCGGCATTGCCACAAAAATTGATTATGAAGAATTTATCCGTAAAGGAATGAATAAGACTGAAGCTAAAAAGCGGGCTAAAGAGGCCACCAAAGGAGTTATTGATGCTATTAAATGGCTAGATACCATGGACTCGGTCGTGGTGGTGCTTGATGCCACCAAAGATCCTTATTCGCAAGTCAATATTACCATCATAGGCAATCTGCAGGCACGCAACATCCCGGTGCTTATTGCCGCCAATAAAGTAGATCTAAAAAAATCAAGCATCGATGTCATTAAAGCGGCATTCCCCCAATATCCGGTGTTGGGAATATCGGCAAAATATGGGAAGCATATTGATGACTTTTATGAGCATCTCTTTAAATTAGCCAGGTAAAAATAGAAAACCTTTAAAAGGCATTGACAATGATACCCAATACAAAAGAGGAATAATGGTAACTTTTCAATTTATACCCTATCATGAAATTCAGCAGCTCTCGTCAGCAAAACGAGTAAATAAGCTCCTGAACATTGTGAAAGAAGACCGCATCGTGATCATGGAAGGCAGGTTACGCAAAGAGGAAGAAGCGGATCTGATCGAAATTACCATGGAAGAAATTTCTCCTAAATTTAAGGAATTGAACTTAGCGTGGTATATCCTGACAAAACCAGGCAGGATGCCGTTGCGAAAGTACGTAATACCATGGCGACGCTCCTTTTAGGCGATCGGCAGGGTTTTACCATTATCGGGCCAGCTTCTATCGTTAAAAAGATAGAACGAAACCCTGACAAGATAGAATTATTTACCCAGGAAGCAGCCAAAGTGAAAACGAAGAGAAAATAAGACTCCAATGCCACATCAATGCGTGCGCTGCAGCGCTTTATTCCCGGACGGAGCAAGCCAAATATTAACAGGATGTACCTGTGGTGCTCGGCTTTTTTTCTATGTGAAGAAACAGCACGTGGAAGAGGGCAAAGAACTCATTAATTCTTTAACGGAGGAAGATAAGCAGCATATTGAAGAAGATGTGGCCGAAATTCTCAATATTAAGCAGGAAGATCCGGATAAACCAGTGATATTGGACCTAGAAGCAATTCGGGTATTAAAGCCGGGAAAATATGAACTGGATTTAGTCCATCTATTTAAGAAAGATCCACTCATTGTCAAGTTAGACGAAGGCAAGTATTTTATCGACATTGCTCAGGCATTTAAGCAGGAAGAGAAATAAATAGATTTTTATAGGTTATAGTTTCCATCTGCATATGCCGGAATTAGGAATACTTTTTGCATTCGCATCTTTACTGAGCTTTAGTTTCTCGGAACTGGCCACAAAATTAGCACTCAATCACAACTCCAAATGGAAAGTCATTCTTCTGGGACAGTTGTTTGGCGGGGTGATTATTCTAGTTCTCACCTTTCTCCTGGATGAGTGGGTGGTTATATCGTCTTCAGGTTGGTGGTGGCTTATCGGATTGGCATTGGCTAATTTTGCCGGAATGTTTGCGTATTATAAAGCCATGGAAGCAAAAGGGGTTGCACTAACCTCTTCTATTGCCAATTCCTGGGCTGTTATCCCAATAATTTTAGGGATTGTTATATATAATGAAGCTGTCTCATCAATACAAGCTTTAGCCATGGTTTTAATATTGGCAGGAATTGTTGCCATAGTATTCAAAAAAGGGGAGCGTTTTTCTGTTGACCGCTATCTTGTGTTTGCAGTTGTCTCGATGATTATTTGGGGGCTGTACTTTTTTAGCATGAAAGCGCCTTTGCTGCTCATGGGAGCATTTGTGGTGGCATCGGTGGCAAAAATCATGACTTCGTTCTTGGCGATCCCCATCATAGTTACAGAAAAAATAAATGTCATGAACACAACTGCAAAAGCATTCTGGCTTATCATTCTGGTAGGATTTCTCGATGGGATAGGGTTCCTAACCTACAATCTGGCTATTTTAAAATCGCCTATGTCGATAGTGGCGCCAATCATTTCGGCAGTGCCAGTCATCAGCGTCATGCTGGGAATATTTCTACTGCGAGAAAAACTAACTTCATTACAGAAGATGGGCATTTGTGCTGCGGTTATGGGACTTCTACTTATTTCAATTTAACTGATGAAATAAATTTCTGAAACATATATTCCATTAGGAAAGATTTTATATCGATAAAGTAATGTATACATTACATTTTGTACGGTTTAAATGACATGACAATGAAAGGCGATACATTAAAAATAGCAGGAGCAGTGACATTTGTGATAGCTTTCGCTCTATTAGCATGGAGTGCGCAAACTCAAGATGATACCATAACGTGGAGCGATGCGGCCCTTTTCCTATTGATAGCGGCTGTATATAGCACGATAGCTGCTTTGAGTTGGAAATTAGGCAAAAGGTGGAGACAAAAGCATGCAGAAAAAGATGAACGGCTGCGGCATCTTGCCGAAATAAGCGGATTAGTTGCCTGGGCATCCCTTCCATATATATTTTTGGTAATCTTTGCTGTTGAAGCAGTAACCAAGTACACCTTCCAAAGCGCTGATCTTTTTGTATTCGTCAATCTGCTCAGTGCCCTGGTGTTTGGTATATATTATCATATTCAGAAACAGAGAATATCATGAAAAAAGAAATAACCATTCAATGACTTTGGGAATAGTCATAGGGATAATTGGCCTTATTATGATACTCTATTCACGCTTTATCTCAAGAAGCATTTATGAAAAACTGCATTAAAGAATTACGTGCACGCTACAATCTTCGTCAGGAAGATTTGGCAGATAAGGTGGAAGTAACCAGGCAAACCATTCTCGCCATTGAAACAGGTAAATATGCTCCTTCGTTAGAATTAGCATTTAAGATCGCACGGGTGCTTAAAAGCACGGTGGAAGAAGTATTTTTGTATGAGAAGAAATAAACTATTTACCCTCGATACTCTGGCTCGACACGAACTCCCAAAAATAAAGATCGATTACTTAATTCTTGAGCAAATGTGCCTATCGCAACCATATAATCGCCTAGTCTTGCACGCATCTGCCTAGCATTTGGATCTTTGTCTATACACTCGCGCAGAATTCCTTGTTCCAAAGGTCCAGCATTACTTCCTGCAAGCATAGCCCGGCCCACGTCAATAGTCTGCTCGTGGCTATAATTAAAAAGCCCTA
>CAYOKQ010000070.1:0-6883 GCA_964404595.1 uncultured Methanosarcinales archaeon | reverse complement strand
AGATAAAGAGCATGACCAAAGTAATCATTTAAAGCACCAAAACCTGCCCCTGGTGCATTAAAGCCAAGCAGGTTCTCAAAAAAAATAAACTAAAATATATTGAAAAAGATGTTTCTGCCGATCAAAAAGCAGCACAGGAGATGATCAAGAAATCGGGGCAGATGGGCGTTCCGGTGTTAGATATCAACGGAAAGATTATCGTTGGCTTTGATCCTGATGAAATTATGAAAAGAGTGAACAAGAAATAATGGCTCGTGAAATATTTCTGGTAGCGGACATCGGCGGAACCAACACTACTTTTGCATTTATGAAGAAAATCAAAGAAACATATTCTTTAGTACACACCCTTCGTTTAGACAGCAAAAAAATTAAAGATTTTAGCAAGACAGTGGCACAGGTTCTGGAGCTTGGAAAATCAAAAGGATATTCAGTTAATGGTGCCTGCTTTGCGGGAGCCGGGATCGTATCAGAGAAAAATGATTTCTGTGTCATCACTAAATTACCGTGGAACATAAATGCCACACAAATCCGCCGAAAGACCCCTCTTTCTTCGGTTCTAATCATCAATGATTTCATGGCCGTGGCCTATGGTCTCGAAGTCCTTCCTTCCAAAAGCATAATCCAGCTCAAGCCAGGAACAATAGTAAAAACCAAGCCAAAAGCAATTCTTGGTGCCGGTACGGGACTTGGCAAAGCATTCTTGATCTGGAATAATAACACAAATCGATATGTTCCCGTAGCTTCCGAAGGGGGGCATAGCGATGCAGCGCTGCAAACGAAAGAAGAATATGAACTTGGTGAATTTATTAAGAAAAAATATTCTCGGGAACGAGTGGTATGGGAAGATATTCTCTCAGGCAGGGGAATTTCAGAGGTGTATCAATTCTTTGAAGCGGAATTATCTGCTAATTCCCAAATTCGAAAAAGCAATTATGATCCAGCTCTCATTAGTATCTCCACTGATTCTGCAAGCAAAGCTACTATGGCTCTTTTCCTCAAATTCTATGCCAGATGCGCCCAGAATCTGGCTCTCGATACCATGGCTTTGGGCGGAGTGTATATTGCCGGGGGCATCGTAGGCAAAAATTTGCCGTTGTTCAAACGAAAGACATTTATAGATGAATTTAATCTCAATTATCGCATGAACAAGGTGTTAGAACAGATTCCAATCTTTGCCGTAACAGATTATACTGTCAGTTTGTATGGGGCGGCAAGAGCTCTTGATTTGTGGTTGCAAGGTGATTTTCCATGAAGATTTTTATTGACAGCGCCGATATCGATGAGATTAAACAAGCGTATGCCTGGGGTGTATGTAATGGCGTTACCACCAATCCTTCCTTGCTCAAGAAAGCGGTTGAATCGCGACAGAAAAAAGGGCTAAAACTTAACTTAAAATCGTATCTTACCGAAATTCTAAAAACAGCAAAAGGAACGCCAGTAAGTTTGGAAGTAACAGAAACTACAGCAAAAGGGATGATTGAGCAGGGGAAAAAGTTATATAAAATATTCCATCCAATCGCTCACAACGTCTACATCAAGATTCCAGTGAATCCTGCATTCAAAGCAAAGGATATAACTCATTTTGATGGGCTTATGGCAATACAAGAATTATCCAAAACAAAAATTCCCGTAAATTGTACTCTTATTTTTACTCCAGAACAAGCGTTGCTGGCTGCTAAAGCTGGTGCCAAAATTGTCAGTCCTTTTGCCGGACGCATTGATGATTTCTTGCGGGAATTACATACCATTGAATTTGACAAATTTGATTATTTTCCTGCACATGGCTGGATGGAAAAAGGAAAATTACTGAGTGATAACGGGATTGTATCGGGTGTTGATTTGGTGCGGCAGTGCGTACAGATTTTGAAAAATGCGAATCTCCAGACAGAAGTGCTGGCAGCCTCTTTGCGAAATGCCCGGCAGGTGCGCGAAGCAGCGTTAGTGGGAGCACATATTGGAACACTGCCATTGAATGTGATTCAGGACTTGCTAAAACATTATAAAACGTATGAAGGGATGGAAGTGTTTACGAAGGATGCGGTGAAGGAGTATGTGGAGTTGACGGGGAGATAAAATTTCTAGCTTTCATTAAAAACATTTTGGGCCGGTGGATTTTAGTACCTACCGGGAAATTGATTTTATTTATAAAGGCGGTTAATTTTATGGGAATTATGGGTTCCTGATGCACGGTAAGAATCTCTTAACTGTTCATAATCTCTAAATCGTATCCTCATTGTTTGTTCTGGCTCTCCTGTCTCCAGTTTGCTATCTGCTCTTTCTGAAAATCGTTTGAAGGTTACAAATTCCGGGATGACTATTCTATCACCAACTCTTGTACCATCAACAGCTACACAGGAATAATCCATCTAACTCTTTAGTATCAACATTAATAATATGTCTGTACTGTAATCACCATCAATTATTACACACAACGAGGTTTCTATAATACTGTCCTATCAATTCACCAGGTCTTATTGGTCTTGGAATTAAAGAAGGTTCCTCAGTAGCACTAGCTATTTTTTCAAATCTATATCCAGTTAATTCACGTCCTGGTAGTTGGTTCATCTTATATTCTCCTGGTACAAAACGATAAAGAACTTCTTGTCTTCGTTCTCCAGAACGTTGAGCAGGAACGCTTAATAAAAACAATTCCATCTGACCAAGTCTGGCACGGCTAAATTTTGTTTGTCGTTGCATTTTTTAGGTACCTTTCATAAAGTATTGAAGGCCTTCTTCAAGATGAGGAATCAAAGCTGTAATTATCTCTAATGATCTTTTATCTGATCTTTCCCCGCTGCGCAGCCGGAATTTTGGTTCATTGGTCAGAAAATCAACACCAGCACGGTAGGTAGTGTCGCTATCTTGGTAGTTACGTACCTGCTTTTTGGCCATTTCTCGAAGTGTTGATTGGTAACGAGAATTTTCCAATTCATTTAACATTAGCAAAGCAGCTGCGGCTTTGTAGATTGGTTTCATTTTTGAATCCCCTTAATAACTTTACTACTTAGGCATTCGGCTAATCTGGTCGCATTATGATATAATAAATTGATTGATGGATCCTGAGAACCTTGGAGTAATTTTTGTATACCTTGTTGCAATGATCCTTTATATTCTCGCGAATTTCGGACTAAAGAAATGAGTACATCAGTTTGCACTGCTTCGTCAATGCCATCTTTACGTGCAATATCCCAAAGTGTCCGGAAATATTGGTTTTGAGTCATTTTTGAATTATCACATATCTTTTGACTGTCTGTAACTATCCCTGACATTCTTATATAATATCTTTTCTCCTTCAATCGCAAGATACACAGAGATCTGATCTACTAGCGAACCCATTCGTATTTGAGTCACTTTCCAATCGTCTTGTAAAGCTGCCGATACACCATATCTCTTGGCATTTTTGAAAAAATCTCCCGGGGTGTACTTCCTCAAGTTAAATCCATACTTCTCATGCATAGACAATCTGTTATCAAGTGATTTATCCATTTTTTATCTCCACTTTTACGGTGTAAGCTTTTACCTTTTTTATGATTTATGATACTCAAAAGTGCCCGCCCCTATTTAAACTTTTCGTCAATTTTATTACTGTATAGTGGTTTTTAAGCAAAATAAAAAAGGAAAACAAAATATTCGGAACGGATTCCTAATCTCCATTATCCTAATTTAAAATTATATACATAGCATGTATACTAATACAGATCACCACAATATTTATATACATGTCATGTATACTAAACAAAAATAACCGCACTATTTGGTTCGACGTGTTAGAAAATGAATTTGGGCAGTATCTATTGATCCAGAAGAAGAAAAAAGCAGGGAATGAATGGATGCATGAGCATTCGATCACTATCCCTCTCGAAATCGGCGAGCAGTTCTTGTTAGCGATGGAAAAAATAGTGCATTCCCCGCGGATCAAAAAGATGGTGAAAAAAGATGATAAGACTCATTAACCTTGACCAATGCGTCCTTAACGCTCTCAAGCTCTTTCAAGAACAAAGACTGCCGGCACTCAAACTCCCTCTCTTTAAGCGCCCCCTCGTCCTTGGCAGCGGTAATGCGGCTATCACCGGCAAAATTTTATTTCAGGATGTTGAGGCTGTCTTTGCTGATGAAAGCACCTATCTGCAAAAATTAAGTACGATTAAAAGCATCGATGGGTGCATTCTTATTTCTGCCTCCGGTGGAAAGCATGCCCCCATAGTTGCTAAGGAATTAAACAAAAGAAAAAAGAAAGTAATTCTTCTCACCAACAATAAGAACGCGTTGGCACGAGAGTATGTTGAGGAGATGGTGATATTCCCAAAGCAGCCTGAGCCATATACCTACAATACCTCTACATATTTGGGAATGATTCTCTCGAAAACAAAAGAAAACCCTCACAAGATCCTCCAAGAAATTAAAAAGATAAAAATTCCCCACAACTTGAAACGCTTTGATTCTTTTTTTATCATAGTGCCGCCTGAATTCGAGTTGATGCGAGAAATGTTCTTAACCAAATTTGATGAATTATTTGGAGCAAAAATTTCTGGAAGAGTGTTTACCATTGAACAAGCTAAACACGCTAAAACGATCGTCCCTTCAGATACAGAATTATTTATCAGTTTTGGGTGGAAAAATACTCTGTTTGGGAAACATCGATGGAATGTATCTCTGTCAAAAAATAAAGATTATGGGATGGTGGTGGCTGTGGGATATTATGTTATCGGCCAAATTCAAAGCCAGCATCCACCGTACTTTAAGAAAAATATTGGAAGGTATGTGAAGGAAACGTCAAGAGTGTTTGGAGAAAAAATAGAAGCAATAGTTCCATAACTTTGAATGTAGCACTACTTTCTTGCTTCTCCTTTCTCCCGCCTGGTCTTGTTCGTCATCGCTGCCGCTATTCTTTTAGCTACTTTAGGTGATCGTCCGTATTTGAGAACAGATCTCTTGATCTTCTCATACTGCCTTTGCCGTTTTCTGCTTTTCACTCCCCGTAGTGGCATTGTCTAAGGTAAATTTGTCGGCTGATACTCATCCGTCTCTTCCATATCGGTTTCTTCTCTGGTTTCCTCTTTGGTTTCTTCCTCTTCCTTTCTTTTTTCTGATCTTTTTCGTGCCATGGTTATCCTCCCTAGCTTTAGGTATGCAATGAGTAAATAATAAGATTGTGTTCTTTAAGTCTTTATTTCTATTCCTCATTAAATATAACCTCCTAAAAAGTAGTCTTTATATATAGGGATAAACTTTATAATGCCATGGAGAAGGTCCTTTTTGTCATTCTGGGCGCAACCGGAGATTTAACCAAACGCTACCTTTTTCCTGCAATTTATAAATTAGTAAAAGAAAACAAAGTAGAAAAATTTGCTATAGTGGGGGTGGCACGGCGATCTTTGAGCACGAAACAATTATTAACTCCTTCCAAAGAATTTATCGCTGATCTTAATCCGGATATCTGGAAAAAAATAGAACAAAACACTGCCTATCATCAATTAAACTTTGATGTTTTGGAAGACTATCAAAAATTGGGCATCACTCTTGACGCTATTGAACAAAAAAATCAACTTTCTGGAAATCGCATATTTTATGCAGCAACTCTTCCTGAACATTTTGATCAAATTACTCGAAATTTAGCTTTGGGTAATATAGCCCGGCAAGATAAAAAAAATTGGAGCAGGTTAATCTATGAAAAACCATTTGGCAAGGATCTGCAATCAGCAAGAAAGATTAACCAAAGCATTGCAAAAGTCTTTGATGAAAATCAGATTTATAGGATGGATCATTATTTAGGGAAAGAATTGGTGGGAAATATTGCCTTAGTTCGCTTTACCAATAGAATTCTCGAGCCTTTGTGGAATAAAGAGCATCTGGAATCGGTGCAGATCATTCTCAGCGAGAAATTAGGGTTAGAAGGCCGGGGAGAATTTTACGATAAGTATGGTGCATTAAAAGACGTGGTACAAAGCCATATGCTGCAGATGATGGCACTGGTTGGGATGGAATCGCCGGCGAAGATAACGGGGGACTATATTCGTAATGAAAAGGTAAAAATATTACAGAAAATCAAAGTTAAAGAGGTATTGTTGGGGCAGTATGAGGGCTTTAAGCAGGAAGAAGGTGTTGCTCGAAATTCTAGTACTGAAACCTTTGCTGCATTAAAATTAGAAATAGACAATTCCCGATGGAAAGGAGTGCCTTTTTTTCTCAAAACCGGTAAATTTCTGGACAAGCGTGAAACGAGTATTCATCTGAAATTCAAGATGGTGGAATGTCTGCTGACTCGAAACTGCCCTACCGATTCAAATTATTTAACTATTCGGGTGCAGCCCAATGAAGGGATTATTTTTGAGCTCAATGCAAAAGTTCCTGGGGAGACATATCAAGTGCTGCCGGTAAAGATGGAATTCTGCCACAGCTGCTTGTATGGGGTCAAAACACCAGAAGCATATGAAAATCTGTTAGAGCAGGTGATTAAAGGTGATCAATCAGTATTTGTAAGAAATGACGAGATTGAAGCATCTTGGGAGGTCATCGACGAAATTAAGAAGAAAAAATGGCCTTTGTATTCTTACGGGCAGGGAAGTAAGGGGCCAAAAGAATTGGAGGAATGGAGTAGAAGAAATAGAGTAAAATGGCGTGGCTGAATCTCTTTCATAAAAAAAGTAAAAATATTTTAGGCAACTTTCTTATAAGTCCTTATTAATTCAAGAGGATCACGTCCTCTTCGTTGCTCCCCTAACATGACTTCATAAAGACGAGGATCAACTTGGCCATTTAAATCTGGACGCAATGTACGCACTCCTACATCTGCTTGGTAAAGACGGCCGCTGTATCTTGACAATTTTCGTTCTTGCCCAAGATCATATATTTTTTCGAGGCCAGAGAATAGTCCCTCAACGAT
>CAYOKQ010000069.1:2518-7283 GCA_964404595.1 uncultured Methanosarcinales archaeon | reverse complement strand
CTGTTCTTCTTGTCCAATATCTGTGTGGCGGAGAATACAGGTCAAATAAATGACCCATCATTTCTACTTTTTCAGTACCGACTACTTTGTCTAAGTCCTGCTGAACACGAGTTCTTATTTCACTTTCTGTTTCAAATGGCAGACCAACTTCATGGTGCCAAACAACTTTCGTTTTGTCTATCATTTTAAATCATTCGCAAATGACAACCGCATACTTTATTAAACTTATTTACCCCTTTTGGAGGTAAAGTTTGGAAAAGCTTAAAAACACCGACAAATTAAGTGATAGGATGGAAACAGAACTGTTTCGGGAACTTGGTTTTACCGATAGAGAAATAAAAGTGTATTTAGCTTTGCTAGATTTAGGATCCACGACTGTTGGGCCAATTACGTCCAAAACAAAGCTTCAAGCTGCTAAAGTTTACGAAACACTAGAGAAACTCAAAGAGAAAAGTTTGGTTAGTTTTGTGGTAGTGTCAAAAACAAAGCATTTCCAAGCCGCCGACCCACAAGAAATTCTCCATTTACTTGATGAACGGAAGCGACGATTCAAAGAAATTTTGGAGGAACTAAGACTAAAACAGAAAGACCATGCACCAAAACAAGTGGCAGTAGTACATGAGGGATTCAAAGCGTTCAAAGCATTATTTAATAGAATCGCGGACGAACTCAATGAAGGAGATTTTTATTGGGCTTTTGCCTTCAAAGAAGAATATCACACGCCTGCTGTACCATTATTCTTAAGAAGTTTTCATAGAACTCTTGAGGAAAAGAAAATTGATGATAAAGCCATTGCTCATTATAGTGTTAAGAAAAATATTAAAAAAGCATTTGAAGGAAATAAAAATATTAAAATTAAATTTACTAAGAATGATACTCCTCTGGGTGTGATCATAATAAAAGATAAAGTTATAAATCTGATCTGGGGCGAACGACCAACAGCAATAGAAATTACATCAGAACAGATTTATGAACAATACAGAAAATTTTTCCAGGAATTGTGGAAAACAGCGATCAAACAAATTATTTAAATAGGGGTAACTTTCATTAAATATTATGAATAAAAAACTAAGGTTTCAGGAAGTAATAGACAAATCTTTAGAAGTTATAAGAGAGTTTGAAAAAGTTGAAAAAAAGAAGTGGGGTGTTGAAGGTGCAATGATGGAACTCTCAAAACAAGTTGGAGAACTTTCTAAAAATGTGATGATGTTTGAGGGATATTACATGGCAGGGAGAGATGCTCTTCCAGAATATCAAACTTCTAAAGATGAAATTGCAGATGAATTATCTGACATTTTATTTATGGTTATAAGGATCGCTGAACATTATGGAATAAATCTTGAAAAAGAACATATGAAGCAATTAAATATTGCTTTGAAACACCCTTTAATGAAAGTTAAGAAGAAAAGTATTTAAATTATGCCTACAACGTCATGATTTTATACAGAAATCAATTCTTTCACAACTTTCTGTGGGTATTTTGCCTTGACTACCGCATGTGCCACCAGCACTCCCGCCGCCCCCAATTCCAAAGCCTTGCGCACATCTCTTGGTGAATGTACTCCTGCCCCACATAATAATGTTGTAGTTGGGCTTATCTTCTGTATTGCTTTGACCGCTTTTTCAATAATTTCTGGTTTTGAAGAGGTGACGGAAATATTTGTACCTATTAATTCAACAGGTTCATACGCAATATATTCAGGATGTAAAGATACTGCCTTTCTGACTTGTGCAAGTGTAGAGGCACATATAACAGTAATAAGTTTTATTTTTTTACATTCTTTCACCGTTTGCACCAGCACTTTCCACGATAATTTTCGTTCAGAATGATTCAGAATAGTACCCTTCGCTCCCAATTTTTTGAGTTGTAGTGGCGTAATTTGTCCGGTATGCGCACCATATTCCTGCGAATCTGTGTGCTGGGCAAAGACTGTTCCCTTGAGCCTGCAAATTTCCTCTACATCTAAGAGTGAGGGCGCAACGGCAATGATCCATCCTCTTTTTTTGACAGAGAATAGTTTTTTGGCTAAGGCAATTGCATTCTTTCCTGTTGCCTCTTGATAGGTCTTGAAATTAACCAGTAATAAGTTCATCATTTCACTTTAAATTCTGCTTCAAGGTAATCCTTGGGCTTTTTCTTTTTGGGGATCATTCTACGTAAAATGAAGAACAAGAGCCCGAATACAATAGTGATAGGCAGGACGATCAGAAAAAAAATACTGCTGCTGACGATAAGAAAAGCAATAAGTAAGATTAAGATGACTAGTCCAATGACTAAGCCCATAATTCCTTTAAAAGTAATAACCATGAACTGATTAAAGCATCAAAGTATAAAAAGGTTCTCTTACCAATCTACGAATCTACGAGCAATATTTTTATACTCTACCATGTTTCTTATACCATGCAAAAATTATTTGCGGGAATGGTGATATTTTTTATAATTATATTCACTGCATCGGTTATTGCCAAGGGTTCTTCTTCCTATCGTCCCGATCCTGTGCCGGAACCGGTCGTGATCAATTGTAATGCCAAGACTCTATTACAAGAACGCATCCTCTGCCGATTAGAAAACGGAGGCAATGCTCTTGTTCCCGAAGCGTGTGCCGGCCTTCCCATTGAATCGGAATGTACTGAGTTCTACGACCGCGCAGCCTATTGCTATGATCTGCGTGCAGACAAGAAAGATGCCTGTTTTCAGAAAGAATCAGGATATGCAGCTAATCCAACTGATGGCCAGGCTAAACGTTTGTATATCAATGCTCTGCTCTACGAATTAGAAGAGTATGCAGAAGATGAGTACGATGATGGTGAAATAAGCGCGTCGTGGACTGCGGAATTGGTAAGTGGCATCATTAGAATTAAACGATTCCTGCTCTCTGGGAGGGAATTTTCGTTTATCCAAGAGAAGGTGGAGGAATATGCGCAGAAGAAAGGGATTTAGTGTATTTGTACTATTGTTAGTATTGATGTTTATCATAGCTTGCCAACCGCTTTCAGAAGAAGCAATAAATTCTGTTCAGCTAGTCGAAGAAACACTGGTTGTTGAAGATACAACAGAGTTTCCGATTGTAGAAGAAAGCACCCGGCAGATTATCGAGCCAATTACGTTAGATTCTGAGCAGGCAGTTTTATCTCAATTAAATAAAGTGTTAGAAAGTTAAATATCTCAAAAATTATTGAGGATCCACCAAATATTCCATCCTTCTGTTTTCTGGAGGATGAAGATTATTCATAAGACCGGCTATTGTTTCTAATGCCTGAGCTGAATATGTCGGCATGGAGGTAAGATTAATTTCTCGTGATTTTTGTAATCCCTGCAATTGATGTTCGAAATTGGCAAGATGTTTATACAAATCACTTGCTACCAACAAGGTTTTGATCTCCTGTGGATGAGAGGCAACCCAGCCAAAGAACTCGCCTATATGCCGTTGTGCTTCTTTTAATTTTTCGAATCGTAAATCTTTCAGATGAGCACATATTTCACGGCTTCTATTTATAGATAAGGCAGGAAAATGATCTTTTTGAACTTCATCTTGCAGAAGCAATGGTTTTGCGGCACAAAGAGCATTGAATACCGTTTGCGCCAATGATTCTGGGATAGTATCTAATCGGTCCGATGAATTTGAAGTACGTGGAGTACGTTGAAGACCAGCTATTTTAAGACTATTATAAGTATTAAGTCCATGCCGATATTCTCCTGAAACAACAATCCCGCTTTGTCCAGAAATTTTTTCATATACTTCTATTTTTCTTTCCACTTTAACATAATAAAAATCGATTCTATTTAAGCTAGTGCCTAAATCTGCCATTAATCTCATCGTTGCATTGACGCGGCCATTTTCTAAGGGAATTTCATAACTAATCTCTGTTTGTAGTTTTTCTCTTTCTTCAAAAAAGAGAGGCTTCACCGCAAGATAACATACATTTTGAGGCAGGAAATCAGGAAAAGTTTTGGTCACTTGAGCATAAAAATCCTGCAGCTGGGAATTTCTCTCTCGTTCAGGCAAAAAAAACGGGGGAGGCTGCCGTACAAAAATATCACGCAGTGCCGGAAGATCAAATTGCTGTGGAACGATCATTGAATTGCCGACATAATATGCTTGAGCCATGCATCTGAAATAATGGGAATGAGTTTATAAGAATTTAGCTTTTTGGTTATTTAGGTTTCATGAACAGAGAAATAAAAAGGACAGAAATCCCCAGCATAAAGGTCAGGCCAAAAATAATAAGACTAATATTCATAAAAAATGGTATCGGAAAGGCGTGTATAAGAAATGAATCGGCAGCAAACTGCCAATTCCCTTGCGGAAAGAAGAGCTGATGGAACAAAGTGAAGAGTCCGTTGAAACTGATCACCATAGCCAGCAGCAAGATCACTAAAAAAGCAACAGTAATAATCCCCCCAGAATATAACATTTTCTGCATAAGTGCTTTCTTTTTCCAGGAAGAGGCCAATAACCCTGCCAGCATAATGCTAAGCACGTACAATGCAAGGTTAACTTTTTGCATGACCTGTGCAACATCCTGTAGGTGGGATATTTCAGCAGCAGTATAAGCCATAGCCGATTCATTCTTTCCTTCCATAAATTGAAACACTTCCTCTTGTATTGTCGTCAGAGGATGGAAAGAAAGTACTGCCTGATATGATGCAAGCAGGAAGAAAAGCGGCAGCACCACCGAAAAAGAAATGATGATCACTTTGTGCAGATTCATATTAAGACGCCCCAGGGATCATGCTGAAGGCGTATTTCCGGTAAGGCAGTAT
>CAYOKQ010000069.1:0-2508 GCA_964404595.1 uncultured Methanosarcinales archaeon | reverse complement strand
CCCATACCATGCTTTTCCTTCCAATTTCTCCCGAAGAGGAGGTGCAAAATGGCTTAGAAATGACCTGCGCTGGCGCAAGCTATATCCGCGATGGCTTTTACATTTATGAAGAAAGCTAGCAGCAGAATCCTGAAGCTGCCGAATCAGAATCTCCAAGAGTTTTCGGTCAGAAGCTTTACATGGGCGGGGAAGCTCTGAAATGCTCCATTCTTTTCTATCTGAATAAAGAGGTGCTTTATTTTCTGCCCATAATGCTTTCTCTTCAAGTGCAAATGAATCGGGAGATTTTCGCTGCAGGCTGAAACAAAAATAAATTGGGCGAAATAAATGGTGGGGAATTGTTCTCGTGGGTGCGGCTTCACTGTGGATGTAATTGCTGATAGTAACCCGGATGCATCCCTGATAAGGGGGAATATCCTTCTTGTTGAGAGGATAATAGAAAGCATTAATGTAAGCCAGATGCAGGGGCGTTCGTTCCATGGTAAGTGTTAAAAGTCTTTTCCTTTTTTAAAGTTATTAGTTTAAATCAATTTTAGCTGGGAAAAATCTTCCATTACCGGGTGGAGGATTTTGATATAATCTTCCACTTTCATCTTAATGGATTTTTCCAGCGAGCCGGCATTGAAGGCCATATATTCCTCATTGAGCAAAGATTTGTCGACCAGCATAGGAATATTAAATAATGAGCCAAATGGAGGCACACTACCGGGGACTAAACCGGTAATTTCTTTTAATTCATCGGAGGTTGCAAACCGTAGGCTTTTGGCTGACAGAATTTTCTTAAGAGCAGTAGAATCAATCCTTCGATCTGCGGGAAGTACGGCCATGATAAATCCCGCATCCGTCTTGAGCAGCAGGGCTTTTGCTCCTATTTTCAAAGGTTCACCGCGATGTAAGGCAGATTCTTCGGAGGTGTGAGCGGGGAGATGGTCTTTGATTTGGTATTCTACGTGGTGCAGGTTTAATAGATCTGTGATGGAACTAAAAATATTCATATTCACTAAGCAACTTATTTACATTTAAGTAATTTTTGTATTTTTATAATCTCTATCATTATTGAAAAAAATAAAGCAGTCCTCAATGGTTATCTTATTTTCTACAGTAGTAATATACCCACACCCCCAAAAATAAAGTAAACATTACCGCCGCTGCCCACAAAGTGCTTGGTGCACCTTCTGCTATTGACCACAGCAATCCAATAATCGCCGTTGCACTCCAGATTATCTTCAGCGTGAGCATTATTTCAAATTGTTCTTTGGTTTTGGTAAATAGAGAGGTTATTCCTATCCCCAGCAGGGCTGCGCCCACCAATCGTGCCAGAACCGGAACAATAACAGTAAATCCAAATAACCCTAAAATCCAGTTGGGCGCAATAATGAGGGGGATGGCAAACAGAATATCGATCAAGAAATGAATTTTAAACCATCTCTTTAAACTGAATGGAATTACGGGCTTCATTGTGCCCTCATCTGCTTTTCTTCATCATAAATCTTCGGATCCGGAATCAAGCGATCGATCATTTCAAAGATAAAATAAAAGAGAGGAAAGAATAAGATAATCGAAAGTCCATAATACCACGACGGTAATATCAAATTATAAATTACGGGAGAGAATACCAGCATAACATAGCTTGTTTCCCTCACTCTGCCAATAAAACTTACAATCTTTTTGCCCTGCACCCCTTCAATAATGATGAGGATACCCAATATAATTGCAAGAAAGCAAAAGAATAATTTTAGCACCAGCGTGCTATTAAACGCGTCTGTAGTGCGCACGATAAATCGAATCCAATCAATCCCCACCCAGAGCATGACCGATCCATTGGTGATGGCGTTGCCAAAATTTGTTCCGTGCTTCTCCTGATAAAAATCAGTAAAAATAAGATTGATCCAAATGGGAACCAATATCCACAGCACTTCCACGTCTTGAAACGGAATAACCGCAAAGAGAGAAAGCCAAAACCACAGCAAACCAAAGAATGAGCTGATCAGCCACCACACCCCAGTCCAGAAAGTCATGCTCCAAGCATCATGTCGGCATTTATATAATTTGTGGCATGGTTTAAAAAAAAACCATTATAATTTCTTTTCAATACTATGAACTAGTCCAGCATAGGAAGCTAATCCCTGTTTCACATCTTGAGGAACGTCTGGTCTGTCTTTAACTGCAAGATACGCAGCTTCCACTCCGGCAGAATACCAGCGATGGGCAAAGGTAGAAGTATCATCATTTAGTCTCAAACTATGAAGAAGACCATCAACCCCAAATCCTCTGCTGTCCGCAACCCCTTCATATCTAAGTTCTTGATAATGTCCATTCAATATTCCCGTAATGTCATCTTTAGTCATTTTGTATTCCTCCCGACATAATATAATTCTGTCCCAAAACCCTGCTATTTAAACCTTTCGTTTATTTATTACTATTAAGTAATATTTTATTGCCTCTTGGCTTATTTTTGGGGGTGTGCATATTTGACTGATAGAAAGGTTTTTATTCTTCGTTATTTTT
>CAYOKQ010000068.1:0-7775 GCA_964404595.1 uncultured Methanosarcinales archaeon | reverse complement strand
AACAAAGAATGTATCCCCTTATATTTAAATGTTAAAAACCGCAAAAGTTAAGTAAGTAAGCAACTAGAAATTCTTTAATTACTTCGTAATAATCTTCAACGACGAACGAAACGGTTTCTTCTACAATAGCTGTGGCCTGTGCCCTCTTCAATCGTTGGCGCGCTTTGAGTACAATAGATTTTATTCTTTGTGGGTCTTCATCAACTTTTCTAATGAATCCTTGTTGGCACAAGCCCCAATCCATAATCGGGGTGTATATCATTGTAATGCAAAGCTTCCATACAGTTTAATTCCATTGATTACATTATTAAATAATTGTGGCTGTAAATTTTTAATATCTTTTTCTATGAACAATTGGATTTTGTGTTTCAGTTTCTTTTCATAAAGATCCAAATTTATGTTTTTTGAGAGTGGCGCTTCAATAAAGAGATCAATATCACTTTCGTACGTCGAGTCTCCTTTTCGGATGCTGCCAAAGAGAATGATGCAGGAAGGATTTAGTTCTTTAGCCAATTCTTCCAGGATTCCCGATTCCACTATCCTTTCAATATAAAAATTAATTTTTTTTACTTTGAAAAGTACGGTGGCAGCAGCTTTATTTTCTTCATCAACTAATTTTTTCTCCCTCAATTCGAGCAGATACTGTTGTACCGTTGATTTTGGAACTCTGGTTCTTTTTGCTATTTCTCTTACTGTGAATCTTTGAGAAGGATACTCATAGAAGAGTTCTAATATCCTGTCCGCTTTTCTGTAGGTTAGTCCCATTTTCAGTACTTAAGTCCTAAAAACAGGACAGATATATAAATGTTTCTGATAAATTGATGAGTGAATAAATCAAGACCAACTTGTCTCTTTAACTTCTCTCTGTTACTTTCCTCACTCCAAAGATTCTGCACGTTGCATTAAGCCAATATCCCATCGTTGGCCCTATAATCGGAGAGAGATAGAATAATCCAGCCATGCCATCGGCAATTTTCTCCACGTCGAGAGTTCCGGTTGAAATTAGGCTGCCTATACCCGCACACAGACCATAGACGTAGGTTTCAAACGTGTTGAAAGCGCCCAGTTCAACCAAACTCTTTCTCAATCTGCTACTTTCATTTGTTGTTTTTGTCAGTGCGTACCATCCTTCTCTCCATCTGGCGTAAGGGCTTCCCGTAACCATATTTATTGCCGTCGCCGAGGCACGAGCAGTAACAATCCCCATCCCTCGCAAGCCTGCTTGGAAATAATCAAGTGGTATGCCAGCGACAAGGGAGTAGGTTATTTTGCCGATGGTGTCAGCTATTACTTCTCGTCGTGTATACTTTTGTTCTTGGTTAACGAGATGGTCGAGAGTCATTTTTTTATTCATGTTTTATCGCTTTCCTTTCTCTTTTTTAATTCTAAATTCTTTCCAAGCATTGGCAAGGCTACATACAATCCCTTCATTTTTTTTACTTTGAGTGTAAATACCTACCTCATCAACTTGAACTTCAGGTGAATCATCATATTCCAATTGTCCGTATTGATGATAACCAGGACCAATTCGAAAATTAGTTTTCTCAAATGCTAACAGTTCATTAATCTCGTCTGCATGCTCTAATAAAAAAGCTCTGTCAAAACTAGCAGCATCCGTGTAACTATGGTCATACCAAAATCCAACTGCTTCCTCTATCTCAGATTTTACATCCCGTCCGGCTTTGTCAGCGTAATGTTTTACTGCTGCTGCTTCCTCTCCTGCTTTGGCAAAATTCCGTTGCTGAGCATACTGCCGCATTCGTTCAAGGCTATTTTCTACACCTGCCGAATACGCGGATGTGGTAATAGCTTCAATTCGGTGAGTACCATATCCACTGGCGTTTGCTGTATATCTTTTGGCAACATCAATGATTCGTAAAGCAATATCAATATTTCCTTGCCCGATTTCTTCTCCAGCTTTTGAGAGATATTCATCTACTGCTTTCTTGGCTTTGGTTATTTTGTCATCAATGGTGTCGGTCATTTTGATTGTTTCTTATTTTTGCCGTCTGTATTGCCCAAACCCATTCACCGATCCCACTTTCCGTATCATCACCATATTCCATTTTAATTTGTTGTCGTTGCTCTTCACTTATGCCGGTGGCATGAGGATCAATCTCATCCTGCCGCCGATCCATGAAGTTTGCCACATCGTGATCTCCAGCTGCTTTAACCACTGAATCTATGCTATCTTGTATTTGATCTCCACCAACACATTTGGAGACATAGTCTACCATGGCTCTTTCCGTGGATACTTCTCCCCTTCTTCCCGTAATGTATCGTTTTTCCATCATTTTGTCATCACCTTTCCAATTAGCTATTCCACAGTAATTAACATAACAACGGTAATTAACATAAATAATATAAAACTTTTTATCTATTTTTCCATAAAAACAATAAAATTTATATATAAAATTTAAAATATAAGTAAAATATGCTTAAATTAGACAAAAAAGACTGCCATCTTCTCTTCGAGCTCGATTGCAATTCCCGCCAATCCATCAATGAATTGGCCAAGAAGACTAAACTGAGCCGGGACGTGGTGGCCTATCGGATGAAACAGCTCGAACACCGGAACATCATCCAGAAATATATTACCATCATCGATTTCAGCAAATTCCTGCATTATATCATCCGGCTCTATCTGAAGCTGCAAAATACCACTGCCGAAATAGAAGAAGAGATGGCACAATTTTTTGTAAAGCAAAATAACACTCTCACTATCTATAAGACCGATGGCCAATATCAATTAGCAATTGGTTTTCTGGTGAAAGATTTACATTCCTATCAAAAGACGTATGAAGAATTTCTGAAAAAGTATCGTCACTTTATTACGGAAAAAAATGTCAGCACTTTCCTTGATTATGTCCATTACCATCGCAATTATCTGGTGGAAAAGAAACTTCATGATTACGCTGCTCTTTCCACCGGCAGCTTTTCTCATTTCAATTATGATCAGAAAGATATCCAGCTTCTGAATGCCATCAAAGAAAATGCCCGAATCACTCTGCTCGAACTTGCTCAAAAATTGAAGATGACCCCTGCGGGAGTAAAATATAAATTAAGAAATCTTGAAAAGAATAAAGTTATTGTCGCCTATAAGCTGTTGATCGACAGCAACAAGCTTGGTTATGAATATTATAAAGTCGATCTGGAATTAGACGATATCACTATTATCCCTGCTCTTCAGGAATATAGCACTAAGCATCCTTATATCACCTATCGCAATATTACCGTCGGTGGTTCGGATTTTGAATTTGACTGCGAACTGCCAAGCCAGCATGATTTTTACTTGATGATGGAGGAGATTAAATCTCTGTTTCCTCAGAAAATAAGACGATATTTTTATTATAAAGCATTGAAGATCTACAAATATTCGTATTTCCCGGAAAAATTGGTTTAAATCTCAGACCCCCCTATACTTACGTGCACATTTTAACGAAAAATTTAAATAGTGGTGTGCCCATATAGGTTATATGACTTATGTTGAGACTATCAAAAGAGGGAATAAAAAATATTATTATCTTACAAAAAACATTAGATTAAACATTAATAGATGGAAGAAGATTAGAGTTTACATCGGAGATAAGAAGCCCACCAAAGCAGAGATCAAGAAGCACGCAGAAGATATTGAGGAAAGAGCAAAAGAAGAAAGATTGACAAAATCAGAATATTCCTATCTCTCAGAAGAGGATGCGGAA
The DNA here is from genome assembly GCA_964404595.1 of uncultured Methanosarcinales archaeon. Classification (GTDB taxonomy): domain Archaea; phylum Nanobdellota; class Nanobdellia; order Woesearchaeales; family GW2011-AR9; genus CAYJXA01. Next base: position 4,074 of record CAYOKQ010000068.1, on the reverse strand, counting down.
ACTCTTCAAGATTTGAAAGAAGGCTATCAAGACTGGTTGAAGAAAACTCCGGAAAGCATTAGGAAGAAGTTTTATGATGATTTTGTTATCAGATTTACCTATAACACCAATGCAATAGAGGGGAATAGGCTTACGTTGCGGCAAACTGCTCTTATTCTCAAAGACAAAGTTCTTCCCTCCGGTATACGGGCATCCGATTATCATGAGGCAGTTAATGGGAAAGAGTGTTTAGAATACTTGAAATCATACAGAGGAGAATTAAACAACAAAATTCTGGAAAAAGTAAATGACATTTTAACCAAAAATACTGATGTTGTTTATGGTGGAAGAATACGATTTTTTGATGTCAAAATTGAAGGTTCTAAACATGTTCCGCCACCAAACGAAGAAGTAAAGAAGCATCTCTTGAATATGTATAAGTGGTATAGTGCTAATAAAAATAAACTTCATCCATTTGAGTTAGCTACCATGATTCATGCTAAATTAACTTGGATTCATCCATTTGAGGATGGTAATGGAAGAACTTCTCGTGCTATTATGAACTGGCTTCTTATCAAAAATGGTTACCCCATGTTTTTTATTCCATTTGAAAAGAGAGAAGAGTATTATATGGCTTTAGAAGAAGCAGATAAAGAGAACTTCAAAGAATATGCTGCTCGGATGTTAAGGTTGATTATTGACCAAGTAAGAACGTACGGGCACAAAAAAAAGAAAAAATAGGGTGTATGAGCACAAAATATGCATCTACAGCGCGGTAAAAAGTATTGAAACTAACTTGAATTTGGAAAAAAAGAATCCTTTTCTTTCTTTTCTATACTGCAAATAAGCCACTTACCCACTGGACAACTTTGGCGAGAGTATATAAATAGGTTGCCTTCCCGCCCACAGCATGATTCATGTCAACGTGCATGAGCCACTTGAAATAATTAATCTTTTACGCACGGCAGCAAAAATAGAGGTGAGCAATTTTACTCCTGGCGATTATTGTATCGGAAATATTGCCATCGAACGAAAGACTTTGAGTGACTTTCTGCAATCCCTGGTTCAAAAACGCCTGCAAGAGCAGCTTCAACGATTAAAATCCTGCTATCAAGTCTGTTTTCTTATCGTGGAAGTGTTTGACCTGCGCTACTTTCACAATATTCAGGCTATTTACGGTGCGCTGCTGAGCATCATGCTGGAGATGAATGTGCGTATCATCTTTACCCATACCAAAGAACAAACTGCCGCAGTCATATTATTGCTCGCCGGATATCATAATTCATCTAATCAGGAAATGCCGCTGCAGCACCAGCCCAAGAACACCACCTTGCAGCAGCAGCAAATCCAAATGCTTCGGAGCATTCCGCAGGTGGGAAGAAAAAGAGCCCGGCTCTTATTGCAGAGATTTGGGAGCATTCAGGCTATTTTCAAAGCTCAGGAGAGAGAATTGCTGGCAGTTTCTGGAATTGGAGCCGAAACGATTGAAAGCATGCGCAGGATATGGAAAGGCGATAGAAAAGAATAAAAACAACAGCAAACAACAACAGCAAACTATAAATAATCACACCACCCACAATCACTATGACTCACACTCCCTCCGACTTAGCGATCTTTTGCAAGAAGAAAGGCTTCATCTATCCATCAAGCGAGATTTATGGAGGGGTTGCTGGACTATATGATTATGGCCATTTAGGAACAAAATTAAAGAAGAATTTTGAGAATCTCTGGCGCAAATATTTTCTGGGCCTTGATGACAATTATTTTGAGATTGAAACTGCCAATATCATGCATGAAAAAGTATTTGAAGCATCAGGACATCTGAAAAATTTCATTGATCCGGTCGTGCGCTGCTCTAAATGCGAGTTTCACGAACGGGCTGACCATTTCATTGAACGGGCGGTCAAGCAGAAAGCAGAAGGGTTTTCTCCGGAAGAATTAACCGCATTGATTCAGAAACATAAATTAGCCTGCCCCCAATGTAAATCGGTTTTAAAGTCGGTCACGGTGATGAACATGATGTTTCCAGTGCAGTTAGGAGCTACGAATCCCCTGCGGGCCTTCCTGCGTCCGGAAACTGCCCAATCGCCGTACGTCAATTTTAAATTACAGCACGAAATGCTGCGCAAGAAATTACCTTTAGGACTAGCCTTGATTGGCCGGGCTTATCGCAACGAGATTTCACCTCGGAATTTAACGCTGCGCCAGCGAGAATTCACCCAGGCAGAATTGCAGATTTTTTTTAATCCTAAAAAAATAAATGAGCATAAACAGTTTGATCTTGTGAAAAATTATGTTTTAGACACCCAGTTGGTGGAAGATCGGGCAGACAATAATATCATCGAGAGAACAGCACAAGAGTTGGTCAAGAAAGGGTTGCCTCAATTCTATGTATATCATTTGGCCAAAATACAGCAATTCTATCTGGAACAGATGCATATCCCCAAAAAGAGATTCCGGTTCTATCAGCTCGACGATAAGGAGAAAGCATTTTATAATAAGTACCATTTTGATATTGAGATAGACCTGCAGGAATTGGGCTGGACGGAAGTAGGCGGCCTGCATTATAGAACTGATCATGATCTATCTGGTCATCAGCGGATTTCCAAAGAAACGATGGAGGTTCTGGAAGAAGAAACCGGGCAGAAGTTTATCCCCCATGTGCTGGAGCTTTCCTTTGGGGTTGATCGTAATGTATATGCTCTTTTAGATTTAAATTATGAAGATAATAAAGACCGGGGAAATATAGTTCTGCATCTTCCTGCTCTTTTTACGCCTTTTGTATGCGCGGTATTTCCCTTAGTTAAAAATAAGCCTGAAGTTGTGGCCAAAGCTGAAGAAGTGTATGCTTTGCTCAAAAAAGAATATTGCTGCTTTTATGATGAAAGCGGATCGGTTGGCAAACGCTATGCCCGGGCGGATGAGATAGGAGTGCGCTGGTGCATTACCGTTGACTTTGATAGTTTGGACGATCATGCGGTTACTATCCGGGATCGGGAGACAACGCAGCAAGAGAGAGTGAAAATTTCTTCCTTATTGAAAAAGATGATTGATTTATGCGCTTAAAATAGTGAGCCGTAATACTTCAGCATTCTGAAGCGTGAGGGGCATCAAAAGGTCAAAATTCTATCAATATTCTCATCGAGAGCGTTGCGAGGGGAAGCCCTATGGGAACGCAGCTCCATCGATAATCTCATTCTGAATTTTGAGATGCCCTCACGCTTCTTGTGAAGTGCTACTATCTTCTCGCTTTCGACACTATAATAAAATTATCGACATTCTCCGTCAGATGGTTACGCCCATCTGGAGGGCAAGAGAGGACATGAAGCCCTCGGGCGCAACTTCGCAAGATTACTTGAAGGTTGCGCGTGGGACTTTAGGTCGCACCACTTTTGATCAAACTTTGCTAAAGTTTGTGAGACAACCCTCTTGTCGATTCAATGTAGACGTCTATAAAGCTCGACTTTATGATAGTAGCACTTCACTTTGCTGGAGTATTACAGTGAGCCTAAATATTTATATAGATACTTTTTCTTCTCGATATATGCACACAAGAAGTTTTATTATCAGTCTTGCCGCAATAGCAATATTTACTGCCGGCTTTGGCATAGTATATTTGCGTCCCGAACTGGAACCTTATAAGACTTTCCTGCTTATAGCTCTGATGCTGGCAATAACAATAGGAACAGTAATCCTCATTCATTTTTTAGGCCATGCCCATCGGCTGCGCGTGCTTCTTAAAAAGACTCAAGCCAGAGCTGCCCATGAAGCTCCTGATTCATTGCAGGAAAGCTATGTACAGATTTATAAATTATATCTGGCCTTGCCCGAAAGAAAAAAACAGAATTTTTACGGCCGTATCGTAAAATTAAGGCAAACCTTGGAAGAACAGATGAAAGCAGCAAAGAAAGTACAAGAGTTAATTGAAAAAGGAGATGCCGAAAATCTGCAGCAGTTACGAGAGAGGTATGAAGAATTATATAACTATTTCCAGCAGCTTTCACCAGTGGTGCAGCAGAAATATTACGTGCAGGTCATGCATATGAAAGATAAATTAGAAAAAGGAACGCTTTAAGACAAAAAAAGTTCTCCGAC
>CAYOKQ010000067.1:0-7803 GCA_964404595.1 uncultured Methanosarcinales archaeon | reverse complement strand
TTCTTCATAATCTTGTGCCAGTACCAGATCAAGAAATCCTCCATAGGCCTGCATTTCAAACACTGACAGGGAATGGGTGGGCTCATGGCTTTGTTTGAGGCCGGCAAAATAGCCGTGACGTTTGTAATAGAGCTTCCCACCAGCACTATAAGCACAATCGATCTCATCGACAGGAATAACCGGGCTTTGAGAGTCATAGAAAGCTCTGGTATTCCCTCGGGCATACAGATATCGATTATGTGCATGCACAACTTCGATCTCATTCGCAACGCAAAAATCTGTCACCTCCTGGCAGAATTTTGACAGCCGAAACTCAAAGGTGGACCACCCTGTTTCATATGCTCCCCACAGTATTCTATTTTTTTGCCGCACTCTGCTCCATTGCCGAAATAAAGCGTGAAAGTGCGTGCTATCCATTGCATGCTCCTGCATGAAACTATGGGCATGGCTCATAAAAGGAACCAGGTCTCTTTGGCTGACCGTTCCCCGATTGAGTTTTTCCTCCAGTCCACGACGGCGTAATTCCTTGACGATTTGCCAACTGACTCTCTCCAATTCAGTACTATACCTGGCCATACTTTCTAATTTTTCTTTTTCATACACATAGGCAGCATAGTCTTTCCACATCCATGCTGCAAGCGCATCTTCGAAACGAGCAAGAAAAAATTGCCGCTGTGGGTCCTGCGCATGACTTTCCACGTAGTTATAAAATTCACGCGCATTTGGAAAAAACCATAGTACATCTTGTTTGAGCACCCGGCCCAGGGGAATATACGCTTTAGTAAGATGGCTCAGGCAGCCTTCATGTTCAGTTGAAAAAGTGCCGCGAACGAGGCGCTTTAATTTTTCCTTAACTTTGTGTTCATAATTTGTGAAAACTTTTAATCGGGGCTGCAGGGCATCTCTAAATGTTCCCACTTTCTCAAAAAATCGGCGTTCCAGAAAATCCTGCACTCGGTTTGCATCATGCAAAAGCAAAAAGGGGTCGATGGTAAAAATGCGGGCTATTTCTGCGGCATCGGCAACTCCCTGTTGGAAAATTGGCGTGTCCATTATATCCGCGAGCACGTTAACATCATTGCTCACATACGACCCAATGACATCCGCAGGGTCGCGCCCTTGCAGCAACTCCTGTATATTTTTTTTAATGGCAGAGTTCCCGTCTTTACATAATCTTTCCAAATCAGCTTGCTCTTCATAGGTTATTTCTTTCTTAAAATTAGTGTTAAGAATATGTTTAGCAACCATGGCTAATTTTTGATTCGGTAAATATTCAAACTGCATTCGTGCCCAGCGATAGAGATCCAGAACGTCCCAAGATTTAATTCCAATGCGTTCAAAGAAAGGCACGGTGGCAACTTTTTTCGGTTCACTTTCCTCTTCACCGATCTCAAATTTACCCGCTTCGCGAAGTTTGATAGCATCAAAAGGCACATTGTATGCAACAAACACCGTAGGTTGCGTTTGGAGCATTTTATTTTTGAGGGATTCTACTAAAGAAAGTTCATCTTTACAGTGCACGGCTGCAAATCCATTCACATCCTGGTGCTGGTACAAACCAAATACGCTTTGGTCTGCTCGCTGCCCTTGTTGATAAGTCTGGAATGCAGTCCAACTCACCTGTGCTTCTTTCGTGTCAAATAAAGGCATTTCAATATCAACGATAGCCATTTTTTGCTCCAGAAGTTCCTTGGCACTTCGTGTACGAATATATCTTATTCGATTGGCCAGAGGCAGTTCCGGTGATTTTTCTTTAAGTTCACTGATAAGACTATCTTCCACTTCGACCCAGCTTCCTTTTGGTGCAATGGTCCAGCGTGCAAGTGCGGTATAGCCGCCGCGATGAAATACGCTTGGCAATGGCGATGGAACCCATACTTTGGCACTTTCGTGTTGTTCTCCATGAATGGGCCACCCTTCCTCGAGAATTTTTAAAATGGAATCAATGGTACGCTTGTGGCGATCGTGTACGTTGGGATGGGCAAACAAATGCGTCCGTAAATCTTCAATAGTGTAAGGCCTGGAACTGTTAGGAGGATTATGCAGGAGATATTCAAAGAGGCGGGTGGTGAACTGGGGAATTTCCACAACATCCGGGTGGGCCAGAACATGCTGCTTGAGTTGTCCTAAAGTGTAGGTGCGTCGCTGGGCAATGTCAATGGGAGCGTGCACGTGGATGAGATCGATGAAAGACCGTACCTTTTTCTTGTTGAGTGGGATTAGCGCTTCTCGACGCTGCAATTCCAGCCAAGCCCATTCTCTCAGGTTATCGGGCATTCTAGTTGTGGAGAAAATATGTTTATAATCAGAGGCCGTCAAGTTTCCAAGGCCTTGTAAAGAAAGCCTGAGTTTGTGTCCGCGAACTCGTATGTCGGTAAGAAGCGTTTGCACGTCCTAGGCAATGTGAGAAAGGATATAATCTTTATGCATAAGCATATCATTTTTTTTCTTTTTTAGTCTGGATGCCATTCTGTAGTAATTACATCAGAAATATTTATAAAGTTTAAATGAATTTATCCATATTAAACAACTTATCTGTTGAAATAAAGACCTTAACAAGTCTAAACGGAGGGAATGCCATGTTAAGACAAATTGTAAACCAATTAAGCGGAAATCAGCGAGTGTTATGGGAGAAAATTGGAACTCATGACGCAATAGCACTATTGAGAAAAGCTGAGGAGACTCATGGAATTTCTGATGTTAAAGTTACTCACTATGATCCATCCTATGTTACGAGAGAAGTTAAATCTGGAGTTCGCATGATTGATGGTGAACGTGTAATCTTTGACCATTCAAATGCCTCACAAAGAGGAATAACTCATGAAGCTTATACATGTAAAGATGGAACAACTAAACATTTTATTGATGTTGGGTATTGTGAATGGACAATAGAATATTCTACAAAATAATTTTTTTAATTCTTTTCTAAAGGCGGGCTCTTAAATTGCACCTAATAATTTATAACTTCCTTCCTCTTCTTGGAGCCAATGTCCACGTTTACCTATCAAGAGCGATTTAAAACCATTAAAAGCGTCTTTGATGAGTTTACGAATAGAACTTTGTTTGAGCTCGAGAGTCGAAATTATTTTGATGAATTAGTGTCTCCATTGAAAGTTGGAAAAGAAAGTAATGTTTTTTTGGCAAAGAAAGGGCCAAAGAAAGTCATTGTGAAGATTTATCGAGTACAAGCGTGTGATTTTAAACGCATGTTTGAATATATTCGCCAAGATCCGCGGTTTCACTATTTGCAGCAACACCGGAGGGCTATTATCTTGGCCTGGGTTCAGCGTGAGTATAAGAATTTGATGAAGGCGTATCATGGGGGGGTGCGTGTTCCCAAACCTCTGGCAGTGATGAACAATATTTTAATAGAAGAAATGATTGGAGATGAGGAACCGGCCCTGCCGATGAAAGATACGCATCCGGCAGATCCAGCTCAATTCCTGGATCTAATTATTGCTGACATGAAAAAGTTGTATACAAAGGGCCTTATTCACGGCGATTTATCTTCATTTAATATCCTCAATTGGAACGAAATTCCTTACTTCATCGATTTTTCACAGGCCACGATGCTCAAAGCGCCCAATTCCCACGAATTATTGGAAAGGGATGTGAAAAATGTGTGCCAGTTTTTTAGGAAGCTGGGGATGGATTTGGCAGAAGAAACTATTTTCAATAGAATTACCACTTTAAAAAAGTAAAATTTATAAAGGGCGTGGTTTATCCTCAGGATAATGTTTTCAGTTCCACCACGATCCCAAATACAAAAATATATTCGTATGCCTTTTACTTCAACCTATGTTGGAGGTAAAAACTTCCTGCAGGAGATCTGCACCAAAGAAGAAAACCAAAATCACCCCCTGTATGTTTTAGTTGATGGTTCTCGAATGTACCGCCCACTGACCTTTCGGGAAAATTTAGCTGCGCGGGTGGAGGATTTCAACACACTTAAAGATGCAGATGGCAAAAAAAGAACACTGCAGGAGAGATTACGCCTTTTTGATAGGCATTTGGATTCCTGTACTTCAATTGTATATAAAGCAAGAAGCAAACTTTTTACGATCATTTCCCAGGATAAAGAATTAATACTCATACCAGAAGAAGATTTTACTCAATCATCTTTACCGGTACAATATCCTTTGCATGCTAGCGATCTTGACAGCACTAAAGGCAGGTATAATCATCCTTTGACTGAACAGCAAGTACTTAATCATGATGCCTGGCTGATGGCAATAGAAGGTGATCAGGTTCTTTTACGGGAAGCCGCGAAAATTACATTTATTGAATTAAAACGGCATGAAGAAGAAACCGGCATGGGGTTCTATATTCAAAATAATTCACCTAAGAATCTGAGGAGGGCTTTGTTCGTCAATAACCTAGACGGCAACTCTAGCGCGAGTGGCGACAGTAGCCTTAACGGCAACGGTTCCTTCCTCCGGGTAGCCCCCACGCCGCGCGCAAATAAAAAATAAGGTCATCAGATATTACCCAATCCTCCTTTCTATTTACTTCCCTTCCACCACCACAAACAAAGGGTTTTTTAGATACTGCGCAGCCACCCTCTTAACATCATCAACTGTTACTTTCTTTACACCAAGTATAAACTGCTCAAGCAATTGGGCACTTCCTACCTGTTCCCAAAATAAAATTTGATCTGCTAACTTTTGAGAATCTTCTAATTCCAAAATATAACTCCCTTCAATAAAATCCTTTGCTTCTTGTACATCCTGCGCAGTAACCAGTTGTAATTTGGCAATTTCTTTCTCCATTAACGACTTCACCAGCTTGACATTTTTTTTATCGATAGTAGCATAAATGGCGAAATACCCGTAGGTGCGCTCGGCAATATGCTGTGTTCCAACTTCATATCCTAACCCCAGCTTACCGCGTAATTCGGTAAACATCCATCCGCTTTGTCCTCTTCCTAAAATGCCGTTAATGACTTCCAAAATATAGGCATCAGCATGATTCCGGGGACAAGTCTTAAATCCCATGATGGTATAGGTGCTCGCCACATTTTTTTTCTCTCGTTTTTCTTGGGGTTTGGTAGACAGATCTTCAGGCGCAATGCTTGGTTTCACCACTTTTCCCGGGGCAAGCACCAATTGTGATTCAATTTCTTTCTTCCAGTGTGGAGCATTTCCGACAATACATACCACCATGTTGCTCGGATGATAGTATTTCTGAAAAAAACGCATCACTTTCTGTCGATTTAACCCTTTAATTACCTTCCGATTTCCATAAGTGGGATATTTTGAAGGATGTTTCTGGAATAAGTGCTGCTGGAATAATACCCATTGATAATAACGAGGTTCATCATGGACCATGTCAATTTCTTTTAGTACCACGTTTTTTTCTTTCTGAATATCTTTTTCTCGCAGTAAGGAATGCCCAAGGATGTCGGCGAGCACTTCCACGGCAATAGAAAAATGTTTTGGAAGTACTTTAACATGAAAACAAGTTCGCTCATTAGTGGTATAAGCGTTGAAATCTCCCCCTATTTTTTCAATTTCATTGGAAATTTTTTGATTGCTGGGCCTTTTAATGGTTCCTTCAAAAAGTATATGTTCCAGGAAGTGCGAAATGCCTCTTTCTTGGGCGGTTTCATCATTGCTGCCGACTTTGGCCATAACTTCTACCACTACAGAATTACCGGGCTTGTGCTTGTAAATGGCCGTCAATCCGCTGGGTAAAATCACTTTTTCCATACAAAAAAGGTTATTTTTAGGGTTTATAATGGTTTTCATGGTGGGGGGGCTATATTCGGGACACCACCTACAAAAGAATAGCTTTTTATTCTCGCGGATATTTCTGCATATTCATGAAACTCTTTCAGTTGCAGCAATATCTTAAAACTAAAAATATTTCTCTTGCTCTTCTCACTCATCCCGATCCTAATATAACCTACTTCACCCAGATGAAGCCCTCCTATGCCTTTTTGCTTATAACACCAACGAAAGCCACTTTATATCTGACTGCTTTAGACCAATCACCAAAAATTCAAGGAATACAGGTTAAAGCACTCACCAAAAACTGGTCAAAGGGAATTAAACCAATTTCCATTGGTATCAACAAAAATTCTCTTACCCTGGCATCGCTTGAGCGGATCAAGAGAGTATTTCCGAAGGCAAAATTTGTGGATATTGGAGGGAAACTTGAAGAGTTACGGGAAGAAAAAACCGCTAAGGAAGCCCAAAAAATAGCCAAAGCATGCACCTTAACCAGTAATGCGTTTGCGGCGCTACTTCAAGAACTGCCCCAAAAGAAGCTGCATACCGAACAGGACGTCGCCTTATTTCTAGAGAAAGAGATCCGCCAACATGGCGGCGATATCGCCTTCCCAACAATTGTGGCGATGGCCAAGCATGCCGCCACTCCGCACCACCTCACTTCAACCTCTCCTCTCAAAAGAGGATTTCTGGTGCTTGACTTTGGGGCTTCCTACCAGCATTACTGCGCCGACATGACCAGAACTATTTTTTTAGGAAAGCCGACCGTCGAAGAAAAAAAATTATATCATTTACTTTTTCTGGCACAACAGGCCGCGATAGATCAAGTTACCCTCGGGGTACCTTATTCGGACTTAGATAAAACTGCCAGAACAAAATTAGGCAAATATTCCAAATATTTTATCCATTCTTTAGGGCATGGCATCGGGCTAGAGGTGCATGAAGGCTTACAGTATCGGGATAAAAAAGGAAAAATAAAAAAGAACCACCTATTCACGATCGAACCAGGGATTTATATTCCAAAGAAAATTGGACTGAGAATAGAAGATACTTTATTTTTTGATAGGAAAATTAAGATTTTAACAAAGGCGACGAAAGAATTGATTTCTATTCCTTGGTAATAGTTCTTCTTTGTATCCTGATTATCATTTCAAAAATTCTTTTTGATTTATCAACGAATGTATCCCTTCACTTCGTATCACATTTGCTTTCCAACAATCATATGGTGCATATCCGGTGGGAGTTACCACACTAACAGCGGTATGTGGGTTTCCGACAGCGACAATAGGTTCAAAATCAATGCGTGGTGGTGCAAACATAGGATGTGCCAGTGACAATAATTCCTGCAATGTAGGGTACTTCTTTTGAAATTCGCCTAATCGTCCAATATATCCCCAATCTTTGTTCGTCCCTTCTACTGGTCGTAAAAAACATCTATTGCCGGCAAACACTTCATGCAACGCTTCTCCAAAGCCATCAAATTTATCACAATAGGAAACTATCTGTGCTTCTAAACTTTTTTTTTCTTTCGCTGCAATTAATAGTTCTTGATAAGGATAAGCATCAATACTAAAAGGAAAACGTGCGCATAGTTGCTCTACTGCCGCTGCTTCCCGCTCCTGCAATACTCTTTGTTCTCCTTCAGTCATCTGTTCCTTGCGATAGAGTTGTACATCTCCCGTCACTATTTCCGGATCATCATGGGTTATGGCGATGCGACGGGCAAATTCAGGACTAAACCCAGGATACACATCTAATGCCAGCGGAATAATGCTTTCTAGGTGTGCCAGTACTCTCCAAGAATGAAGCCAATCGTTAGTACGATAAAACATAGTGTGGGTGTGTTGGTCAACATAGCGTAAGATGGCTTTCAACTTTACTTCTCTTGCTTCGAAACCAGTAAGATTGATTGGTGTATACATAATTTTGGGTGTGTCATTTAATTCCTTTTATTCTTTTCCATGCTCCAAAATATTTAACCGTAATACTTCAGCATTCTGAAGCGTGAGGGGCATCCTTGAGTCGAAATTCTATCACTATCTTCTTTGAGAGCGTTGCGAGGGGAAGCCCTATG
>CAYOKQ010000066.1:2021-8249 GCA_964404595.1 uncultured Methanosarcinales archaeon | reverse complement strand
CTCACATTTCCCATGCGAACACCTTCAAGTATCGACAACATATGCTCAGAATGTTCGATCAGTTGTTTCCGGTGGAACAAACAATAAACCATCTAAAATTAACGAATCATCAGAATCTTGTCAGAAAAACAGAAGAATCTTCCTTACAGTTCAGCGTACAAAAAACGTTATATCTTTATAAAAAAGGAAGAACAGTACTCCAAATAGCACAGGAAAGAGGCATTAAAGTTGGTACGGTGTGGGATCACATTGCTAATTTAATTGAATACAACCAACTTTCAGTGTGGAAAATTCTTCCCCAAGAAAAAGTAGCCTTGATTCTTCGCTTTATCACCTCTGAACATGATAAGATTAAAGATATTAAAGTGCGATGTGATGATGCCAATATAACTTATGATGAAATTAACTGCACTCTGGCGTACGTTAAAAGCAAGAATAGGAAAAAAAATATCCTGCATCATATTCGCTGGTATCAAAAGGTTCATTGTCTTCGAAAATGCTACTTTCATAAGAATCAAAGAGATGCCTGTGCTCTCAAGTTTACTACGTTTCAATCTTCAAACCCATCACTTGAAATGAAACGAGATAGGTTTATTCATTTGTTTAATAATCATCTCAATATCTGTGTCCTTCCACCCAAAGAAAAATTAAAGCATATCTCCTGGGAACAATTTCAGAAGATAAAAGAATACTATCTACGTAAAAGGCGCCACTAAAAAATGAATGCTTATTCTTTTCTCTCAATCTTCAGCAAAGTTATATCCATCCAGATCGCCTGTCCTGCCAGTGGATGATTAAAATCTACTATAATCCCTTCGGGTGTGACATTAATTATCCGACCTTCGACTTCTTCACCGGTTACTCTATCACGAGCTGGCAGGATCATGCCAATTCTAACTCTGGACAAGTTTGGAAATTCTTCCAGAGGGATGAGTTCTATTTTTTCTGGAGCATTCAGGCCATAAGCCGCTTCTGGCGAGAGCAATACTTTTTTCTGTTCTCCTTCATGCATTTCCAAAACGGCTCTCTCCAAGCCTACGAGAACTTCCCGATTGCCGATGGTAAATGTGGTAGGTATATCATAATCCTGAGAATCGTCAAACTTACTGCCATCGGCAAGAGTAGCTTTATATTCGATAGTAATGGTGTCGCCAAATTCTGCTACTGGCTTTTGGGCGCAGGATGTCAAAATTAGCGCTGTTATCAACAGAAAGAATATCTTTTTCATATCTGCTTTGTATTATGCCGGTTTATATATTTATGGATACTCTAATTCAGACAATTATTTAAATGGGATGATTTCTACTCGGTTTAATGCCATATACATTATCGCCCTCTTCGTTATCATTGCTCAAAGACTGCCCGCGCTGTTTCTGGCTGCAGCAGAAAAAAGGAGTAACACGTCCTGCGGGCATTTACCCTTCCCTGCCCTATGGCATCGATAAAATGCTCAAAGAACGGTCAAATTATTATCGCGAGCATCAAAAATTGCCGCCGGAACTGCGATCACTTGGGCCTGCTGCTTTTTTGTTTGACCATGTCTTTATGGCGCTGTGGAGAGATTCAAAACAGGGAATTCGCTGGAAAGATGAAGAAGGAAATGTCTTGCGCGGAGCTGTGGATGATGTGGTGCAGCAAGGCAATGTGCTTAGTGTGCTTGAATATGTCACGCGCGGGTTTGCCCTTAAGGAAGATACGCTGGGGTATTATCAAGACCAATTGAATTTGTACACTTTCCTGCTGCATAAAAATGGCTTCATCGTGGGCGATTATGCCTATCTGTTATTCTACTATCCCAAAAGCATGAATTGGAAAGGGGATATCTGGTTCCATAAAGAGCTGCACCCGGTGAGAGTCCAGAGCGATAAAGCTGAGGCATTATTTCGAAATGCAGTTAAAGTATTGGATGGAAAAATGCCGGCTGCTTCTAAGAATTGTGAATTTTGCAGGTGGAAAAATGCTGGAAAAATATAAGTTCTATTCGTTAAAGTAACGTAATGATAATACTAAAATCGATTATCGTAAATCCAGCCGATCTTTGCGAAGTTTTATAATAAGGGCTTCGACTTTGATTAAATGCATTCTAGCATTATATACCTTATCTCTAAAAACCTTTTTAAGTTCCTTTTCGGTCAAGGCTTTAGCAGCCCCAGTTTCACTTTTTCTCTTGGTCAAAAGTCCGTTAGCCTGTTCCTGTAGTTCGCGAAGTGCATGGGTGTAGGATTGTAATGCTCCTTGAAGTCCGGCAAGATCTGAGTTGAATTCGTGGTCAGCAGCAATGTGTTCATTAAGCACACGCATTGCTGGCAAAAATTGTCCCTCCTTTCCATATTCATGAATATCTTCTAACGTTTTATGAAACAATCCCATGATCTCAACCTCTTTATATGATTCTTAGAAGTACCTTTTTATCCTTTATATTCTTTTCTATACTTCACTTCAATTAGCAGGAAATCAACTTCTTTCTGCGGAATGATCGTAATCTTTTCATCCGTCTCAATACTATCTCCTTCCTCAATTTCAACTTTGTTTATATTTGCTTTCCCTTTGATGACGAAAAGAAATACTTTTTTCTTCTTTTTTGGAATATGCTCAAACTCGGCGTTAAAAATTCCTCGGGTGATGATGGCATCCTGCTGCATGAACAAGGAATCTGTATGTCGAGTTCCAGAAACTAAAATCTGTAATCTATTTTTCTCTAATACAAATTTCTTCTGGCAGTATTCCGGTGGAACATTACGCAGTTTTGGTTCGATCCATATCTGCAATAGATGTGTCTTCTCTTTTTTGGAGGGATTGTATTCAGCATGCACAATTCCTGTTCCCGCAGACATATGCTGCACTTCTCCTTCTGTAATGATGCCTTTGTTTCCCATGCTGTCATGATGTTCTAATGCTCCTGAAAGCATGATGGTGATGATCTCCATGTTACGATGAGGGTGCATGGGAAAGCCTGATGCAGAATCAATCCAATCATCATTCAAGACACATAAAGTGCCAACATTAATTCTCCGTGGATTTTGGTACTTCCCGAAGCTGAAACTATGCCGGCTGTCAAGCCTGTCTAATTTGGTGGTTCCTCGATCAGATGAACGATTGATGATCATTTTAATCTCTTTGATGTTTCTTCCCGTAATCTCATCTGCCTCTTCTTCCTATTGTACGAGAGTACAAAGTTATGGACGCTATCGCGAATCCGCCGCAATAATAACATCATCGGGCTATTGGAAGGAAATTGTTTCGGCATACTCTCGCCAGGTGTATAAATTTCCTCCTGCTGCTTGGCAAGCGCAACGATGGGAATACTTATCCCTATTTTACGCAGAGACTCTAAGGCTGCTGCCAAATGCGCAGATCCCCCGTCGATCATGATCAGGTCGGGAAGAGGTTTTTGCTCCTCAATGAGGCGAGAATATCGCCGATAGACCACTTCCCGCATCGCTGCAAAATCATCCTGCCCTTCATTGCCCCTGATTTCAAACTTACGATATCCGGCAGGATTGGCTCGACCTGCTACCCACTGGGTCATACCACCAACGATATAATCATACCCTAAATTAGAAATGTCAAAGCATTCGATGGTGATGGGGAGTGTGGGCAGGATTAACTGATCTTTGATCTCTTGTAAAATCGGATTGGTGGAATTATATTCGGCATTCTTCTGGGCTAATTTGATAAGATCTGCTTTCTCACCGCGTTGAGGGTAGGTGAGTTGTACTTTAGCGCCTTTGAGCTTGCTCAGATATTCTTCTAAAGCCTGATGTTTTGTATCTGTTTCCCAAAAGAGGCTGCTGACAATGATTTCGGCCGGAATATAATTTTTTGAATAATACAACGTGATAAATTGTTCGAGAATATTTTCTTCGATGTCAAATGAAAATTCTTTTTTTCCCGAAATTACCCCTTTGGAAATGGAGAACAATTCAATGAGTGCTTTCTGAAGGTTATGGGAAATCGCAATCACATCTTGATCAAAGCGTTTGACTAAGTCTACCCGCTGTTTTTCCTGTAAATGCTCAATTGCGTCTATTTGTCTTTTGGCGGCGAGTGCTTTTTCGTAGTGTTGGTGGGCAGAGTGTACTTTCATCTCTTCTTGTAGCTTTTTGAGAATGGAGCTGGTATTTCCCTTGAGAAATTCAAGTGCTTGCTGCACTTGCCGTTGGTATTGTTCCTTATCGACATTTTTAATGCAGGGCGCAGTGCACAGGCCAATATGATAATTAAGACAGGCTTTTTTTGGCAAGGTGCGGCACACTCGTATTTTAAAGAGCTGCACAGTGAGCTGAATCAATTCTTTTCGGGCACTCCCATCCACGAAGGGACCAAACAGATGTCCTTTAGTGGAGGCTTTTCTAGTACTCATTATTTTTGGATACGGTTCATCGCTCACCACAATGTACGCGTAGGTCTTGCTGTCTTTGAGATTGATATTGTATTTTGGGGAATGTTGTTTGATAAATTTATTTTCGAGCAAGAGTGCTTCTACCTCGTTGTGCACGATGAAGCATTCGACATCCTGGATGTATTTTGCCAGCAGCTGGGTTTTAGCTGAATCCTGGGATTTGAAATAGGAAGAGATACGCTTCTTGAGATTGACCGCCTTGCCGACATAGATGATGGCCTTGTCTTTATCTTTGAAGAGATAGACGCCAGGATCTGGGGGGAGGGCATTAAGGTTGAGCATGGCCTGTTAAAAGACAGATGGATTTAAGAAGGTTGCTTAAGAAAGTGTCTAGCAGGATTTATATAATACCTTTTAATATACGAGCCATGGATAAAATAAATGCAAGTGATATTAGAATTGAAAGAATAACTTCTTCCCATAATCTCAATAATTTTCAGTCCTATGAACAGGAACTCGTTAATTTTTTGATTGAAGATGCTTTAAAAAATCAGCAACACCAAATTTCAGTAACGTATCTGTGGTATATACACACTGGCGAACTTGTTGGTTATGTAACTCTTCTTAATGACAGGATTAATTTGGAAGGTGATCTTAAAGATTACTTCAGAACAAAGGGTATAAATATCATTCACTTCCTGCATTAAAGATTGGACGTTTGTGTGTGGATGATCACTTTTTGCGCAGAGGATTGGGAACGATGATGATTGATTTTTCAATAAAGATAGCATTCCATGGAAATGATCCCATTCATTTTTACAAAAAGTTAGGCTTTAAGGAATTAAAAGAAAGACAAAAGGGATCAACGCCGATGTATTTTGATTTAGTTAATAACATTAAATTTGGTCTTTAAAGCTCTTTTTATGGTGGCTATGCGTAAAGGATTCGGATTTTTTTCTTCTTTAATCATATTCTTTACAAAGCGTACTGCATCCAATCCTCGAAGAGTTGGTGTTGCCCTAATTGGTTTTGCCATAGTGAATGTGTAATACAGTATTATGTTATGTATTAAGTACCTTATTATATATAATACTTTCCTAAAGTTTTAAAAAGTTCTTTTGATTTTTATTAGAAAAGAGGGATACCATGAAAAATAAGATTGATAGATCCACTGATATTGTATATGAGTTTTGGAAAAAATATGAAGAAGCAGATATGCTAAAAAGAGATGAGCTGCTAAAACCTATAATAAAAAATTTTCCGCCCATTACAAAAATTAAAGATGAAAAGATGCGTCAGCACATTTTAAAAACATATTTGCGCAGCTATTTTGATGATTTGATTGATTATTTTTATTGCAAGGATAGATCTCCAAAAAATAAAAAGAAAAAATAAATGCCCATGAAACGAGAAACTATTGCGACACTGCAGAAGTCCTTTGAAGAGTATTCTCATATAGTAGATGGCGTAGAATTTTGGTATGCACGAGATTTGCAAAAACTTCTTGACTATGATAAATGGGAGAACTTTGCCAAAGTTATCGAAAAATCAAAAGCAGCCTGTCAGAATTCTAAACAGAGTATTCAAGACCATTTTGCCGGCGTCAGGAAAATGGTTCAGTTAGGTTCGGGTAGCCAGCGTGAAATTGATGATGTCATGCTCATTGAAATTACTAGTTTTAACGTAAAAATAGATCGGTAATATAAATGCCACAAAAGACATTAGATGGAAAAGATGTTCCCGAGGAAGATACTTTATGGGCTGATGACTCTTATTTTGAGACGATGAGTGATGCAGACTGGAAGAAGAAAGAGAGAACGTTTACCATGAAGCATGATGAGGAAATGAATTATCATTGTCAGGAATGTAAGGCTACGATATCTGCC
>CAYOKQ010000066.1:0-2011 GCA_964404595.1 uncultured Methanosarcinales archaeon | reverse complement strand
AAAATGTAATGCAAATATGTCTGCACACAATAAAGATTGGCATAATGGGATGTGCGATGGGTGTTTTGATAAGATGGTGGGATAAAACTCCAGCAAACGCATAATACATGCATAAATTTTTTAAATGATTAAATGTCCTTTCTTTTATGGATGATTTAAGTGATTTTGAAAGAAAGGTCTATAGATTAGGTGATCTAGAAAGTAGAGCTGCACAAATTCTAAAGTCCCGAGAATTTGGTGATGTAATGGGGGGCTTAGTTGGTGGAAGTTTAATAGGATTAATTGCTGCAGCTGCGAATCGACCAGATACACTTGCGTGTGCACCGTCTATTGCTCTTAGTCCATATTTTGTTGACGGAATGGGATATCTGTATCACAAAATAAAAGGGCATGAAGAAAAAGCAGTGAGTACCTTGACCAATTTAAAAGATAAGAAGCACTTACTGTATGGGGTAGGACTTTGCGCTGGCGCTACTGCAGCATATTTTTTGTGGCTTTAACCATCTTCCTCAAAAACAATCCCGTATGTGACACATTGCTCCTGGCCACTTCCTCTGGCGTTCCTTTGGCAATAACTCTTCCTCCATGGTCCCCGCCCTCTGGCCCCAAGTCAATGATATAATCCGCACACTTAATCACATCCAAATTATGTTCAATGACATACACCGTATTTCCTTTCTCCACCAATCGATTGAGAACAACAATCAACTTACGTACGTCTTCAAAGTGCAATCCGGTCGTGGGCTCGTCTAAAATATACACCGTTCCGCTTCCTTTTAATTTTGCCAATTCCCTGGTCAATTTAATGCGCTGCGATTCTCCGCCGGATAACGTCGTAGAGCTTTGTCCTAATTTAATATATTCCAGACCTACATCTTTGAGTGTGAGCAATTTGCGCATGATAGAGAAATGATTTTCAAAAATAAGCAGTGCTTCCTCCACGCTCATGTCCAGAACCTGCGCGATGGACTTATCTTTATAGGTGATTTCCAAAGTATCTTTATTATACCTCTTGCCCTTGCACGCTTCACATTGAACATAGACATCGGGCAGAAAATTCATTTCAATTTTAATAAGTCCGTCACCAAAACAAGTTTCACAGCGCCCCCCTTGCACGTTAAATGAAAACCGTCCCGGACCGTAGCCGCGAGCTTTGGCTTGCTTGGTTCCGGCAAAAATAATTCGAATCTCATCAAATAATTTTGTATATGTTGCTGGATTTGATCGGGGTGTCTTTCCAATAGGATCCTGATCGATAACGATGATGTCTTTGACACTGGCAGGCACTTTGAGTTCCCCATATCGGGGTAATGCGGTGAGGGAAGGGTCAAAATAATGTTTAAGAGCTGGAACTAAAGTCTGATTCATCAAGGTGGATTTTCCAGATCCAGAAACGCCAGTAATCGCACAAAAGACATTTGTCGGCAATTTCACATCAATATTTTTCAGATTATTTTCTGATAAACCTTGTAACACGATCGCTTCAAACGATTTTCGCCGTGATTCAGGAGTTGGAATTGATTTAATGCCGGCTAAATATTGGCCGGTGAGGCTAGTGTGTTGTTGCTGAATGACTTTTGGTGTTCCTTGCGCGCAGATATATCCGCCATGCACTCCTGCACCTGGGCCCATGTCAATCAAATAATCCGCCGCGCGCATGGTTTCTTCATCGTGCTCGACGATAATTAAAGTATTGCCTAAATCGCGAAGAGCGTGAAGGGTGTTAATTAATTTTTGGTTGTCTCGCTGATGCAGTCCAATTGAAGGTTCGTCAAGAATATAGAGAACCCCCATCAGATTGGCACCGATTTGCGTCGCCAGGCGAATACGTTGTGCTTCACCGCCTGACAAAGTTCGTGCGCTGCGCGAGAGGGAAAGATAATGCAACCCTACGTTACTGAGAAATCCGAGGCGGTCGATGATCTCTTTGAGCACTTGCTTGGCGATGAAATGATCTTTTTCTGATAGTTTTTTGGGCAATTCTTTAAAGAATTGGAGTGATTTCTCAATA
>CAYOKQ010000065.1:0-8363 GCA_964404595.1 uncultured Methanosarcinales archaeon | reverse complement strand
TTCAACCCGTAATCTTTTAAATTATAAACCCCTGTAGTAATTTTTATAAATTTACGTATATCACTGTGGAATTGCGGGTCTTGGCGTGCTTCCTGCAATAACTTTCTAAATTCCGCATCTGATAACTTTGCTTTTGCCATAATCAGTTAAAAGTTAGGCTTTAATATAAAGGTTTCGACAGATTTTGACTGCTTTTGGAAGTATGTGCTTAAGCGCCAGAGGCAGGAAAATAGCTTATTTTGTACTCTTTGATATATTTTTAGCGTAAGCGTAATGTAAAAAAAGCAAGAAACAAATTGCATTTAACATATGCGGTTGTTTATTTCTCCCGAATGCTTGGAGGGACAAAATTTTAGTGCAATGTTGCGAAGCAAAAGTTTTGAGTTAAAGTGAACTTTGGGATGGTGGGGCTTTTTATTTTTTAAACCACTTTTCTGCTTTAGGTCTGCGATGAGGACAACCTGGCCAACAACATGGTTGGCGTTTGCCTCTTTTTATTTCCGAATACAATCGCCTGATATGTTCGGCTCTTGTTTCCGGCTTCTTGACGATGGTAACCCAGCAGATCCATTCATTACGTTGAATCTGGGTAAAGTTGTTCCATTTCTCAAGCACATCCGGTTCGGAATTTAATGCTTTTCGTAAGTCTGCAGTTACCTTATGAACTACGCCGGTGGCGATTTGTTTTTGGGTCATTTTATTTCCTCAATTATTTTCTAAAAAACATCCTTTGCCGATTTATTCCCAAGCTGTTCTGCCAGCGCGACTATGATCCCTTCGGGGCCGCGGAGATAGCAGAGCAAATAGATATCCTCGTAATTCACTACCTCGCCGATAAGTTCTGCTTTGTGTCTCTTGAGCCGAGCGATGGTGTCATGGATATCAGTGACGGCGAACATAACGCGATGTAGCCCCAGCGTGTTTACAGGTGGATTGTTTGGTAGAATGCAGGCCGCCTCCGGTCGCTTAAACTGTGACAGCTCAAGTTTGCCATGCCCATCTGGCATACGCAACATGGCGATATCACATTGAACATCAGTAAGCCCAATTGTGCGGTCAACCCAATCTCCCTCAACAGTCGTTTCACCCTCTAGTTCCAGACCAAGTTCAATAAAGAATGCTACAGCAGCCTTGAGGTCATTGACCATGATGCCGACATTGTCCATTCGTAGCAATTTACTTTTTGTCATAGTATTATTACATCAATTATTCTATTTTAATTTTCTTCTTTAGCGTTATAAATTCCAAGACTATAATTTTTCTCATTTTTTTGTCCCTTAATTAAATATGGTTAAATGATATATAAAATTATCTTTTGTACTTTGTACAAAATGGTAAATTTTCCAGAGTTCTCGCTGAAAAAGGCGCAGAGATTACTGTGGTTCGAGCCGAAGGCGAGAAAGTTGCAAATTCGGGCGTTACTTCTTCATTTTTTCATGAGCAGGTCTAATCTTAGAAGTATCATAAATTATTGTCAGTTCTTTAATTTTACCATCTTTATCAAATCGAAAAATATCGACACATTCAAAAGAAGTCGGTGTTCCATCTTTCAAAATCCAATCATAACGAAAGTGACCAGCGGCAATATTTGGATTACTTTGACTTATGAGAATATTCATCAAAGTAATCTTGGATTTTGAAGTGTCTTTAAATAAATCTTGATAAAACTTTTTTGCTTGAGTTTCTCCATAAAGGGGGGAATGAACTATCGAATCTGGAGAAAAAAGTTTTATTATCTCTTCAGCAGAGCCAACTTCTAATCTGTTCAAATATGATTTTATTGTTTTTTCGATTTGCATATTAAGACAACAATTTATAGATTATATAAATATAACGCCCAAAACCCGAATTTGCAATTGCAATTAATACCTATTTTACGAAGTGTCTGTGCTCTACAACATCTTCTTTAATTCATCCTTGATGTTATGCTTTGCGCTGCTCAATATAGGATTCCTGCTCAGCAAAAAAAAATTTCCATCAAGAAAAGCATCTGCATTACCGCCAATGTGAACAGTATGAGCTTCCATAGTATAAATCTTACCTGTTAGAAAAGGATCTATATAGTGTGATGCTACGGAAATTGCCTCTTTTTTAGTCTCCTGCGCATACAATGCACTGTAGATAGTAATCAGTTTATGTGATCTAAGGTTCATAAAAAATCCTAGTTTATTATGCTCTCGAGCCCAGTTGCCCACAAACTGCACTGCTCGTGATGTTACCAATTCAATGTCACCAACATGCTGAAAAAGACGCTGTTCCAAAGGATATTCACCATATTGCACCGCTTGAAAACGAAGATAGGGAGCTGCAATCACACCAACAGCCAATCTTGCCGTTCTAAAATCGGAAGTAAAGCGGCCAAAATCGCGCTGTTCTTGATATCGCTCTTGGACCACAACCAAATGACCCTCGTGGGACTCTAGCTCCGCTCGTAAATGTTGTAATTTTGCCTCCAACGCGGCATATGCAGATGAAGTATCCATATCCATGCCACAGCAGCATTATTAAAATAGATTGTGGTTCTAGGTTATATAGTTCTGCTCTTTTTTTCTCCTAAAATATTATAAAGAATATTCTACTTCTTCCCCATCCCTTCCACTTCCTTGCTGGTCGTGGCTTGCTCTGCTTTCTTGTCATCGCGAAAGCGCAAAAATCGGGGAAAGCGCAGTGCTAATCCAGAACTACAGGTATGAAAAGGACTTTTGGTTATTTCTGCACCCAGAACCTCAACCACTATTTTCGGTTCAAACCACATATCTGGTTCCATCTCTTTCTTAATGCGTAATCGCGCCGGCTGGCGATCTATTTTGAATTTTGCCAGTTTTTTGGGCAATTCTTCAAGCAATTCATCGGTCAATCCGGTTCCCAGCTTGCAGACCGTCTCAAAAAGATCTTCTTTCTCATTATAGGCAGCACACAGCAAGGCCCCATACAATCCGCTTCGTTTTCCACGGCCATGATATGCGCCAACAATAACCAGATCCAAGGTATCGCTCATCTCTTTCACATATTCTTTTTTCCACTTGATCCAGTTCCAACCACGTGTCCCCGCCTGATATTCTCCCTGCAGGGACTTAATCATAATGCCTTCGTAGCCGTGATCGAGCATAGTGTGAAAAAATTTTTCTATTTGCGCAAGATCGGAGGTAATTATTTTTTCTGCTATAACCACGCCCTCACCCGGTTTTATAGCATGAGCAAGAATCTCAAGCCTCTTTTCATACGGCTCAAGCAACAGCGAAGCCCCATTATAAAGAATATCAAATACTTTTAATTGAATTGGAATGTCTTTGGCATATTGCTCTACATCATATTTTCGCCGTCGCTGCATTAATATCTGAAAAGGAAGCGGCTTTCCTTGGGGATCAATAGCGATAACTTCACCCTCAATAACAAAAACCGGGAGTTTTACATGCTTTTCCACATGTTTTATTAAATCTGGAAATTGCATAGTAATATTCTCAAGACGGCGTGAAAACAAGCTTATCTTTCCTTTTGCATCTTTATGAATCTGCACTCTCTCGCCATCATACTTGCCTTCTACCGCCACTTTTCCGGGCATTTTGTCGGCAACTTCCCCCAGCGCCTCCACCCGCTGCGCCAGCATCATCTTAATGGGCCTGCCCACGTGAATATCTATTTTTTCAATACCTTTGAGGCCTTTTCTCACTAATGTTTCGGCAATAATGCCCACGTCCGGGCAAATATTGTACGCTTTTTCCAACAATTCTTTGTTTGATTTATCTCCGGTGTAGGCAATTGCCAACGCGTCAAGTAGTGTCATGTCACCTGCACCTAAACGCAGGGTGCCTAGCGCAATTCGTATAACGTATTTTGCTCCTGTCGCGGACGCTTTTTGCAGCATTGCCACCAGAATATTACTTTTTTGATCCTGTGAGCCAGTTCCGGTGGTTGCCGTTATCTTATGCAACTTTTCAAAAAGTTCATGAACAGTTAATTTTTCCAAAGGAATGAGTGTTCTGGGTTTATGCTGCAATACTTTTTCAGCAGTGAGACCCGCATCGCCGGTTTCATTCATTATCTTTTGAACTTTGATTATATCTGTGCCCCCGGCAGCCGCAATCGATTTTAAGACTGATTTATCCGCCATACCTAAAATCTCCCCGCCGTAGTCGGATGCAATTTGGCCCAGGCATAAATAGCACACCATGGCAATGTCATCTGCAGGAACAGTTTTAAGAAAATCTGCCATGATTTCGCGCATTTTATTACCGGAAGCAGTTTGTTCTAGTTGTTCAAAGACTAGTACGAGTTTCTCGAAGTCCATACTTTAGAAATAATCTTAGAGCTTATTAAGGTTTTCTGCAATTTGCAAAGTGCACATCTTCCCATCCCACTGTTCTACTGATCTTTTTATTTACGATAGGAGAACTACTTATTAATGATAACTTTATATATTCCACTCATTTCTATTAAAATATGAAAGTTCATGCTATAGAAAGAAGAAAAGCAGGCATAGTATCCCTATTTCAGAACTTTGCACAATTAATGCTCCCCTCATCCAAAGCACAAAAAGAATTATACTTAGAACTCATTAGCTCAAAAATAAGAAAATATGCTATTTTGATGGGTGAAAAGACGGGAACAACGCTTGATGATGTAAGAGTGAGGGAGTTCCAATATATAATGGATGACCTCGTAGATATGGTAAGTCGGGATACCACCAACAAAAGCTCTTTTCCAAGTCTGGATGCAACCATACTGGCTTTGGCCAAAGTTCCTCTGGAGCTATATCGAATGGCTCGAGAGGATTTATCAAGTTTTACATACATGCCTGGTAATGGCACAATCTATATAAGTTTTGGCTTGAGCACTAAAATTATGTGGAGGGAGTTTGGCGATACTCTGGAACAAAGTCTTATCCATGAGCTAGGCCATCATCTTTGGGGTAAACTTGGTGGGAAATATTCTAATGAACAAATATATAGGCATTGGGCAGAAGGCTTTGCCACGTATGGTGAGAATTTTTTTTTTGCTGATTTGTATTCAAAAGATTATGTTATACGCCCTCCCCCCAACGAATTTTATCGGAGGGGAAGTGATTCTATTGCTGCTGTGATTCAGCGCCATGGTGATGGGGCTTTTTTGCGTGTTCCCAAAGAATGGAAAACTTTCCAGAAGGAATTAAGCAAACGATAAGCATACTGCTCGTTATTAGAAGCCAATAGAAATTACTTCTTGATCTTGTCTTTGCATCCAGAACACAGAATCGGCTCCCGATGCTTTACTAATATCCAAGATTCTTTACACATCCTGCATTTTTGCTTGAATTGGAGTTTAGCCATAGGAGAAACCGTAATTGAGTAAATATAGGGGTTTCTATATAAGGGTTTGGGAAGGAATTGTCATTATGGTGATTTCTTCAGTATTTTGACAGTTCCTTTCGTAGCATCTACTTCCACTAAATCGCCATCTTTCAGGACTTGTGTAGCAATCTTGGTGCCGATAATACACGGCTTTTTGAGTTCTCTGGCAACAATGGCAGCATGGGAAGTAATTCCACCCTCGTCGGTGATGATCGCTGCTGCTTTTTTAATTAAAGGGGCAAAGTCTGGTGTGGTCATCCCGGTCACAAGAATATTACCCTGCTGAAAATCATTCACGTCGCTGGAGGTTTTGAGAACTTTGACTTTTCCCTGAACTTTACCTGAAAAAGCACTCTGGCCTTTAAATTCAGTAATGTTTTTCGTGTCGCTCTGTAAGTTTATTCCAACAGACTGAAGGAACTTTTTGCCTTCTTCTCCCGGCAAGAATGTATTCTCAGTATCGGTTTGAGTAACTACGACAAATTTAGCTCTAGCCTGCAATTTTTGTGGGATTGGTTTACCCTGAAGATGTTCTTTGAGCAATTCTTTATCTAAGTACCTGGCTTCCTCTAATGAAATATTCAATGTTTTGGCAGCCTTGCTGAGGATGATGTCATTGAGATAATAGCATACCTGCGCATTGATCATTTTGCGATCATCTTGCATTAAGGTGATGGTTTGCAGTATTTTGAACAACGTTACGACTTCCGCAGATAGATTGTGTTTCTGGATATACTGCTCTTGTTCTGTGAAAACATCATGTTCTTTGGTGGGGGTGGAAGGTTTTTTGAGCGCTTCCTGTACTCGCTTGGTGACATTTTCTTCATTCCAAACAGTTGGACCAACATATTCGTATGGGAACCAGAGGTATTGCTCTAAGAAATTCAGTATTTTCTTTTTTACTTGTGCATGATTGATGCCTTTCTCCCGTGCCAATTCAACTATATTTTCGAATTCTGTCTCTTCTTTTTGTGAATACGATTTTTCCGTTGTCTTGGACATGGTGGAAAAAATAGCATCAGCTTGGTCAGTATGTTTTTGCAGACGGGCTTTGATCTGCTGTTCCAGTATATGACCTGAGAAGAGCCAATAAAGCATGTTTGCTTTCATAAAATCATGATAAAGCAACTCAAATTCCGATAGAAAAACTTCTAATTCTTGAGGAGAAAACAATTTTTGAGAGAATTTATGGCAGCATTGTACTATTTTCTCCCCAGTCTTGATTCCGTTTTTTCTAATAGTATCGAGTTGATCCTTTTTTGTTTTAAAAATATCAATTACTTTTGATCCGATGGCAGCAGCAATTTTCTTCTCCCAAATGGCGGTGTAATTACCCTGATCCCAGACGTTGACAATCATGCCTTTGTCTATTCCCAAAAAATCTTTCACTGGCCAGGACCAATAAGTGTAGATCGGCAGCAAGCAGGGGATGTAGCGGGAACGAAAGACTTCCCATTCTTTAGGTTGAGTTTTATTTGAAAGTATTTTAACGGTACCTTCGTTAGCGTTGACTTCAACAAGGTCACCATCTTTAAGTACTTTAGTAGCAATTTTAGTGCCGATAATGCACGGCTTTTTGAGTTCTCTGGCAACAATGGCAGCATGTGAGGTAATACCACCTTCGTCTGTTACGAATGCCGCGGCTTTGTGCATCGCGGCAGTCATCTCTGGCCGAGTCATGGATGCAATAAGAACATCTCCTGAAGCTACTTTCAATAAATCATGACTTTTGAGCACAATTACAACTCTACCTTGGACCTTTCCCGATTGGGCCACCAGACCTTGAAATTCCGTGACCTGTTGTACTTTTTCCTGCAGTTGCTGGTGGAAAAATTTTGCCTCTGAACCGGAGAGAATTACTTTTTCTGTTTTGCTCTCTATAGCTACAATTATCTGCTGACGTCGCTCAATTTCCTCTGACGGAATAAAAGATTTGGTACTCAATGATTTGCACAATTCTTTGTATCCGTAAAACCACAGTTCTTCGAGTGGTACATGAAAAGTAGCACTGACTGTCTCAAGAAATTTTTTATGATAATGATTAGCACGCAGAACAAAGGCTTTGCGCACATCCTGCATTTGAGCAAAGAGTTCAGCAATACGAACATGTAACCTGAGTTGATCAGATGGTGAGTGCTGACGGAATAATTCTTCTTTTTGTTTCTTTACACTTTT
The DNA here is from genome assembly GCA_964404595.1 of uncultured Methanosarcinales archaeon. Lineage (GTDB taxonomy): Archaea > Nanobdellota > Nanobdellia > Woesearchaeales > GW2011-AR9 > CAYJXA01. Next base: position 861 of record CAYOKQ010000065.1, on the reverse strand, counting down.
TGGCGCTGACTGTAGGTCAGCTAACTTTTGTTGCAGTTCTGCCTTTGACAGTTTTTGTAATTGAGCAACTCTCTTTTGAAAATAATCGATTTGAAGAACTTGAATTGTGGAATAATTGTTCTGCAGCCAAAACCATTTTTTCTGATGGTCATGTAATGCTTTATCGACATCTTTCTTTTCTAATACTAGTTGAACTAACTCTATTTCTTCCTGAGCAATAAAAGAATGAACAACCGGAGATGTTAAAAGGGAAGCCGTTTGTTGATAGGATAGATTATATTGCTTACAAAATTGCTCAATTAGCGGATTGATCCACTGCTCTGGCTGAAAACCGCAAGCTTCCTGAATTGGTGCGGCGAGCGCGTATTCGAAGAGATATTCATCGACAAAAGTTTGGTAGAATTTCAAAAATTGGGGAAAATTTTGTGTTGAGACTCTCTCCAATTCTGCAATTTTTTTATGTAGCCTCTGACACGATTTTTGCCAATCTTGATAATGGGTTTGGAGATACTTTGTATTTTTGCTAACTTTACCTAGATAATGGTTTCTGAGCGTGGTGAATTCCTCTGGAATGTAATATAAATCCCAATAATTATCATGAAGAACGCTGATATGTAATTTATAGTAATAGCCAGAATATTCTCCCCACTTATTCCAGATTAATTGCACAAAATCAATAGGGTAATATTTGGCATGAAAGCCTTTGTGAATGAATGGCGGATGAATATTGTACTGATCAAGAATGCGCTTGGTGGGGGAGGAGTTTTCTTGACTTTTTAATGTTTTAATTTTACTTTCAGATTCTTTTTTTTGCTTTGGTTTTAACGTCGTAATCGGTCTTGACTGCGTAATATAAAATTT
>CAYOKQ010000064.1:0-8563 GCA_964404595.1 uncultured Methanosarcinales archaeon | reverse complement strand
TGCCTTGCTACTTCTGACCAGTTCATCTCTGGAAAAGAATCCATTTTCTGTTTAAGTTCCGTGGGGACTGCTAGAGTTAATGTTGTCATTTTGAATCACCTTATAATCTGTTTTAATACTTATAATATGAATATATACATTTTTGGTTTAAAATTGATCTAAAAATCTTAATGTGGTGGTTTCTATCATTCAAATATGACACATAACCCCTTTGTTCTTCTTGAAATACTGCTGATGATATTCCTCGGCACGATAAAATGTTCTTGCCTTCGTAATTTCGGTTGCAATGGGCAACTTTAATTTCTTCTGCTCTTCCTGTTTTGATCTCATAGCTTCCTGTTGCTGCTCCTTAGAATGATAAAAAATAGCCGAGCGATATTGCGTTCCTTCATCAGGCCCTTGAGCATTCATTTGGGTAGGATCGTGGCACTGCCAGAAAATATCGAGCAACTTCTCATAGGATATTTTTGTTGGATCGAAGGTGACTTCTACACTTTCAGCATGCCCGGTCTTATCGGTGCACACTTGTTCATATGTTGGTTTCTTTGTTTTTCCTCCCGTATAGCCAACTTGTGTAGATATAACTCCCACAATCTCTGCAAAGGCAGCTTCGGCGCCCCAAAAACAGCCGGTGCAAAAGTTGCTTTGTGCATTGTCGGCATCGCTGATTTTTTCATTCTTCAATCACCAATATCTGCTCCTTAAAGTAATCAAATACACGAGGGACTTTATTTAATTTGTGCAAGGTGCGTTTATATTTTCGCTTTAATTTCTTTGCTTCTTCATTTTGCAGCCCGCTCTGGGCATTATATGTTATCTTTTCATCGAGTACCGTTCGCAGCTGTGTTTTTACTTCAATCCCATATTTTAATGGATCTTTAGAGATGGCGCTTCGTTTCTGCAGTCCAAATACACTGGTGCTTACCAAATCAATAAATTGAGTATTTTTTTGCAAGAAGGCAATGGTTTGCAGGAATTCTGCTTTTGTTTCACTGGGGAAGCCAAACATGATATATACACTATTCTTGATCCCTGCTGCGTGACTCTGGGAAAGAATGGTTGGTATGTCCCCGATACTGGTTCCTTTCTTCATCAAGTTCAGAATACGCTGGCATCCTGATTCTACACCCCAGGCGATAGAGCGAAGCCCGCTGTCATACAGTTCTTGAAAATGTCCCCGTAAATCTTTGGTGGGGCGCAATTGACACCACCAGGTAACTTCCAGTGGTCTGAGCATCTGCGCAATTTGCAGCAGCCGATCCTTAGAGATCATGTCATCAATGAAACAGATATGCTTGGCGCCGCTGTGCACAATTGTTTTATGGATATTATTAATATTAAATTCCAGATAAGGCACATCAGCATAATGCGTGCAAAAAGTGCATTGCTTGTAAAAACAAGTGCTGCAGGTTTTAATGGGGATTACTTGCGCTGCGGACAAATAATCATTTGGTGCATAATCACTGAAATCTGGAATGGTATTGCAATCATAATTTTCTGCAGAAAATTTTTGTATGCCTGGGTGCCGCTGTGCCAAATACGTAATCAGTTCTATTTCATTTTTAAGGTAGATATACTGATGAAGCGCCGTTGCCATAGCCGGACCGCCCACAATACAGGCAGTTCCTTTGGCCGTGAGCGCTTCTAAAAGTGCTTTTCCATAAAAAACTTGGCTGTTGTAGATGAAACTGAACGCCACATAGTCTGGGTTTTCCTGTTCTATCAACTGGAGCATTTGTGCCAGCAGTTCTGGCTCTTGCTTTGCAATAACTTTTTTATGATTTGCAGCGTAGATTGTTCGTGCTTCATTTTCAAACTCTGCTAAAAGGTTACCATAGGAGTGGAGCGTGTGCTGGTGTTTTAGGCGCTGGTAGAACGTTGGAAATTTAAGCAGGTGAAACTGCGCGTTTAAATCCAGGCATTTTACATTCATCTGCATATTATTTTCAACAAAATTTTTGAGATAAGATATAGAATAGGGAGATATGGTAGGGGAGCAGAAGGGAGGATAGATCAATAACAGTTTCATGTAAAGATAAAAAAAGAATGTAATTATAAATACTTTCTACGCATGACTGGGAAATGCAAGAAAAGGAGCAGTGAAACTTCGTCGCTTGGACAATGCCCCCAGCATATCGCCCAGTGCTGCTAATTCTTCGTCAGCGAGAGCATAGCGGTCATCTTGACTATAATCGAGCAATCGCTGTGAAAGATAGTCTACGGGAAGAGCAGGGCCGTTTGCTCCTGCATCGAATCTGCAATATTCATTTACGGTGGCAGTCACGCAGGATATAATCATCGATCCAACTCTCTGCTGGTGTTCCGGACTTCTGTCCATAGTCGGTGTCAATTGTTCCAGTACATTATCGAGAGCCCTTAATGCTGGGCTCGGTAGTTTTCCTCGTATATTGGTTGGTAATTCCATTGTATTTCGAGTTAAATCAGCATTTGGTCTTAAATATTGTGTATATACCCATTACTGGTTAATAGTAATTTAAGAAGAATATTTTCTATCATCCTTCAGTAATTCTTTATATGCCGGCATCCAAGTCTCATAGATCATGATCAAATGTTCGTGGTTTCGGATGACGTGCGGAAATTTTTCCCGAAGCTCGTTGATAATTTTGTTGAAATGCTGATAATTTTCAACAGCAAATTCAAATTCAACTTCCCATGGCGCTAAGCTTCTGATATAATACAAAGAATTAGGATGCCGTTTCATCCATTCAAATAACGATTTTTCATCGCTGGCTGACAAAGTTCTAAAATAGATGATAGCTTTAAAAAATTCTAAACCTAATTTATTTAAGTCTACTGAAATCCGATAACCAAGAATAATCCCTTTCTCTTCCAGCTTCCGGATCCTGCTTCGAACAATTTCCACTGTTGATTTTACCTTTCGGGCTAACTCTGTCAGTGGAATTCTTGCATTGTTCGCCAGAATATTGAGAACTTTGTAATCTAAACCATCAATCTTATTATGAAGGACTTCCCCGCCAAAAATAACCGCTTGCCCTTCATGGCTGTTAGTAAAAAACTTTTTGTTATACTGCCGAGTATCCACCATAGTTCCGAGAATCTTGCTGACAACCAGATGCCTCCATTTGGAAAGCAGGGTATTCATCTTTTCAAAATATTCTATGGTGTTGGTGGCCAAAATTGCGAGCACGCAATCGAATGCGCCATCAGAGATGCCCATCCAGTAAATATCCTTATTATGTCTTAATTCTTCAAAAAATTTTGATTTCTCGGCAGGAATATTTTCTAATTTCAAATATACTTTAAACATATAATATCCCAGCTTGTTGGGGTTGATGGAAGTAATAAAGCTGATCAGGATTCCTTTTTTCTGCAGCTGCTCCAGGCGATATTTTACTGCTTCTCTAGATTTGCCCACTTTCCTGGCGAGGATGGAATTGGGGATGCGGCAGTTCTGATCCAGTTCAGCCAGGAGTTTACGGTCAATTATATCTAAGGTTATTTTACTCAATTTCTTGACCTATATCTGTTTTTATTTATAAATATTTCTATGAAACGGTTAAAATATGGCCAAATGTTTTTTATATTTGGTGTAACTATTGTTTAGTTATGAAAATAGATTTAGTACAGCCAAGACATAATTATGCGCCTGCAGAAGGATTGGGGCACATCTATATGCCTACCTCTTTGCTTACGGTAGGTGCTCGATTACTTGACGCAGGAGTAGAGGTTACTTTCCATGATGAAAATATAAAACCTCTGGAAGCATCTTCAGATTATGTAGGATTTAATCTGTTGGGTGCGCCATATATCCCGGAAGTCTTAAAATCACAACAAAAGATTAAAGAAGAATATGGGGGGAAAACATTTCTTCTTGGCGGGCAAGTTGTTTCTGGGTTAAGTCCAAGCCAATTAGAACGATTGTTTGGTAGTTCAACCTACAACGGAAATGATGATTCTACGTTAGCAAGAGTTCTGGGCATCGATGAACGAGCATTGGTTTCGCCAGAAAAAACTTCACTTATTCCCGCATATGAGCGGTTAAGCGATGATGCCATGAGAGAATATCTTTCCAGAGAATTTTCTCTATATGTATCTCAAGGCTGCAAGTTTTCCTGTGATTTTTGTGCTGCGGTAAGGACTTATAAAGATCCAATGACAGGACAAACCACAAAAGTAAAAGAATCGTACAGAAATAGGGGTATTATTCAAGCAGATTTGGATTATTTAGTAGGGAAAGCAAAATCTTTTGGTTTAGATGAACTGCAATTGTATATGTCTAATCTTGATGTATTCCAAACACCGTCATCACTGCTCCAATTTGCATATGCAGTCCAAGAAGTTAAGCAAAGCAATCCAAGCTTTAAAATCAGGCTTCGCGGTTTGGCTACCGTAGATTCATTTTTGCGAGCACGAGAAAATAGCCGAAAAAGCATAGAAGAATTAGTAAATGCTGGTTTTACTACCGTCGGCTTTGGCATCGATGGTTGGACTAAAGAAGTGTGGGCAGCAGTGAAGAAAGGGCATAATACTGAAGAGAAATGTTTAGAGGCAATTAGGTCAACGAGAGAAGATTTTGATATGACGCCAGAAATATTAATGGTTTTTGGGCATCCAACGGCAGATACAGAAGAGTCTCTTGGTGCTGCGTATCAAGTAACCAGAATGGTTGTAAATGCATATGGAGCCGTCCCTCGTCCTCATATCTCAAAAGATTTTATTCCCGGGAACAATGGTTGGAACAGCCCGAAGCATTCAAGTGCAGTTGAAAGTTTATTAAAACATCCGGAAGCCTTTCAATCTTTAGATTTTACAGCACTTCCATCACCGTTGACACATCCTAATGGGAAAGTCAGAGAATTAGCGACAAAATATTTTTTGAAAATGTGTGAACTTCCTGGAAACACTACGCAATACGTGAAACCAATAACTCCCTATTTGAGGATAGAAGAGGCAGACGAGATCAGGAGATTCAATGAAGGTCGTTTTGATCGCTAATGATCATCTTTTTCGGTATTTCTTATATCTTTCTCTTCTTCCCTTCCTTCCTGAGCCATTCTTTATACTCAAATAGAATCTGCTGGTCATCAAGTTTTCCCATTCTTTCTTTTACCTTATCTGAAATCAAATGGAATATATCGTTAGCTTTGATGATAAAATCGGCTTCTAATAAAGAGGCATCTTTGGCCTGCACGCTGGCATCGACAATAGCCTGCTTGATGTCGGCGCGTAATTGAATATTATTCCACACTGCGTCCCAATCACCGGCAAATTCTTTGATCCGTCCAGCCATGGTTTTCAGGATGATGGAATTGCCATTACGTAATTCATCGGTCACTTCCAGCTGGTCGGTAATGGGATTGTACACCATCAGATCGACAAAGGCGCCCTCTTTGAGCGGATCTTCGTCCCATTCTTTGCGCACTTCCGTAATACGCAAAATGCGCTTGTATTTTTTGAGACCGGAAATCACGGGATTGGTCGTGACGATAATATCGATGGCTTTGAATGAAGTTTTGGGCACGCCGATATCGTTGACGACCCGATCGTAGACGCCATAGGGACTATCGGCATGAATAGTGCCGGCAACCACATTGGCAGCAGCGCCCACGCGCATGGCTTCAAAAAGTGCCACGGCCTCGCGGGATCTTACTTCTCCCACAAAAATGGCCGAATCGCCAAGCCGTAAGGTTGAGCGAATGCCGATGGAAGGGTCCACTTCCGATCCTGGTGCTGACAAAGCCGATGCTACTTTAAGTGATTCAATATTATAGCCTAATTTTCGCATGGATTCCTGAGGTAATTCAAAGGTATCTTCAATGGTTAAAATTCTGGTCCTGCGCATGATTTCAATGAGGAAGGAACCCAAAAGGCTTGTTTTTCCACTGCTGCGCGTCCCGGCCACAAGTATTGTTGCTGCATTATCTATTAGAAAACTGATCAATCCGGCAGCCAGGGAATTCATATATTTAATTTTGGGCTGCATATATAATGGAAAAGTCCAGGGATAATCACGATGACGTCGAAAGGAGAAGGCCAGTCCGGTTGGGTTTAACGGCGCAGTGATTGCAGCGACCCTTGAACTAAAACCAGTTACTTTTAATTCTGTGTCTAAAATAGGGTTAGCTTCATCCAAAGGGCGGCCTGATATGAGCCGTAATTTAGTTGCCCAGCTTTCTACTTCTAATCTGGTAGGATATACATTAGTATAACAGTCGCCGTAATCCTGATGCACAATAAAGATGGGCAGTTCACCGTTGGGAGAATTAATATTGACATCCTGGATTTTAGGGTCGGAAAGTAATAATTCGATGAGGCCAAATCCAACAGTATAGCGTAACAGCGCCTGTGCGAGCTGTTCTACCCGCTCGTCGGTGATAGTGAGTTGTTGATGCTCGATCAAATCGGTGATCAGATCTTTGCCAATACTATAAAACACTTCCCGTATACGTTCAGGATCAACAAATTCTTCCCGCGTCGGCTTATGTTCGGACATAATGCGCTTGGCGTCATCAAGAAGTTCGTATTCTTCCTCTGCAAATTGAAATTCCGGAGGAGTTAGATGATACATGGTTTTAATATCATCATCAAAACGGAAAATATTGACTTGAGAAGTATCCTCTTCTGAAGTAAATTCATAACTTTCAACCAAATCTCCTTCGGGAAACTCGGCAATGAGCTTAGTGTACATAAAATCGGGCTTGGTGGTAGGATGAAAAATGACGGCGTAAATCTCTCTTTTTCCCAGCGTATAATCGGTGGTATGGGGCAGGAGCAAATTGATTATTTTTAACTGCTCCAAACGCTGGATAATATGCTGCACTAATTCGACGAACTTCTGCTGTGAGAGGGCCTGGCGCTGGTCGAGGATATTTTTGAGCTTGATATTTTCCCGCACTTCCAGGCGCCTGAGCTCTACAAATGCTGCCAATGGATCCTCTTTTAATCGCTTGCTGATAACCCTTTGAAACTGAGCATAACTGCCGCGAAGATAACGTTCGTGGGTGGGGTTTACGATTAACTGTGAATATATCGTTCGTTCTTCTTTGTTTAATTTCTTGAAGAATTGAGCTAATTCAAGCAGGAGGCCAGTTTGTGAAAAATCATATTCGTATTCTCGCAACTGGGATAATATGACGGTGGTAACGTTGCTCACTTCCAGCAGAGTGTCAATGACTTTCGCCATGCAGACTTCGCTATATTCGATGGAAGGCGGAAAATTACATTTCTCTGCATAGATTTTGAGGATTTTATTTTCTCCCTCATGATAAGTTTCGTACTCGAAGCAGGATTTGTCGGTGGGCATTTTTATTATATTTTACTCTTTTTCTTTACGGTTGATTATTTCTTTGGTCCGATGAATCATTTCTTGACATGTTTTAACAAAATATTCAAATTCTTCTACTTTCTGGTAGGATGTTCCTGTGCCATACTGAAATTCTTCTCGTATTTTAATTAAATTATGGTCCATCTCTTTGGCTTTCGTCAGGTTGAGCAGGTTTAAATATTTCAATTCTAAATCAATAATATCTTTCTCTATAAGCATTTCTATCACAGCCAAGGTACATTCCTGATTTCTACTTTCATACCCATATTTTAGTAGAATTGCCAAAAAACAATGATAGATGCAATAAAAGAAAGCGCTTGCGGACCAATCAGAGTAACCATTATCATTGAAAAATTGCGCAGCCTTAAGATTATGCTCTGCTTTCTCTACATGTTTTTGGGCCTCGGTTAGAGAAGGTTTAATTCTTACTAATCCCCTATGCCAAGGGCTTTCTTTCAATTCTTTTTCTGCTTTCTTCAAGCACCACTCCACTTTATTGTCAACCTGAGCCATCATTATAACCTCTTTTCTGGTTCTGGAACTGCAAAGTTCCCGTGCGATTTCTGGGCTTGGTATACTGCATCAATGAGTTCTTCGTAACCATGGAGTATGTACCCGAATCGAAGAGCATTCACTATCACCGGATCAGGCATTTTTAAATTTTTAATTAAATCTTGTGGGGTCTGTATGATTCGATGAATCGGTTTTAAGAGTATTCTGTTTTTATCAGCTATCCATTCTGTCACCGTTTTATATTTTTTCTTTGTAAATACCACCACCAGATCAATATCGTTCGCTTTATCATAATTTCGTATCGCGGAGCCAAAGATGATAGCTATGCTTACCTGCGGAAACAACTCTTTAAATTCTGATAACCATCGGGAGCCTTTTTCTTTTGATTCTTCCATCAGCAATACTTCTATTACTTTACGGGTGTACGCTTGTGCCAGATTTACTTTGTAGAAAACTGCTTTTCCATATTGGCGCCCGATCAGCAATTCTTGTTCTTTAAGTTTTTTGACAATTTTTAATGCCCCCCTGCGTGAAATCTCTAATTTCTTGCATATCAAGTTGGCATTGTAATCTGTACTAAAATCCTTGAATAGGAGGAGCAGTACAGCCCTTTCAGTTTTGGCTAATGGTGCCATGTGAACTAATAATTCACATATGTGAACTGATAGTATATAAAGATTACGGTTAATGGGCTCTATAGAAACCCTTCCTCTGTAAAATAACCGATTTCTTCCTCTCTGAGAG
>CAYOKQ010000063.1:4559-8923 GCA_964404595.1 uncultured Methanosarcinales archaeon | reverse complement strand
GTCGTCACAAGGTAGCCGTAGGGGAACCTACGGCTGGATCACCTCCTTTTTTTATATTTATCATCTGCAATCGATATAAATAAATTATCAAATAAACCGTCTTGGGAGGAATCATGGAATTTAAAGTCATTGAAGAAAGCAAAGACAAGCTAGTTTTTACTCTCAGTGGTGAAACCCATACTTTTTGTAATGTCCTAAAACAGGAAGTGCAAAGGGTCAAAGGTGTTACTGTTGCTACATACAAAATTGATCATCCGTTAGTTGGAATTCCAGAATTCTTAATCGAAGCCAAAGGGATTGAAGCACGCAAAGCGTTAAAAGAAGCTTTAAAGAGTGTCAAGAAAAAAGCAGAAGAATTTAAAAAAGAAGTTGGGAAGTTGTAATTCTAGAAAGTATTTTAAATGCTATTGCCTATGAATACGCATGCTCTCTAAATCCACCACTTTAAAATTTTATAAGCGCAAAGATATACAGGAAGCGATGATTGAGCATGCGCAGCAAAAAGAAATAGGTGTGCGCTATGCTGAAGCGTTTGGCAAGCGTCCAGATATTCTGATGTATCCGCAAGAGATTTTAGAATTAGCCTTAAAAAATGCCACCTCTTTTCATGCCAGTGAAGAAATCTGGGAAAATCCACTTTTTCTCAATAGCAGTATCAGCAAAAAGGAGCTAGATGAATTAAGGGTGGGCTGGGACTTAGTGCTTGATATTGACTGTAAAATCATGGAATACAGCAGAATTGCAGCAAGTGTTATTATTCGTTTTCTAGCATATTGTAATGTCCGGGACATTTCATGTAAGTTTAGCGGCAATAAAGGGTTCCATATCGGCGTTCCCTTTCAAGCCTTTCCAAAACAAGTTGGAAATACTTTCACCAAAGATCTTTTTCCCGATGCGCCACGTAAGATTGCTCTTTACATCAAAGAGAATATTAAAGAAGAACTCGGGAAAAAAATCATGGAGTTTGAAAAGAATAATTTTTCTGCTATTCGTGAAAAAGTAAACTTACCTTCAGAAGAGATCATTCGTTTCGAGAAAAATAATCTGGGTGATGCTATTCCTAAATTAAATGCAGATAAATTTCTGGAGATTGATACGGTATTGCTCGCCTCACGCCATCTGTATCGGATGCCCTACAGCTTGCATGAGAAATCGGGATTGGTCAGTTTGCCCATCGATCCGGAAAAAGTATTGGAATTTGAAAAATTTATGGCTAAACCGGAAAGCGTGTTTGCTCCCAAGTTTATATTCTTGGACAGAAATGTGTCTGGGGAAAGTGCTCGACAATTATTAGTACAAGCGCTGGACTTTAAAGTAAAAGTACAAGAAGACCATGAAAGCCCGCGCAAAGAGTATGATGAACTTAAAATCGAGAGTCCTATCAAAGAAGATTTCTTTCCCCCCTGCATGAAAACAATGCTTGGGGGTATGGGGGACGGCAAGAAGCGGGCAGTATTCTGTTTGATGAATTTTCTGGGTAAGATCGGCTGGAACGAAAAAGAGATTGAAGAATATCTATTGAGATGGAATAAAGAGAAAAACAAAGAACCGCTGCGTGAAAATTATATCAAATCACAGATGCAGCACTTTAAAGCTGGAGAAAGATTGCCTCCCAATTGTGATAATGAAGCGTATTACAAAGCATTGGGCATGGAATGTAATGCCGAGCATTGCAAGAGGATGAAAAATCCGGTAAATTATACCTTGTCTAGATGGAAGAGGCATTTGAGAGAAACAGAAGAGGAAGAGAGTAAAGGAAAGAGAAAGAAGAAAAGTGATGAATCATTAAAAGAAGTATAGTCTCATAAAAAGGTAATGAAATGGAATTTGCATATCTAGATGAAAGTGGGGATCTGGGGTCGGAAGGAAGTAGGAGCTTGGTTCTCGCATTAATGTGCACTCGCAGGAAAAAAGAGATCGCTACCATCATCAGAGAAGCTAAGAAACGGTTGCTGGATCATAACAAAACTGCGAGATGGCTTAATCGAAAAGGAGAAATTAAATTTTATAGTTTTCCTGATAAGGATTTACTTAAAAGAGTTCTGCGAAAATTAGCTCAAGTGGAAATGAATATCTATTTCATTGTGTTTGAGAAAAATGGCACAGGGGTTGGTCCAGAAATTAAACAATATATCCTAACTCATCTTTTTCGCCATTTGATGAAGCGGCCCCAGAATAAAATTGAGAAAGTTGTAGCTGATCTCAGCTTTTTTAATCACGAAAAATACAACCGCTTTATTTTAAGGGCTTATACCTTAAAAGAACTGGTAATGAAAAATGAGCATGGTCTCGATGTTTTGGGAGAAACGGGGGAAGTTACCTATTCAAAATTAAGCGATGAAGAATTTGAAAAGATAAAACTTAATCATTCAAGCACTATCGTAGAAATAGAGCATTGCAATTCACGATTAAGCGAAGAGCTCCAGGCATTGGATCTTATCAGCGGCAGTATTTTTCAATTGGCTGAATATCACAATAAAGAGTACTTGGACATACTCGGCAAAGGGAAAGCGAGAATTCAGGGAGGTAACTTTCATTAAAAATAGAATGTTACAATACCGCCCTACTTGTCGGCCCTTACCACATAAGCAATAAGGTCTCAAAAAGAGTCCTTTCGGGAGGATGTTACTTGTAACTTATATATAAAACACTTATTTTTATATAAAGCTTCCGTCTGAAAATTCTATGAAAGGATGGATGGCTTATGCAAAGCATGCACATACTTATCACTTCAGACGAAAAATACTTGACGATTTTGAAGCGAGATTTCCCCATGAAATTTCTGCGAAAAAACCCCTTGCAAAAAATGTGGCTTTTATCGTAAATAATCTCTCAGATTAATATTTTCGTACGCTACTTTTCCATTCTGCACGCTGAGCAAACCTACTTTGAACGCATCCAGATGTGACGCATTCCAAAACAATTCATTAACATAGGTGCTTTCTTCTACTGCTTTTCCCTGTCGGTCGTTGGCACGCTGCACACTCTCATGGAAGTGGCCGGAGATTGCTTTGGTGATGCCCAGTTCTTCGTACAATTGACGCAGATCAGTATTGCCCCTATTTTCTTTTCGCAATCGTATTGGGTGCCCGCGTTGCTGTAATTGCATTGCGACTGGAGCAGGAAAGATCGAACCTTGCCCGATGGGTTGATCTCCGACTTTAAAATTAAGAGCTGCTTCTCCAAACTCTGCCATATCAACTGCGGTTTCCAGATTGTCAAAATACCGAGGAATATGGCTTACCACAATTGTTTTTTCAGGATCGTTAACATATTTTCTAAGATCATTCATAGAAGTTATTCTCAGTAGTCCTGTTCCTTGAGGACCACGAATTCTGTAATAACCACTGGGATCATTAATATTATCGAGTCGATAGCCGCTGAAAATAGTATTTCCCGCAGCGATATCTGACCCAGGAAGAAAGACCAAACAATGGTCATCTTTTTCAATTTTAGGATGTTCAAGAACATTGATGATGTTTCCATATCGGCGTGAGAGAATTTGTACGGGGGGATCAAAATGTGCAAGCTCTTCGTGGCTTCCGGGCTGAACATAGATTTCTAAACCGGTTTTAGCAGCTTCATTGAGAATCGTTGCAATATAATTATCTTCATCAATTTTATTTTGACCACAGAACTGTTCTCCGGCGATATCCCCATTAAAAATGAAAGAGGTAGCTTCACCTTCTGATTGAAGAATTTTCATAGCCAAGGCTACTAATTGCGGCGGGGCGCCATGAATGTCCGAGATAATTCCATAAGTGGTGGTCATTTTGTGTTAAGAAAAGAGCTGGATTTATAAATCTTTCTTTAGTTATTATCTATGAGTGGTTACAATTTAGTTTCATTTAATGCCATGCCATTTTGCTTTTTTTCAATCTTCAAAAAGAAACCCCTGTAAAAAACACTGTTTTTTTGGGTTTCAAAATTTTCCGGAAAATTTTGGAAACCTTTATAAAACACCCCCTAATTTACTGCCTCAAGTCCGAGTTAACGCGCATTAGGGCTATCCTGATCTAAAAGCGAAGTATTCTCGGCATATTAAATTTAAAAATGGCAGAACTACCACCATCACCGTCTTTTAAGCATATAATTCGAGTTGTGAACGTCGATCTTCCTGGAGATAAGCCGATCCACTGGGCTTTGACCAATATTAAAGGCATCGGCATTAATTTCGCTGATGCTGTCTGTTCTTTAGCTCAGGTGCCCAAAGAGGTCAAAGCAGGAAATGTTACCGAGGAGCAGATCAAAAGATTAAATGACATTATTACCAACCCTTTAAAGAACGGGATTCCCTCGTGGATGATCAATCGGCGCAAAGACGCAGAAACAGGAGAAGATAAGCATCTGATCACCGGAACTCT
>CAYOKQ010000063.1:4038-4549 GCA_964404595.1 uncultured Methanosarcinales archaeon | reverse complement strand
TTATGTTCAAGATAATGATATTAAAATGATGAAAAGGATGCGGTCCTATAAAGGTATTAGGCATATTCACGGCCAGCCTGTTCGCGGCCAGCGCACCAGATCCAACTTCAGACGTAATAAAGGTAAAGTCGTTGGTGTGGTCAAGAAGAAAGTTGCTCCCGCTGCAGGAGATAAAGAGGGCGGCAAGAAAGAAGGAGGAAAAGGAAAGAAATAAACCATGGGAGATCCTAAAAAATTCAAAAAGAAGTACGATACGCCCGCTCATCCGTGGAATAAAAATGCTATTGAAACGGAAGGTAAATTGCGCAAAGATTTTGGCCTGACCAAGAAAAAAGAGATCTATATCGCCAGTTCATTCTTAAAAAAATATAAAGATATCGCCAAACGATTGATTGCCGACAGAAGTACACAAGGCGCCAAAGAAGGATTACAGATGACCGAAAAATTGCAGCGACTGGGTTTACTGCAAGCGGGCGCAAAATTAGATGCCGTGCTTAGTTTAGAACTGAAA
>CAYOKQ010000063.1:0-4028 GCA_964404595.1 uncultured Methanosarcinales archaeon | reverse complement strand
AACTTAGACGTCGAAAAGAATACATACTAAAAAAGAAAAAGGAAATTTACATCGCCAGTTCCTTTTTAAAAAAATATAAAGATATCGCCAAGCGCCTTATTGCTTACTCCAGTTTGCAGGGAGCTAAGGAAGGCCAGCAAATGACGCAGAAATTACAAAAGCTCTGATTATTACAGACGGCTGCAAAATTAGATCACGTTTTAAGTTTAGAGATTAAAGACGTTCTTGAACGCCGCCTGCAAAGTTTAGTCTGCAGAAAAGGCCTCTCAAAAACGATGCATCAGGCGCGCCAGTTTATTACTCATCGGCATATCATTATCGGCAGCAAAGAAATCACCTCCCCTTCATATTTAACCTCATTGCAGGAAGAAGCAGCGTTATCATTCCACGAGCGATCAGCATTAAAAAGCAGCGATCATCCTGAACGAACGGCCGCTGCGGCACCTGCAGCAAGTGAAGCTAAGATGGAGGAAGCAGCATGACACCAGAGCCATCACCATCAAGAGCGCCGCAAGATCAACGATCCTTCCCTAAAATGCGTTGGGGAATTGCTCATATTTATTCGTCATACAATAACACCATCATTACCGTTACCGACATTACCGGAACTGAAACTCTGGCCAGATCAAGTGGTGGGCAGATTGTAAAACAGGATCGGCTTGAAAGTTCACCTACCGCCGCCATGGGAGCAGCAAAAAAAGTCGCTGAAATTATCAAAGAAAAAGGAATTAATGGGCTATTTATTCGGGTGCGAGCGCAAGGCGGGCACAATGGTCCAAAAACACCAGGTCCGGGGGCACAGGCGGCTATCCGAACCTTTCCTCGTGAAGGCATTAGGATTGGCAAAATTGAAGAAGTGACGCCAGAGCCTCACAATGGCTGCCGGATGAAAGGTGGAAGACGGGGACGAAGAGTATAAACATCAAAATAATAACATCAAAATAATAATATCAAATAATAAAAAGATTATACCATGAAAATCGAAAAACTCAAAGAAGAAAAGAAAAAGAATAAGCTTGTGCTCCTTTTGAAAGAATGTGATGAGATATTCGCCAATACTATTCGCAGGCTCATTCTGGAGGAAGTTCCTACTTTAGCGGTTGAAGATATTGAGATCAAAGACAATAGTTCTGCATTATATGATGAGATGCTCGGCTTGCGGCTGGGTCTCACTCCTATTAAAACCGACTTGAAAGGATATGAATTCAAAGAAAAATGCAAGTGCAACGGTGAAGGATGTGCACGATGCGAATTGAAAATAACCCTGAAAGTTGGCCGAAAAGGATATGTCTATGCAGAAGATGCACAAAGTGCGGATCCTAAATGCGTCTTTGCCTATCCTAAAATGCCTCTGGTTAAATTACTCGCCAAGCAGAAAGTGGATGTTCTTCTTACCGCAATCTTAGGAAAAGGAAAAGATCATGCAAAATGGGCACCGGGCTGGGCATATTATAAAAAAGAACCAGTTCTCACGGTAGGTAAAGTTGCTGATGCTCACTTTATCGCTTCAAAGTCTTCAGACGGGGTATTAGTGCTCAAAGGAAATAAACTTGATGTTGATGAAGAGAAAGTTAAAGAAAGCTATCTGCTTGAATATTATACTGATTTGGATAAGGGAATCTCTTTGGAATACAGCAATAATATCATTTTCACTTTGGAAAGCTGGGGGCAGCTAAGCAGTAAAGAAATGCTAAATCAAAGTGCGGACATACTCATAGAAAAAGCTCAGGAGCTGGAGAATCAATTATAATCATGGTACGTCTAACCGGTCCGACCAATTATGAACTTCAGGCTTTGCTTGCACAGCTCGAACCCAAGGCAAGACAAAGCCGGTTTTGGAAACGAATTACGCAGGAGCTACATAAGCCCAGTCGGCAGCGCAGAGTTGTGAATGTCTATAAAATCGACAAATATGCTCAGGAAGGGGAAATGGTCATTGTTCCTGGAAAAGTACTGAGTGTTGGCGAATTGCATAAAAAAATAGATGTTGCTGCCATCAATTTTTCCGCTGGCGCTAAAGAAAAAATTATGCAGGCAAAAGGAAGGGCTTTAACTATTTCAGAACTGCTTCAGGAAAATCCACAAGGAAAAAAAGTGAGGATACTCGGATAAACATGAAAATATATAATGCTCAAGATTTAATCCTGGGACGATTATGTTCTCAGGCTGCAAAAGACATCTTGCTTGGGGAAGAAGTTGCGGTTGTTAACTGTGAAAAAGCCATCATCAGCGGGAAGAAAGCAAATACGCTTGCTCGTGAATTAGTCAAGCGTAAGCGAAAAGGATATCCTTTGAAAAGTCAAACTCATTCACGATTACCAGATCGGTTCGTACGGCGATGCGTTCGGGGAATGTTACCCTGGAAAACTGCTAGAGGCAGGGAAGCGTACAAGAAAATTATCTGCTACCGGGGAATCCCGATAAGTTTTGAAGGCAAAGAATTTATATCCATCCCTAAAGCTACAGTTGAAAAATTACCTACATTAAAATATATGACCGTGGGGGAGATATGTACCCAAATCGGTGGAAAACGATAAATGGCAAAAATAATCCAAACCCAGGGAAAGCGAAAACAGGCTATTGCAAGGGCGACATTGCATGCGGGCAAAGGAATGGTTAAGATCAATGGACGCTTGCTAGAACATTACAGCAGTAATATGCTTCGCCTGCGAATAGCCGAACCTTTACTTATCGCCGGAGATACGGCCAAAAGTCTTAACATTGATGTGAGTGTTATGGGCGGCGGATCAAACGGACAGGCCGATGCATCAAGATTAGCCATTGCCAGAGCATTAGTGCAATATCAGCCGGGTTTAAAGGCAATCTTTGAAGAATATGATCGCTTATTGCTGGTCGCTGATGTCAGAAGGAAGGAAACTCGCAAACCGAATGATTCCAAGGCACGCGCAAAGCGGCAGAAGTCATACCGTTAAATCAAAATGATGAGGAATAAAAAATGATCATACCCATTCGTTGTATCAGTTGCGCCAAGCCCGTGGGGCATTTGTACGAAGAGTACCTTGAGCGGGTTGAGCGCGCAGAAGATCGCAAGAAGATATTAGACTTGCTGGGACTTGAACGCTATTGCTGCCGTGGATTATTTTTAGGCCATATAGACTTGATTGATGCCATGGCTGAATTTAAGAAAAGTTAAGTACAGTAAAATTCACCATTTCAAACTTTTCTTTTGTGGTCATTTTCTTTTCAATTGGGCGAATTTTTCATGACTTTCCCAGATACCCTTGATAAAACAAGTTTCGTACATCTTTCTTAATTTCCTCGGCAATTTTCCTCACTACTTTGTCATCGGCAGTTTTCTTCTGCAAGATAGTGCTGTTTAAATTCGCTTTCACCCGATTTTCCACCAAAGAAAAAACTTTATCTGCCAATTTTGGATAATCCTTGGCATGCCCCGCGCTGCGAATTTCATTTTCTACCACTGCACGTCGCTCGTGCATTCCTTGGTTAAATTCCTGCATGAAATTCTGGGTATAGGCAACTCCTTGTACTATATCACTGCCCACACTAAAAGAACCAACTTTGCGATGGGCCCGAGCATAGGATCGAAGAACAGCTGATTCTAATTCGATCAGGAATTGCTGGGTGATCATGAATAAAGAAAAGTAAATCTGATATATAAAGATATTCAATACTACTGGAAAATGGCCCAAAAAATTTATATACTTGCTCATTTGTAATCATTTGTATCCATTTAAAGAGAAAGAGGCGATAAGATGAGCCAAAAGAACGTTACTTTAAGTCTTGATGACAGTACTTACGAAAAGTATAGAGAATTCTGTAAGAAAAATGCCCTAGCACTCTCTCGAAGCATAGAAGTCTTCATGGAAGAAAAAATAAAAAATGGTGGTAAATAAAGTGTTAGTATCAGTACAAGAGGCTTCCAATTGGGCTAGTGAATATTTAGGAAGAACAGTTACACCAACTAATATCACTTATTTAGTTCAATACGGTAAAATTCACAAATACCCTGATGAAACTAAAAAAGTCAAAGTAAATAAAAAAGAATT
>CAYOKQ010000062.1:0-9341 GCA_964404595.1 uncultured Methanosarcinales archaeon | reverse complement strand
AATTCCGCAGCAGCACCGCGACCAGATCATTTCGCTTAAAAATGCCGTCAATCGTGTTTTATATAGCGAAAAAAGGAATTGCTTTGCACAATATACTTCTTTTTCAGACCTGGGCGAGAAAGGCACTTCCATAATCTTGTACCGCAATGGTGATGGGACGGATATCATTGTCAATGGTGGCGCAGGCGGAGAACAGGAAGTGGGTCGGGAACATCTTATCGGTGTAACGCCGTGTGTTATTGCTGGAGACTCTCAAACGGTGGAGAATTTTGACCATGCCTTTTTAAACCGAGAGCAACACGTTCTTTCATCTTACTTTACAGGTGTAAATTTTATTCATATTAAATTTGACACTTCAGGATTTAACGAAAACAGAATTGCTTTTGGAGATTCTCAAGAAATGCTTAATCAATATTATGATTTTGAAGGAAATGGCTGGCTCTTTACACCAGACAATACTGTTGGAAATAAGCGGGTTTGTTTTTTTCCAACCAGGGATTATGGAAGTTGGTTAAATCGATGTGCTGCCAGTGGAGGTTTGCTCGATGACAATTGCTTTTCAGATGATACGGTAAGTATTCCATCACTGGTGCAATCAGGGAGTTTAGACCAATGTTAAGCGGAAAAAAGGGAATAGCGATAGAACAGTTGGTGGTTATTGTTATTGTTATTATGTCTTTTTTACTTATTGCCGGAACTTTAAGCAGATTTCTGGCCAAGGCAGAAGATAAAGAAGCGGAAAATTTATGCCGGGATAGCATCGCGCTGCGGGCGCAAACTATTATCAATGTAAATCAAGAAGAACAAGACGATTCAGACTGGATCCATGGCCAGGTTAAATTAATTCCGCCGCTGTGTAAAACCCTTGATAAAAAGTTTAGTGGTTCGCGTGAGGAAATGATGCATCAAATCGCCGATAAAATGGCCCGATGCTGGTGGCAATTTGGTGAAGGACGCTATGAGCAAATATTGCATGGGAGTGAATTAGCTCCCACAATCGTTAATCTTGATCAAACCGACAACATGTGCTTTGTATGTTCCACTGCTTTAATCGATGAAAATGATTTTGAGCCAATAAAGAAAGAAGAATTCTTACAATATTTATCAACCACGCCGCATCCGCAAATTCCCCAGATGACCTATTTAACGTATATTCAGCAGTACGGTGGCCCGGGTAAGATTGCGTTGCTGGAAGATATTCAACCACGGCATGCTTATGGAATTTCGTTTTTGGTGAAGAATGCGCAACTTGAAGGTGACACGCTAGGGGGCGTGTTTAAAATTGGCGGCGGCTTGCTGGGCGCAAAGGCCACGGCAGCAATCTTCGCTGCGTGCGCGGCAACAGTAGGGATAGGATGCGGGCCCATTGCAGTGGTGGGTATCGCCGGAAGTTTTTTATTAGCCGCGTCTGGTGCTTCCGATGTCAAAGTACAGGTCAAAGAAGCACTCTATGAGGCAGAGAGAGACGCAAGTGTTATAATCTTTGATGATTTGACCGTTTCGGAGAAAAAATGCTTTAGAGGAGACTTGGCAGGTGAATAAAAAGTGGTGTGTATGAATAAAAAAGGGAATTTGACAATAGATGTCATCATTCTCTTAGCTATTGGTCTTATAATTGTGATAGTCGTCGGAGTTACACTTATTCCGAAAATTGGGAAAAGTAGTGATGTGATCCAATTTGGAAATTTTGACGACTACGACAACGATAAAGTTGCTAATTTTTTCGATAGCTGTCCTTGCTCCCCTACTGGAACTTATGAACATGCTACATTAGAAGGCTGCCCCCGAGATATTCAAAGAAAATGAATGTCTGGAACAAGCTCCAATGGCTGGAGAGCAAGAAAGCACAAATATGTTATTGTTCTTTGAAGGAGATGCCGCAGTTTCATCAGGATATACCACCAATGCTAACTTTATTTCATACAAAGCAACGTGTGCATCACAGTGCACCGTTTTAGTAAAGCAGCCAGATGACGAGTTTGCTCCTTGGGCAGATCTGGCCAGCGATATGCCGCTTGAGGAAGATTTGGAGCTACCCTTTCCGGGATCTTATTTTGTCATCTTATCTGAGCGTGGACAGGAAAAAATCCAATTTCGCATCAATCGAGAATAATGACCCATGAACAAAAGAGCCATCATGCTTAAATTTCTGGTAACAGTGATTCTGGCTATTATCATTTTTGCGCCTGCCTGTGTTTTCTTGTCAAAGTATTTTCGTTTGAGTGATCAAGCCAGAGATAGCTTTAACGAGTTTACTGATATTCTCTCTGATGTTGAACAAGGGGAGAATAGCGAACTGTTTTTGCTTAAATTAGATCGAGAGACCGCGCTGGCATATTTTGAGCCAAATAAAGAAAAAGTATTTGTATTTGTGCAAGGATTAGGTGATTTGAACATGCCTGGACAAGGACCTAGTGCAGATATTTATTTTAATCGTCCCGATAGCTGTACTGATAATACAAAAGCGTGCTTGTGTTTATTGCAAAATATTGAGGGTGATAGAAAATACATCCCAGATGATCAGCGCGAGCGATGTGCAGGAGAAAATAATTGCGGACTTGCGATTATTCAAGGTGAAGGAACCTTCAGCGCTACCAAAGGGCGCTGCATCCAAGATATTACTCTTCCTGTATCTCTAAGCACGTGCTCCATTGGCATTGCCCACTCTTCCCAGGGATATTACTGCCAGCATGGTTTTGTTATCGAACGTGAACTGCTCAAAGAAAAAGGATTTCCTTCCTATTTCGTGGCGCCACGGCGAATCGCATTGCAGATAGAAAAAAAAGAGAATACCGTCCTCATAACCCCACAATGAACACGAAAGGATCGAGCATTATGGTAATGATCTTTGAGATCATTGTAGTGCTGATGATAAGTTATATTGCGGTAAGCATGGGGCAGGCCTTTGCTGAATCGGAAACCACCGCAAAAATAACGGCAGCTACAGATATTCAATTAATGGTTAATACGTTAGTAGCTGTTCCAGGTGATGCATTGGTGCAATATCCTATTAACGTGTCTGCGTTCACTTTCATATTAGATAATAACGGCATTGTCGTCTTTCAAAAAGGCGAGCCGGAAGTCAAATGGCAAACAAGACCATTCTTCCTGCCAGAAGGATTTACTGCCGAAGGCACTTTGGATCAAAAGTCAAATTTATGCCTAGAAAAGAAAAGCAAAAAAATACTGTTGAGGGAATGTGATGAACCGTAAAGCACAGTTTGACGTCGCCCGTAAGACTATCTATTGGATGATCGCTGGATTTGTGATAGCTATTATCATCACCGGGCTTGCGCTCATCTTTAGCAGCTATCGAAATAAGGTAACCCATATCCCGGAGGAAATACCGGCCCAGCTGATTGCCCTGCGCTTTACGTCGCTTCCTGAATGTTTTGCTTACGTTGATCCTGCAGCTGGTATTGAGCAAACCGGAATTCTAGATTTGCAAAAGTTTACCAGTGAGCAGCTTCGTCAATGCTATCACACCGAGAAAGAGAAAGGATTTAAGACTTACAATTTTAGATTAAAATTAGAACAGCAGGGTACAGAGATCATGACCAACAACTATTTCCATCAAGATGATTTTGAGTTTCATCAGGAAGTATTACTCTACGATCAGGGAGAGCTGCGTAAAGATAATTTACTCATTTACGTGCAGACAAAAATATGAACATGAATAAAAGAGGAATGCTGGACGATCTGTTCGATCTATCATTCATGGTAGTTATTTTTCTGTTCGCGCTTATTTTCGTCAACGGGGCCTTATCGTATAATATTCAAAAAAGTCAAACCATTTCCTTGCAGCAAGCCGCCGATACCAATAGGATGCTGTCAGCCATCACCAACCTGCGCACGCAAATCTATCAAGGCAATACCATTGACCCACAGGATTTAGACCTGCGAATCGCGCAAAGTAAAGTGCTGGGGGGGAAAGTCATCAGCGGCTGCTGGGATTATTACACGGCGCAGGATTGTAACGATGATGTGGTGGGATTATATGCAGAAAGCGGTGATTATTGTTCGTGGAGCGAGTCAAGAAAACAATGTGATTATCATGCACAGGTGATGCCCACATGATGAATAAGCGCGGCGCCATCTTACATTGGATATTTTTTGGAGTTCTTCTGGCCATCGGCATATTTCTTTTTGCCGGCAAGAGCGGCTATGTAACTGCTGGTCCCAAGGCAGCGTGGCAGCTTGATTTCCTGCAGCACAATTATCTGGAAGCAGAAAAAGAAATCCTGAAAACAACGATTATTGGGCGGCAAGTAGGAGTCGATCTTGCGCAGGAATTGGCCCAGCACGGCGGATTTAAAAAAAATGAAGCGCCGGCCTGTGGTGCTGTTGATAGCATAAACCTGTGGAATAGAGGCCAACAAAATTGTTTTCCTGATGTAGATAAAGCTATTTCAGAATTAGCGGCGGCAAAATTAGAATCACAAATGCCTGGGAAAATATTTGAAGTTGGTTATTCAAATACTTTTTTTTATGGGAAAGGGCCAGAGCAGACTATCCGCACCCAATATGCACGTTATACGTTTGATAATTCTTTTTATGTGAATCTTGGCTATTCTTTCTCAGAGTACAACCAAATCAAACAAGAAGCGCAGTTCTTATTGCTGCAGTGCAGTGAAAAGGTTGCCCTATGTGTTTCAGAAAAAAAGCCGGCCCATTGGCACTATCTATCTTGCACGAGTGAGGCAGTGATTCCGGCTGATATAACAGAAATGGTGTTTTGCGTGGAGAGTCCACAAGGATATAAGATTAATGGTGAAGTGGTGGAGTATTATTTTGGATTGGATTTTGGGGATGATATGGTAAGCTAATATTTTTTAGTATAAAATTAAAATCCCAGATTATTGGCAGACTACCTAGCTACTAAAGCACAATCATCTTCTTAAAGTCTTCTTTTTTCTTCTTTTCTCTCAGCCTCCGTAAGGAGCCGCTGGGGCTACACGCTCTTATGCCACGGTGTGAGGTGACTCCATCATAAAATCTTTACGGCAGACATGTTCTGCACTTGATAATTACAGCGGTGACACAAAGCTTACGAGCTTTATGGCTGAAACTGCAGTGCATAAAGGCATCAAGAGCTACAACGTGGCGCGGGCGTCTTGGTTGAACAACATCAACAACAACTCTAACTCCAATCGCCAAGAAAAAGGAACTCTTAAAGTCGTCAAGAGGTTCCACGTGTGGCATATGCCAAGCACGCCCACACTTACAATTTCAGGCGAAAAATCCTTGATGATTTTGAAGTGAGATTTCCTCACCAAATTTCAACCAAAGAAGTAAATAGATTACCAAAATTTCGAAAGATTACACCACAAACTTGAACTTATATCCGAAAAGAACTTATATCCTCAGCTACCCAAATTCTTATAAATCTTGAGAAAGCAATTTCTTTCCATGTATAAAATCCCTCTAGCCGACATTAAAGCTAAACTGACTCAAAGCGGTAAAATAACGCCAGCCGACCTCGATATAAAGATGAAAGAAAAAATTAATGAGCTTTCAGGCCTGATTACAGAAGAAGGTGCTGCCCATATTATTGCCAACGAATTTGGCATAGAGCTATTTAATGCCCAGTCCACCCAATTAAAAATCAAGGAAATTTATGCCGGCATGCGTAACATATCTACTTTTGGCAAGGTGATGCGCAAATTTGAAATAAGAGAATTTGCCAAGGAAGATCGAACCGGCAAAGTAGCTTCGTTAATGCTGGCAGATGAAACTGGCACTATCAGGGTAGTCTTTTGGAACAACCAGGTTGAGGAATGGGAAAAACTAAAAGAAAATGATGTCATTGTAGTGGAAGATGTCTTTGTGCGGGAAAACAGAGAGAATAAGGAAATCCATATCAATGATAAAAGTAAGATAACGGTGAGTATGGCCGATATTTCTGTGGTTAAAATTCAATCCCAGGCTCCTTTCGAACGTAAAAACATTGCCCAATTGCAGCCGGGGCAGGAAGGGGTGGAAGTGATGGTGACTATCGTACAGGTGTTTGATCCCCATTTCTTTTCCATCTGCTCTGCTTGCGGGAAAAAAGTGCAGCAAACTGAATCGGGTTATAATTGCGTGGATCATGGGACGGTGCAGCCGAGCATTTCCTACGTCCTTAATGCTACGCTGGATGACGGCACCAGCACTATTCGGGGAGTTTTTTTTCGGAACCAGGCGAATCATTTGATTGGCAAGACTGAAGAAGAGATGGCCCATTATCGGGAGAATATGGCTGCTTTTGAGCATGTGAAGACCGATTTACTGGGGGAGCAGTTTAAGGTAAAAGGCCGGGTAAAGCGAAATGATTATTTTGATCGGTTGGAATTCAATGCACAGATAGTGGAGAAAGCAAATCCAGAAGAAGAACTGGCGAGATTGGAAAAACAAGGATAAGATCTTTATATTTAAAATGAGCATGCTTGCTGAAACTATTTTGTACCAGCTTCCTTCTTGTCCTTACTGTCGTAAAGTGCGGGAAGTACTTGACCAAAAGAAAATTCCCTATACCACTCTTAATGTTGCACCCAATAGGTCCGATATTCTGCGGCAAAAGTTAAAGCAAAAGAGTGGCGTTGAGACAGTGCCGGTGCTCAAGATTGATGGTAAGTATATTGGAGAGAGTGAAGAGATAATAAAGTATGTGAATAAGAATTAAGCAAATATTTGAAAGATCTCTTTTTTCCACTTGACCTATCGATAAAATATATTTGGTCTTGGTCCATAACTTGGTGTGAAGGCATCCTGGCAACGCTCTCGCTCTTCATATCCTTGCATTAAAGCAGCGTAAATATCCTCTGGTCTTAGAATTTCTACATCTGCTAGCTCGTCCGGCCGTAAAGGTTTGAAAAGATCATCTATTGATTGCATATTCCTCAACAATATCCCTCACTATTTAAGTTTTCCCAAAAGCCACTCCCCACTTTTTTCTTTCCCTTTGTCCAGTGGCTTTAGAGCCTATATCCTCAAAATTTTTAGTTTATAGAATTTATTTCAATAAGCCACTCACCCACTCGACAACCCCGGATAGACTATATAAACCACATCCAGCAGTAGTATTTCTGTCATCTGACAACGGGTGACCCTCGCTGGTTGAATTATCGCAGCCAGTTTGAAATAAAAACCGATAAGGAAACGAGGTGTTTAGAATGAACACAACAATAAGTAAACCGGTGCACAATGCACCAAAAAATGTATCGTTAGGGAATCTACCCGAACGAAAAATAAGGGCCGGAGCAGTCTCTGCTACGGTATGGCTCAATAAAGGCCAAAAAGAAAACGGGGAAGAGTCAGAATATAGAACCGTCTCCCTCGAACGAAATTATAAAGACAAAGGAGGAGAATGGAAATCGAGCAATTCTATGCGGGTGGGCGATGTACCCAAAGCAATCGCAGCGTTACAAAAAGCATATGAACATCTTGTGTTGAATGAGCAAGATTTATTTAAAGGAGGATATTAACTATGGTAGAAACAAAATTAATGTTAAAAATGGAAAAAGTAACGTTATATGACCTTCCAGGAGTAGGAGCGGCAACTGCGGAGAAATTAGAACAAGCAGGATACAAGGATGTATTATCTATTGCGGTTGCCACTTTGGGCGAACTAGCAGAAGCTGCCGGCATTACAGAAGCAGTGGCCCGAAAAATGGTAAATGCTGCCAGGGATAGTTTAAAGATGGGCTTTGAATCTGGAATTGAAGTATTGAAAAAGAGGGGGCTTGTCACCAAAATCAGTACTGGGACAGAAAACTTTGATGCCATGATGGGCGGCGGATTTGAAACAGGAGCTATCACGGAATGTTTTGGTGAATTTGGCTGTGGAAAGACTCAGATTGGGCATCTTTTATGCGTCAATGCATTAAAAGAAGATCCTGAAGCGCATGCAGTGTATATTGATACGGAAAATACTTTTCGTCCCGAGCGTATTGCGCAACTGGCAGCAGGAGCGGGTATGGATGCCGAGGACGTACTTAACCGGATTATGGTGGCTCGTGCCTATAACTCTGATCACCAGATGTTATTGACGGAAAAAGTGGAAAGTCTTATTGCCGAGCAAGGCAAGAAAGTGAGGTTAGTGGTGGTTGATTCTTTAACCTCACACTTTCGGGCTGAATTTATCGGCAGAGGAACTCTGGCAGAACGGCAGCAGAAATTGAATCGGCATATGCATGCACTTTCAAAGATAGCCAACACTATGAATATTTGTGTCTATGTCACTAACCAGGTGATGGCCAAACCAGATCAGTTCTTCGGTGATCCGACCCAGGCAATTGGTGGACACGTTGTTGGACACGCTTCAACTTTCCGAATTTACCTACGGAAAGGGAAGAAAGGAACCAGAGTTGCGAAATTAATAGATGCCCCAAATCTTGCTGATGGGGAAGTCTGCTTTGAGGTTCAAGAAGGCGGTCTGAAAGATGTAGCGTAAGAAGAATTTTTTTATTTTTCTTTTTTTTTGAAAATGAATAAAGAAATAGAAATAATGCTATCGGCTGAGGCCCAAGAAGTATTCAATGAACTCATTGAAAAAGCAGAATCTTCAAAAGTAGAGAGGAGCGTTCTGGTATCTTTCTACCATAAAAAAGAGCTGCTTAAAGCTAACCCTCACTATGGCGATCCTATTTCTAAACAGTTAATTCCGGGAGAATATATCATAGAATACGGGGTAACTAATTTATTTCGAGTAGAGCTTTCTAATTATTGGCGTATGCTCTATACACTCACCAACGATGAGATGAAAGTAAAAATTATTGCTTTTGTGCTTGATATTATGGACCACAAAAAATATAATAAAAAATTCAAATACAAATAATAATTTCGTAATTATATTTTTTTGCCGGCGGCAATTGCCCTCCTCAATTTTTCATTGGTATTGTGTATCCAGGTAATTCCTTTTAAGGTGACAGCAATCTTATTACTCTCTTCCAGGTATTCAAGAATGGTCATAAGCGTATTGTGATGCACTTGCCGCGGTAAATTGCGCTTTACATGAGCTATCGTTATAATGCTTTCTTTGTTTTTTTTAAGCGTATTTTCTACCATCAGCAGTGTTCCTAATGTTGGAGAGTGTGATTTTAGGGTTATAGGCATATTAATCACTTTTAGTTATTAATTTATACCTGATTATTATCTACTTATATTTAAGATTTGCGCTAATTTCTACCTATACTTTTTTAAATCGCCCTTGCATTTATCTTTTTATGCCCACTCTCATCAAGAATCTCTCCGATATCATCTATAAAAATTATCGGATTTCCGCAAATACTTTTATTTTATTAGTGTATGATACTCAATCTCCACTGGCTATCTTGCTTACCCAAGGATATCAAGAAGTCATT
>CAYOKQ010000061.1:7991-9411 GCA_964404595.1 uncultured Methanosarcinales archaeon | reverse complement strand
CAAAATATAATTCATGCAATCGCATGCCATTAAATTCCCAACCAAATCGTCGTTTAAGTTCAGCAAATTCAGGAGTGGCAGTTTTACTTTCTTTAATCAAAATTGCCAGTGTATCGAGCAATTTATTCGTATTTGTGACATACCCGCTATATAATTTAAAATGATTCTTGAGCAATTGGTCGGAAAATCCCGCCGTGCCGAGCAAATGTTCAAAATTTTGTTCTGTATAGGCCATATTTTTTCCTCCTGTCAAAAACCACCAGCCATAGGCTGATGGAAAATTCTGACATTATGCAAAGGTGCCTTCAAAGATAAATGACTGAATTGGTTTTCTGTCTGAAGGCTGTTCGCGCTGTTGTAGTGCTGCGGGCAAATCTTCTTTTTTGCCTGGCTTTCCAATAGCCACCATTGCTTCTACGGTATAATCATCAGGAATACGAAGTTCACTTTTGGCATTCTCGTAATCAAACCCTTCCATGCCATGGGCAATCAAACCCATGAGGGATGCTTGAATAGCAAGACTTTGCCAGGCAGCTCCCGTGTCAAAAGAATGTGTTCTTGATACCTTCCCATTATCAAAGTTATTTTTCGAAACAACGACAACAAGTGTTGCCGCATTGTTGGTCCAAGATCGGTTGAATTCTCCCATTAAGCCAAATAGTTTGGGCCACGCGTTGGAATGACGGTGAGCGTAAATGAAACGCCAAGGCTGATTATTAAATGATGACGGCGCCCATCGCGCCGCTTCAAATAAAGTAAAAAGTTCGTCGTCAGTTATTGGCTCTCCAGAGAGTGCTCGAGGTGACCAGCGGTTCGGAAATAGGGAATTAACTGGAAATTCTACGTTTCGTTGATTAATGATCTGAGTCATATCTTCCCCACTAAATCCAATCCCGGTTTGAGTGTTTTCCCGCCAGGCTCCCAATTCACCGGACACACTTGATCCCCATGCTCACGCACAAACTGGGCTGCTTTTAATTTTCGTAATATTTCTTTGGTATTTCTGCCGATGCTGTTATCATGCATTTCAAACCATTTCAAGACCCCGTCAGGATCAATGATGAACGTGGCCCGTAGACTAAGCCCTTCCGCGCGAATGTAGGTGCCGTACGCTCTGCAAATGTCCCCTGTAGGATCAGCCAGCATCGGGAATTGGATTTTTTTAATAGAAGGGGAATTATCATGCCAGGCTTTGTGTACAAAAACAGTATCTGTACTTACGCTGAGCACTTGGGTATTGAGTTTTGTAAATTCATCATGGTGATCAGCAAAATCTGCCAGTTCGGTGGGACAGATGAAGGTAAAATCGGCAGGATAAAAGGCAAGGACGACCCATTTGCCTTTGTAGGCAGATAATTTTATGGTTTTGGTTTGGCCTTCGTGAAAAGCTTTAACCTCGAAGGTTGGTGCGGCACTGTTA
>CAYOKQ010000061.1:0-7981 GCA_964404595.1 uncultured Methanosarcinales archaeon | reverse complement strand
CTGTTAATTTCGATGTGGGTTTCCATAGTATGTTTCCTCGAGAATCGTAGAGAAGGCCCCCTTTAAATAAATTGTGTATTATATTATGGTAAAATAATTCTTTCACTTTTCGTAACCACTTTCGTTATTTGGTACGAAGAAGATACTATTGCGCTTAATCTTTCAATGGCTTTTTGAACCAGAAGGCCATCTGTGCCTAAATCCTGCTGCATTCGGATCCCGATAGCGGGAACCAAATGCTTCAGTTCAATATTTTCAAGATCGAGTGAGAACCCCATCGTTTCTAAGCTAATTTCTGCCCTGAAATGGAGCGGCTGAGATACTAAAGAGCGAACGTCTACATGGAAACCAAGATACGCCGAGCGACTAGTTACGTTCCAAGGAAGTTTTCCATTTCTGTGAGGAAAATAAAATCCATCCAACTCTGTCGAAAAATTGGTGACTAAACGAGGAATTTGTTCATAAAAAGTGCGAATAGTTCTTTCTACATCTCCAAGGTTAAGAGAGGCATAGGTTCCCGCTTTTGGTCCAACAAGACAATCAGAAACGTTTGATTCTTGTGAACATAATTCTGCATGAGCATAGGCATCTATGGAAGACTGCCCCTGGGTTTTGGTGGTGGAAGAAACAGGTAATTCCTCTTCCGCAAATCGAAGATATTCAGAGACTGCGTGCTGCACAAAATCCGCAAATCCAGCTGGCGGAAAATTAAGCTCTCGCAGGACATATACTTTTTCTTCTAAAACTTTGTCGAAAGGCACGTATTACAAAATACATAAGCCATTAATAAAGCTTATGAAAGTGCAGACAGAGGTAGTTACAGCCCTAACAGGTTCCTTATTTGAGTGCTCTTCTGGGTATGAGGCTTATATGCTGATATTCGCACAATCCGAGGATACAACTTTTGCTGGGCCAATCTTCTTTGGAGTTCTTTTTTATCTATCTTCTGATCGTATCCCAAACAAAGAATATCTGGTTTCTTTTCGGCAATAATGGCAAGATGGTTATCAACATTTCCTAGGACTGCTTCGTCTACTACCTTGAGGCTCTGCACCAGCTTTACTCTCTCTTGTTCTGAAAAAATAATCTTTTTCTTTTGCTTTTGTTTTGTTTTGTCTCTAGCGAGGACGACGAGAAGATAATCCCCATATTTCTTTGCTTGTTCAAAATAGAACAAATGCCCAAGGTGCAGAATGTCAAAAGTGCCAAAGCACATGACGGTTTTCATGGTAATTTTCGCACTCTATATTTTCCTATTTCTAGGGTGGTGATGTGTCCAATAAGATTATCCTTTCTTATGGTAGTTAGGAAGTTCTTTAAAAACAAGAATATTTGTTCTTTCTTAAAATATTCTGGTAAGCGTAATATCACTACCCCGTAATGAGACCCCTTTGGGTATAAAAGCAGGCTGCCAAATTCAATATCTTTAGTTATGAGGACAGCATCCTGATTTTTAGCATAAAGAGCAATTGTTCGATCATCTGCTCCTTGCAATCCAGCAGTTCTGACATGATCGACGGTAAACCCTAACTCGCCAAGTTTTTCAACAAAAGATTGAGGCAAATTTTCATCAAGAATAAACTTCATTTTATGCGGTTGCAGCATGAACTTCCTCTCCGCGTAGAAACGAGGAAGCATATTGTATAACGATCACTATTTGTTCCTTATTTACCCCATACTCTTTTTCCACTTCTTCATAGCTCATTCCACTTTCAAGCCAGCCTAGAACATCATCTACGGTGATGCGAGTTCCGGCTATGGTGGGCTTGCCATGCCTCACTTTCTCATTTACAATTATTTGTGTCATAGTAGACCTATAGTGGGTGATTTTTTAAACTTAACGGAAGAAAAGTCAAGATTTTATTTTCCTCACGATGCCCTGATTTGCATCTACTTCCACTAAGTCGCCATCTTTAAATACTTTTGTGGCTATCTTCGTTCCTACCACTGCCGGTTTCTTCAATTCCCGGGCAAGAATCGCCGCATGACTCAGTATTCCACCTTCCTCGGCAACGATAGCCATGCTTTTCTCAATTATATGTAAATCTTTAGGATGAGTTGAATGAGCAACGAGTACATATTCAGAAGGTGCTTTCGTGGATGAGCCCAGCACAAATACTTTTCCTTGCACTTTCCCAGGAGAGGCACCTTGGCCTTCTAATAAAGTAACATCCTTAATTTCTTCCTCAGGAAAACAGTGCTCAAGAATATTTCTAATAGATTCCTCATTGGTTGTAATATATTCTTGCTCTTCTTTTTCAATAAAAAGATAAAAATAGTGCCTGCTTCGGCGTTCTAATTCTTGTTGGAAGGCAGAAGATAATTTTTTCTCTTTGAGGAAAGCGGCCATTTCTGGCATCGTCATCATAGTAATGATGCTTCCTTCAAACCCTTGTTCTTTTCCTATCTTCTGCGCACAGTGTACGATAATTTCTTCGATCTCTGGATATAAAGAAGCAAACAGGTTTCGCTCACTTCCAACCCGGTCAATAGTTTCGGAAGGGGAAGTTTTCTTTCTAGTATCTAGATAACGCCAGTAAGCATTGTAGAAACCTAAAGTTGCAAAATAACTCGGAGCAAAATTCAGAATGGCTTGGAGAGCATCGTAAGGATCAAGAGAGCATAATTGTTGCGCCTTTCTCGTCTCTTTCTTAAACTCATTGAATTGGATAATCAGATCATTAAATATTTTGGAGAGTGAGGTATTTTCTTGAAGATAATCTTCCATCCCTTCGGAAAGCAATTCTACATTTAAATAGTCAGTAAACTGGTTCTTATCTCCGCTTATTCCAATTGCTTTATAGGAAAAACCAAATTGTCGAGTCATTTCAACCGTATATCCCTTGGTCAAGCAGGTAAGTTGAAACAAAGAGATATTTCTCGTAATTGCCAATCTTAATTTATGGTCTTGTATTACACGAATTATATCTTTTACAGATGATTCCATGTTGTCATTGGGAACAATACTCTATTTAATAATTTTCCCGAGATTTTCTATTCTACTGACAGTAAGCTTCTGATCTTCTCATAACCATTGCATATAACTTTATCTTCCGGCATCTTTTCATCAAAGTGATAAATCCTATCAATACCCTGCCTGCCATCGGTTTGGAGTTGCCGATGAGCATTAACCGCAGATAAAACTCTCTTCTCCGTATCGTCGGTGTAACTTGTCACAGTGCCAATTCCTTGCCGAGCGCAATATTCAACTAATCCATAGAATACAGCGGGATCTTCTTTAACTGCATTGCCAAGCCCACAGACCATCTGAATATCTGACAATGTTACTAACGCATCGATTGAACCGGCAATCCCTAAACGTTCTAATTGACGCTCCGTGACTTCTCGTGGAACAGAAGTGAAAAGAGTTCGAGCATAACCTTGGGCTGCATCTCTCTCCAACCGCTCCTGAACTGAAGGTAGTAAAGAAACCAGATACAGATCATTAATGGTTGCCTGTTCATAGATACCCTGAACTTGTGGCATAACGGCGCGCAGCACTTCCGGATTATTTGACCCAACCACTTTATATTGATGCCATACCTCAGGGTGATTTTCTTTAAACCACTGCCTAAAGCCATCGACACCCACTATTACGCCATTGTAATCGTACACTTTAAGTTCACTTTTGTTTGCCATAATACTACTCAACAAGGGCATTTATTAATAAACATTTGTAATAATAAACATTATGATAATTTATATATTAGAGATGATTTTAAATGTAGATGGATGTTAAAATCTTGGAAGACGTCGGCCTCACCCCAAAAGAGGCTCAAGTGTACATAGAGCTGCTTAAATTAGGCTCAGCTTCGGCAACGCAGTTAATCCAGAAGTGCGGTTTGCATCGGGCAATGGTCTATGACTTGGTAGAGCGCCTTGGTGAAAAGGGATTAGTAAGTTTTGTCATTAAAGGTAAGAAGAAGTTTTTTGAAGCGGCAGACCCCAAACAACTTGTAGAACGAGAAAACGAAAAGCAACGACGCTTACAGTCTCTGGTTCGCGAACTACAGGAATTTGCCCAGTTCACTGAGAAATTAGAGGTCAAAATTTACAAAGGAAAAGAAGGAAGAATTACTGTGTTTGAAGATGTGTTGGCTACCAGCAAAGAATGGTTGGTATTGGGCTCATCAGGAACTACGGCAAAAATTCTGCCTTATTATTTAGAACAGTTCCATGCACGCAGAGAGAAGATGAAAATAAAAATAAAATGCTTATTTACTGTTACTCCAGAAGCTAAGCTCAGAGCAGTTGAAGTGGCAAAACGGAGATTTGCAGAGGTGCGATTCCTGCCACCATCTATTATACCTCCTACCGTCATCCAAATTTATGGGAAAAAAATAGGGCTGCATTCCAGCAAATCGTCTACCCCTTTTATAATTCTTATAGAAAATGAAGATATTAACAATGCTTTCCGCCAATATTTTAAGATGTTGTGGAATCTTTCAAAATCTTCTCCGCTAACCTCGCCTTCTTAATGAACATATATGCACTATTTTTATTCTCATCCATTATTTCCGTCTCTTCTATAACAATCTTCTTCTTAAATAAGGGACAATCTAAGACTAGCGATTCCGTTTCGCCACCTTCTCCAGAAATATTTATCCCCACTTTCCGTTGCAATTCCTTCAACCTCTCTACATCTTTCTCAGTAATAATCCTATTCAACCACTTCTTATCTAATCCTTCTGCTGCCACCGCGCTCAGAACAAACGTAAATCCATTCGCCAGCAACTCTTTCATCTCTTCTTCCTGGGGCTTGTGCCACAGCGGTGCAAATATTTTCAATCCCAGCCTATCGCAGATCTTCTCAATGCGATCACGCTGATAAGTGGAAAACAAAGCTCCCGACACGATACCATCTAACTTATATTTCTCTCTTGCAAGCGTAATGGTCTTTTCCAGATCGATTAATTCTTTTTCTTTCTCTCCCTTCGTTTCGCCGACTATAAGCGGCAGCTCCATCGCCTGTGCCTGTAATTCCACCATTTCCACCCCGGCAGACTGGAACATAAAAGATTCTTTGTTCTCAGATCTCATCGTAATCAGGCAGGCTAATTCATAATTCTGCCGCTGCATGATGTAGGCAGAATAGGTCGAATCTTTCCCCCCTGAAAATAGCACTCCCAGGCGCAGATTATGCGAAGGATAAAAAGTGCGCAAATAGGCCGATTTGGAAGGAAATTTACTCTTCTTGGCCAATTTTTCCAGCGCATAATCAAATCTGCTGCCATACTGCGCCGCCGTCTTCTTGCGAAAGGCAAATTGGTGAGGAATCCCTTTTTCTGCTGCAATTTCGCGTAAGATATATTTTCCAGTTCCTTCTTTCAGTTTATACTTGCCGGGAATTTTCAGCGCATACTTCACCAATTCCATATCCAGATAAGGCAGGCGCAATTCGAGATTATTATCCATCGTCAGCACATCATCTCGATAGAGGTCCCGTTCATACATCTTCAGCAATCCCGATACACATTCCTGGTTAATGTTGCCAGATTGTTTGTGCCGTTCATAGCCGGCAAATAATTCTTCACTTCCAAGTCCAGAGAAAATGACTTTGCACCCATCTTCACGCGCCATTTCACAAGCAATGTAAAAAGTCAAAGCCACCCCTACTTTGACCACATTGGAATCTTCAATAAGCGGCACGATCTTCTTTAAATACCTTGGAATGTCAGCGATCTTTATTTTTTTTATCTTAAGATGCAAGCCCAATTCCTTCGCCACGTTCTGTGCTGCCAGTAGATCAGATGGCGGCGTTCCATCCGTCTCTAAAACTGCCGTATAGCAGGTAAAATCATAGCCTTGCTGTTTGAAATAGTGGGCCAAATAGGTGCTATCGATGCCGCCGGAAAAAAGCAAGCCAAATTTGCGTCCAGGAATTCTTTTTTTGATGGCCTCATCGAGAATTTTTTCTGTTTTTTGCTTTAATTTTTCATACGACTCTGGGTGTTCTGGTGCATAGTCCAAAAAAAATCGAGCAATACCTTCGTAGCGATTGCCCTGAATATAATAGTGAAGGATCTGCCGGGGGTTTAATTCCTGGATATCAAGATAGCCTAATTTCTCTAAAACTTTTTTCTCTGATGCAAAGGCAAATCCATCCGACGTATGCACGAACCACAATGGTTTTTCTCCCAGAATATCCCGCGCCAGATACAAATCCTCTTTATTCCAGTAGGCCAAAGCATACACGCCATCTAATTCTTCCAGTTTATCGATTCCAAACTTATCTAACAGAGAAAGCAATAATTGGGCATCATTCTTTGCTTTAAAATTATATCTCTGATTTAATTTCTGCCAATTATAGATTTCGCAGTTGGCCACCAGCACCCCTTTTCCTTTGAGTGGCTGGGGCACGTCATCCACCACCGCATGCAGAGCATGGCCTATGATGTTTTTCCCAGGAATAGGATAAAATTTATTGAGATCATGGTGATGCTGCACTTCATGGAAGTTGGAAATGCCCAATGCATCTTTTCCCCGATTATGCAGTATAGCTAACGCTGCTTTAACCTGTTCAAATGCATGAGGATGATTAAAGACGCCGGTTATGCCGCACATGGTAGACTAAAGAGAGAAATACTTTTATAAATGTTTATGAGGATTATTTTTTTATTTCTTGGCAGTCTTCCACATAGTCTCAAAGAACTTTCGAAACGAATTTACCGCTTCTTTATTTTTTACTCGAATAGCTAATGGTTTTGTTAAAAGCATGACTTGAAGAACAATAATCATTAATCTGTGAAATTACTTCGGAGCTATTTCCTAATATTTCCGCAACTGCTCTATTGAAAACAGAATTATCATTTAATTCATTTAGCAAATCCTTTTCGGGAATAATCCTGCTATAAAATTCACGAACAAGGGTTTCATCGGTTTCGATATAATGGCTTTGTAACAAATGCGTTTTTATTCCGTGACATCCTCCCCACATTGCCATTTCATTATCTAACATAGTCGGGCTTGCTTCTACATTTTCATACATAGTACGAGCATTATCAAATTTTTGAGTTGCAATCAACTCATTTCCCAGTTCTTGATAAATTTCAGCTTCCCTTAAAAAATAGTAAAAATGATTAAAATCTTCTTCAGCAGGAATATTAGCACAAGAATTGTGAACATGCAAAGCTTCATGCACTTCGTAATTTCCCCATGTCGAGACGTTTATATTGCGAATAAGATCCTCTCCAATGCCGATATAAAGGCGAAATCCGGCAGTATTCGCTCCGGCCGTCCCACTTTCTGCTAATATATTAATCGATATTTCATCAAAACATTCCCCTATATTTAAGCCAGATACCTGTTCAATTGCCGGAAACACTAAATCCCGATAATTGTTTACAAGCTCATTACACTTATTTATCAACTCTAAATCAAAAAAAGCATCGGTACAACTTCTATCAAAATATATCTCCATTTCATCAATTGGGACTGCTCTGTGTAATTTAAATCTATAATCTGCTCGAGGCACAACATAATGATTAGGGGTTTCAATGGTAAAAATGTTTTCAATTCTGAAAAATTTTCTTGGTGAAACATTTTGAATTATTGTTTGAGTAGGAGTATTTACTCTAAATTTTGCAATTGGCTGTGGTAGATCATAACCAGGAATTTCTTCGTAAATAATTTCCTCTAACATAATCTCGTACGTAACGCCGTCAACTTCGTATGAGCAAGATTCTCCGCTATTTAAAGTCGTGAGACCTACTTCATTTTGTACACAAGGTTGGAAAGAAGCGCACCTTCCCGTCTCTACATCACATCCATTCTCGCATCTGGTGAGCGTGGAGCTATATCCTGAGTTTCCACAGATTCGCTCGCGCTGCGCATTTCCTTCTCGAGCACTACAAAAGAATCGAGGCAAAGATCTATTTATATTGCCGCGGCTGAGCACCAGATTCTCTCCTACAATACTACACTGTATAGGGGTTTTAGCTGCCTGCCCGGCTAAGGCACTTCCTTCATTATCTTGAAATGC
>CAYOKQ010000060.1:0-9680 GCA_964404595.1 uncultured Methanosarcinales archaeon | reverse complement strand
AAGATATAACAGGAGCCGTTAGCAGGCTATTTGCTCATAACCGCAAAAGCTGAGTTACTTACTTAAAGAAAGAATGAGATCAAAAAATCATCAATGCTTAATCAGTTATTTTAACCTCAAGAACCCCCATCTAGAATCAGAAGTGATCCTTATTGCACAGATGTCTTATTTTCGAAATAGATTAGATTATTATGGTGAAAGTGTCCCTTTAGACTTCTACGAGAAAAATAAAGAGAGATTCCTCCAAATTATTCTCATCTTAGAGAAATTAGTGGGTGTAGAATAATGCCCACCTACATCATTGAACATCTTGAACCTAAAATGTGGAAATGGTGCCAGATTGAATACAAGCATATTTCGCAGATGGTAGGCAGACCGAACTTGTGGATAACCAATGTAAAGAAAGGAAGCATCCCATTGCAAAAGTGCGGGAAAGTGATCAAAAAATCGGTAGTGCAGTTGCCGCTCTCGAAAGCCTGTGTTCTTGATCCAGATGCAGAAAAAATATTAACACCGGTAGATGCCAGAAATTTTGATTGTTTCATCTTTGGCGGGATTTTAGGCAATGATCCTCCGCAGAAAAGAACGGGGCCGGAATTGACCTCTTTGTTTATGTATCCGATTGAAACCAGAAATATCGGAAGCAAACAGATGAGCACCGACAATGCCGTTGCCGTAGTGCAGCAGATTGTGCAGGGAAAAAAGCTGGAACAACTGCCGTTTCAGGACGGTATTGAGATTGATCTTAAAGAAGGCGAATCGATCATATTTCCGTATCGATATCTTATTGTTGATGGAAAGCCTCTGATAAGTACAGAATTGGTTGAATATTTAAAGAGAAAGAAAGGGTTTTGAAAAAAGAAAATTATTTTTGTCCCATCATCTTCTTTGATAGCGTTTTATCCACCCAATAAGATAAATCCCGCACCCCTGTAAATGCTCTATTTGCAGCATCTTCTAATTCTGGTGTAAGAGGAAGATTGTGCATAGCACCGCAAATTCTTTCTTCTCCTGGTTGGTAAAAGCATAGATAGTCTCCACTTTTAAATGCAAGCAAGCGCCCATCATTGGAAAGAACGGCACATAATTTACTGGCCTGATCAGCATTTATGGCAACACAAGTAGCATCATAATGTTGTAGAATAATATTTTTTTTTCTTTACATCCAGCTAAGAGCGCAATTCCAACTATCCCTGCTCTCACATAATTTGAAATAGTCATTTTGTTATTATCCCCTTACAAATATTTTCCATTTTAATATGCATCCGAGTTTTGTTCGCAGGCCTGCTCAACAGTGTGACGTGCTCGTTGACCACTATCAACAACCTTCACTGCTTCTGCAAGATCTCCTGCAAAGTAATCATTATGGGCCCGTCCATAAATATATGTTGCCAGCACTTCATCCCGCTTAACAGCCAAATTTTGGGCAGCTGCTCGTTGGTCTATTGGCAAATAATCTGGAGCAGAATCTGGAATCCTAGCAATATCGGAAAAATCACGAGAAAAGAGCCGTTGCATTCCTCGATTTTCACATTGTTCTGTAGCTTCGCTTCTTCTTCCGTAGCCATACCCAACAGTTGCTCCTACTAACCATAAGGCTACTGCAGCAAGCGTTCGAATATAGGCCATGCTTTTTCCTCTAAATATAATGGTAGTAAAATACACCAGAAGTATTTAAATCTTTCCAACAATTTGTTACTTTAAAGTAGTTTTAGAGATAGAAAACCATAACAGTCTTTTTTAGTTAGTGTGAATCCAACGAAAAAACTTCACTTTTCGGACACTTTTGCCGCAAATATTGAGATACCTGGGCACGCTGTTCTTTAGTCCATACTATAGCATCCGGACGATACACTGCAAATTCCTCTGCGACGTACACTTTATCTCCCTGTTTCAAAAAGTCGGCAATCCCGTCATCATATATATCAGTTATTTGAGTAAGTCCCCCATCAGCAAAGCAGTGAGTCTTCTTGGCAAAATAGTCAATAAAATTTAAGGCGGAAGCACAGGATAAAATAGAAAACCCCGCGGCAGCAACAAGCACCGGGATACGTTTTTCCAAGACCATTTTTGATGGGATTGCCTAGGTGATATTTAAGCTTTATTACTTTAAAGTAGTTTTTTATTCTGCGAAGACACAACATATTAAATCTATCGAAGAATATTTACTAATAAGCGGTTATTTCCTCATCCATTCTACTTCTTCCTCGGATAAATCCAATTCTTTGACCAACTGCGCTGCCTCGGATTGCCGAATAATTGCCTGCATATAGGGCACTTGCGACATTGCCTCTTTGGTTGAAGTGTGGGTTAGCATCGCCAGTTTTTTTGCAATCTCTTTTTTCTTCCCCCATTTCATTTTCGCCTGCCACATCTGTAAGAAACGCATAGTACGCTGATAGTTAACAGCAGAAGTATTTTTCTCTTCTTTTGCCGTAGAGATTCCCGCCGTGAGTAAGTCATTCATGTAGACTAGGAAACGCCAGTGCTGCCGACGAGTGATTCTCCCTTGAAACACGTCGGCCCTAGCCAGGTGTTCATAGGCACGAGCAAGTGATTTAGCTTTCGTATATTCACGGGGCAGGTTCTCGTCAAGCCAGACTATCACATCACGAAGTTCCATATCCACGTTTTCAAGCGCAGGCAAGGCATTTTCTGCCGTAGATGATTTGAAGATGGTAGTCATAGCATTCATAATGGAATCGGTGCGCT
This sequence comes from uncultured Methanosarcinales archaeon, assembly GCA_964404595.1. GTDB lineage: Archaea > Nanobdellota > Nanobdellia > Woesearchaeales > GW2011-AR9 > CAYJXA01. The sequence continues at coordinate 6,968 of CAYOKQ010000060.1, read as the reverse complement.
TGCGATCAGACAAAGTTAGGACTTTTTCAAAAGTACATGCACCCCCTATAGCGCAGATTTGCAAGTCGAGCAGGGCCGCCCTCGCATCGCCATCTGCTTGCCTAGCAAGAGAATTTATAGCTTTGTCATCAGCCACAATATTCTCCTGCTCGCAGACCCATCTTAAGGTATGCGCTACCCACTTGTAATCTAATGAAAGATATTCGATCGACAGGCAGCTCTTGAGCAGCGGTTTAAATTTAGCATCGGAAAGATCGTTGGCAGTGAGCACCACCGGAAAGGTTGATCTCTCGATTATTTTTAAAAGAGCAGGCAAACAGCCACGGTCTTTAACTCCAGAAATATTATCAATTTCATCGATCAGAATGATTTTGGGCCGAAAGAATAATGATTGCTGCCCTAAAGCTGATCCCAGAAAGGTTTTCATGCTTTCTTCATTGCGCAGATCAGAAGAGTTGATTTCCAGCAAATCGTACCCCAATTCTTTGGCAACAGCATAGACAGAAGACGTTTTGCCATTGCCGACGGGGCCGTAGAGTAAGGCGGCGCGCTGTGGTCTTTGTTTATAATTTATAATAAAGTCCTTAAGCGCGGCAACTCCTGCTTGTTGGCCAAATACCTGATTGCTGTTTTTCGGAGAGTATTTGATGGTGTAGAGCATGTAATCCTAGAATGAGGGTTCTTTTAATACTTTACTATGGAGAATTGTGAACGCTCAGCAGTTACTTCCGTATCCCATAGCTGGGAATGGTGTTCACTTAATCATCGCGTTATTCACTCTTCCTGATTTTCCAATTCTGACTAAACTTTCCAAAACTTCTTGCTTCTCAGAAGCATATAAGAAAGAGAACTGCTTATAAAATTTGTGTAGATTTTCTTTTCCTTTTATGTAAAATCGACAAATAGATGGAAAAACTCATCTAAAAAAGCTTTGGCATTAACTCTTCTTTAACATTTTCACATATTTTCAGGGCAAGATTTATAAAACTCCTGCTTATCCTTTTCGTATTCCTGCACAGCAAGCAAGAGTATCAACTCTTTCTGCAAGCGTTGTGAGGAAGGAGAAAAAGTAAAATGGAAGGAACAGTAAAGTTTTTTAACCGAAAAAAAGGGTTTGGATTTATCAGCGGCGATGATGGCAAGGATTATTTTGTCCATTTCACAGCACTGCCTAAGGGCGTATTCCTGCGCGATAACGACAAGGTATCGTTTACCAGTGCCGAAGGGGATCGGGGCCTTAAAGCAGAAAACGTGCAACTGTTGCAAAAAGGATCCGAACGGGCTGGCGCACCAGCGGCTGGCGACGAGGAGTCTTCTGAAAATACTGAAAATTCAGACGAAGAATAATTTCTTCCTTTTTTTTTGTTATATTATATTTCCAATTCCTTTTTTAAGAGAAGTTCTTTTTAATCAACAATTTTTGAGAATCTAGCGTTGAGCAGTATGCCAAGTATCACTGTAAAAGCTAGCCATTTTAAAAAAACTAGGACCTGGAAGATCTCCACAATCTAATTCCATCACCCCTCTTCGATCTCTGGAAAATCTAATGGCGCCTTGTTCTCCATTTGATGTAGGAGGAGCACGAAACGCTTCTATGACCCAGAAATCTACCCCTAAACCTACTTTGACTATATAATTAGGGGAACACAATACTTCATCATATAATGTTCGTCGTTTACTCCACTGGGTTCTAACTAAAATGCCCGCTTCTTCAATTGCTTCACCAGCACAAATATCGCGCTGTTGAAAGCATTGATTAAACATATCAGCAGTTTTCTGAACATCATAAGTACCATCAACAGCTGTAGGAGCATCCCCTCAATACATCGTGATCACACTGCTCATATTTTCGATGGCAAGATTGGACCAGATGAGCAACTGCTCGATCATATTCTTCTATTTGCTGTGCACGTAAGCCTCGCGACTCATTATCAAGCTTGATGAGACGATCTTGTGTATCAGCCCAAGAATATGACATAAGCCCAGCAGTGCTAATCCCTAGTGCAAGTACAATTTTCGCAGCAATGCCCATAAGAGGTTATTTAAGAGTAGACTTTATAAAAATAATGTTTATTTTTACCTTTCTACCTTTATATCAAAACAAACCCTAAACGTTCTGGGAGAAAATTGCCCACACGTAACGGCTCGCAGAATTTTGACGCTATGCCCATATCCAGCACACAATTCTTTAATGCGTTTCCCTGCTGCTTTTAGGTCTGCCTCCGCAAGAAAAGCATAAAAGTGAATAACGGTGCCTTTCTTTGCTGCCGATAATGCCGATCCTAGAAAATCTTCGGCAGTCTTAGGAAGCGGCATCACAATACGATTAAATTTTTTCTTTAAATCAGGAATTATTGTCCGCACATCACCCTGGAGTATAATGATGCGATCACCACACTTATTTAAAGCCACGTTCTGCAACGCATACTGGTGTGCTAAAGGATTTAACTCAATTCCATACACCATTTTCGCCATCGAATTCTTCGCGATAACTAAAGGATAGGGTGCTGCCCCCGAAAACATGACTAATACTTCCTCTCCTTTCTTTACTTGCTTGGCGATGCGTAGTCGTTCATTTGCTGATCTGGCTGAAAAGTAGGTTTTCTCTAAATCAAGCTTAATCTTCACTCCATTTTCCAGATGGATGGTTTCTTTAGTGTTTTTCCCGGCCAGAACCTGGACTTTGCGCAGGCGATAGTCACCTTCATGAAACTCTGCTTTCTTCACTACTGTTTCCACTTGGCGGCTGTGCGTAAGATATGCCTGGGCAATAACCCGTTCTTTTTTTTGAAGCTCCGATGGAATTTCTAGGATCAGAATTTTTCCCACCACTTCCTGTGATGTGGGCAATATCTTTAATTCTGCCGGGGTTAATTTTCCTTTGAGCAACTCCTGTATGGAAGCTGGCTGCCTTTTTTGCGGAAAGGAAAAGGAGACCGCCACAACGTTTGCTTTGGGCACTTTAATTTTCTTGATGATGGGGAAATAGATCAGCCCGAATTCTTTGACAGCAGTATAGTTTGGATGAAAAAGATGTTTTGCAATGAGAAATTCTTTTACTTTCTGTGCATTTTTAAGCTCGGTTTGGGCTGCGTACATAAAAAGAGAGAAGACAAAAATGTTATATAAAGGTATGGGCTGGAAATCTTGGATACGAATGTAACTAAATAAGGATACAATTGTATAAAAATAAGAGCTATGCCGGCATCTTTAGTTTTGCCCAAGCAACAAAATTATCTTCTAAGTATTGATTTTCCTTGCGTAATTCAACAATTGCCTTTTTTTCTTAAAAATTCAACTGCTTTCAAGATAAGAATCTGGCTCATGCTATTCACGATCTCCCCTTCCATCACTTTTTTCGCCGCATCTTCAAATTTCATTTTGACGACACTTACAGTCCCGCTTCCTTCGAGATGCATTTCATTAAACGATAATCCCTGAGCGAGAAATAACCATGCCCGGCAATTCATGTAGGTGGTTAACCGATCAACAGGGCCAAGTTCTATTAAAGTATCAGCATATTTTAATTGCCGTTCTTTAATCTGCCAGGGGCCGTATGGTTTCATAATTTACGCACCACACCATTATTGGCATCGACTTCTACCAGATCTCCATCTTTCAATTTTTTAGTGGCATCTATCGTTCCCGTAATGCAGGGAATTCCTAACTCTCTACTTACTATTGCAGCATGCGTAAGAATACCGCCTAAATCAGTTATAACTGCTGCTGCTTTCTGTAAGAGAGGCACAAAAAGCGGCGTGGTCATCTGTGTAACGAGAATTTCACCAGCGTTTAATTGAGCATTGACAATCTGATCAGCAAGAACCACCCTTACTTTTCCGCTTATTTTTCCCAAACTGGCGCCATATCCAGAAATTATATTTTCTGAAGACTGTATCTTATTTATTTCAGCAGGTTTGACTTCTTCATACATCTTTCCTAAGATCCTATTGTAATCAACAAACCACAATCCACAATCTTCCGAACTGGTGGTCTCAAAATATCCTTCCAAAAGACCGTTGCTAAATGAAGCTAACAAAACTTTTACTATTTCTGGTTGTTTATCTTTAGCAATAGTTATCCAGCCTAGGATCTCCTGAAGATGTGCAAGTGCCTCTGGATTATCATGACTTAAAATCCAACGAGTAAAGTCATATGAAAAAACAACGGGCTGCATCTTTTCATAAAATCCCTGCGTGAGTTGGTAATGGCCTCCACGAATGATTTCTCCAAAAAGGCCGTGCTGATTAACAATAAAAATGGTGGACCACGTCGGTTTTTCTGAGTGGGGAACAAAATCAGCTCTGTATTCCGAGGGAACAATTTTTTGCTCGGCAAACCAAATCAGAACATTCCTAACTGAACTTCCGCGCATCCGTAATTTAGGTAAGTTTGGCCGCAGAGGAATGAGCCGAAGAGCACAAGGATCATTGCCATGCTCCTGAAGATATGTTTGAAAGGGAGCTGTTCTATTGGCAATGTCGAGCGCTGAAAATTGCACTGGTTCATCAAAAGGCAGCCCGATGAGTTCATGAAGTGTCCTCAAACGCTCTCGCTTGAGATTATCTTCTTCGCGCATCGCATCTGTTTGAGTATGCTTGATGGCCGAAAACCATTCGGTAAATGATATTTGTGTTGTATAAAGTTGCGAAAGTGTTCCCATCTTCAAAAATCTCCCAATCCTTTTTGTCGTCCTTTTCCCTGCAGTTCACGGAGCATTTCAATCTTGCCAACCACTCGCTCTTCGCTAAAATCATGCTTCTTCACCAAGATATCCCGCAATTCTTTCTCATTAATTTTATCCCAAACCAAAGTATAATTATCAGTCACCGGCATATTTTGGACGGTATCACGTACTTCCTGCCACGATAGTTCTGGAAAATAGTGAGCCCATCGTACTGCATCAAATAAACCAGGTAAATTATTGTTATATTCCTTGACTAATTTTAACGCCGTCTTAGGCCCGATGCCTTTCACACCGCCGGGATTGTAATCTGTCCCTACCAGTATCGCCAGAGTAATTAATTGATCTAAATTAATTTGTAAATGATTGAGCACTTCTGGCAAGAGAATAGTTTCAGGTGAAATAGTTTGATACCCCAGCGTTCCGGTTTTTTTACGCTTGCCGGCAATGGATAAATTGCGCACTAGTCGCGGACAGCCAAAAATAAGGCTATCATAATCCTGCGTGACCGAAGCATGCGCATCACCTTTTCTCACCATGTAGGCGGTTTGCGCTTCTCCTTCCGACGGAGCGTCAATGATCGGTAGTCCTAACGCCGCAATCACATTTTTGGCATCAGCAATCATGTCCTTGGTCAAAATGGAAGTTCGACCGGCAAATTTCTTCATTTCTCCCAGATTTCCGGCATCTTCAGCTTCTTTTAATCGTAAGGAAGCTTCTGCTTTGGCGGCCGACCTTTTTTCCCATGTTTTTTGCTTGATGGCAGGAGCTTTCCCATCAAAGACAAAGGCTAATTTTAATCCTTCTTCCATCAAGGCAGTGGTGCGGCTAAATAGCCCGATTAAGTGCGAGGTCACATTGCCATGTTTATCAGTAAGGACGGAACCGTCAGCTGCGCGAATAGTGGTGAGAAATTGATAGAGTAGATTCATGCTATCGATGGCCAGGATTTTCCCCGAGAGTTCTTGAATAGAAAGTTCATGCTTTACGACAAGTTCTTTAAATTGCAGGCCCATTTTAGATAAGTTTCGCTAAGTCTTTTATATTCTTATTGGCGACGTGAGTGTAGATTTGAGTTGTTTGCAAATTTTTATGGCCAAGCAGAGTTTGGATAGAGCGGATATCGGCTCCGGCTTCCAGTAAATGAGTCGCAAAACTATGGCGCAAGGTATGCGGTGTCACTTTTTTAGATATGCCTGCTTTAACAGAAGCCTGACGGACAATCATTTGCACGCTGCGAAGGTTATATCTCTGGACTACATTTGATTGAAATACCGGCCCTTCTTTTCGTAGACCAAAATTGCGAATTAAGTCCTCAATGCTTTGGTGAAAAAATATTGTTCGATCTTTAGTCCCCTTGGTCACTTTGAGGTGGATGGTCTTTCGTTCAAAATCAAAATCTTCCCAGCGCAAATTCACAACTTCATTTAAACGAATTCCTGTATAATATAAAGTCATCAGTAAAAAGCGGTGCTTGAGATTCAAAGTTACATCAAACAAAGACTTAATTTCTTCTCTATTGAGTACCTGAGGAAGATGCCCTGATTTTTTTCCTAAGGGAAGCTCTTCCATAAAATCTTGTTTAAGTACATTTTGATAGAAAAATTGCAAGGCAAAGTAGACTGAACGAAGGGTAGAATGGCTTTTGTCAACATATCTGAGCAGGGATTCTCTGGGGGCGAGATCTGATTTTAAAAAATTCTGAATGAGATGAAGATATACTTGTATTGTTCGGGGAGAATATTTTCGTAATTTCAGTTCTTCGCTGAGTTTTTGCAAGTAAATCTCTTTTCCATCCACGAATATGGAATAATCTGAATGTTCATAAATATTTCGCTTTACCTATCAAACAGCCTATTAAACGCAATCAAAACTGCGCTTAATAGGTGTTAAGTGAAATTTTTGCGCTACTTTTTCGACGGTAAAAGCACGCTTCGACTTCTTCACGGGGTCGCCTTCGTTTAGCGGAAACGGAAAACGTACAAAATTAAAAACTTTGCCTAACAATTGCTAAACGACTCCACTTCGTTGCGTCCAAATTTTCTGGTACTTTGCACTAACGGGGGGGGGTCGCTGTAACGTACTTCTAACTGCACAAATCTGAATGAGTATAACCTTTTTCTCTCAATCTGATGTAAATAGGATAAATAAATTATTTTTACCTCCCTACAAAAATTTGTTCTAATTCAGGTGTTCTAGCTAAACTAAATTCTCTTTGAATTTCTGAAGAGCCTTCTGTTCGAGCACGTTCCAAACATTCTGGAATCACGCTATCTCTGAAATA
>CAYOKQ010000059.1:0-9749 GCA_964404595.1 uncultured Methanosarcinales archaeon | reverse complement strand
TAAAAAACTCTTTATTCATTCTTAATATATTGCTTATATAGAAAACACCTTTGCTTATTTTTTCCGAAGATATGCGCCTGTGTCTTGCAATTGCTGTTTAATTTTTTGTAGTAATTCTCTTCGCTGCCCGATGGAGGTAGTTTTGGCAAAACTGCGCAAATTAAAAAAAAGTGTGCGATATCGATCAACAGTGATATTCATAACTTGCTGCTTCATTTCTAAATACTGCGAAGGATGTTTGTCTACAACCAACCAGGCCACGGCCACAAAGAAAAGAATGACGGCGAGCAAATCCACCAATTCGGGAAAGAGCACTAATTTCTCTAGCCAAACGGTTACAGGAAATAACGTAAAATAAAATCCGATTGCCAGCATCGCCCAATATAACGAATGAAGTAGATCGACATGTCCCCATAGATGATACTTTGAGGAACTGTAATCCCACAATTTTACTTTGAGAATTTTTTCGCATAAGATTCCACCAATAAATTCAACTAAAATTAAAGCAATTGTCGCAACCGTAAAAAGTATTGGATAGGGCATGAAAGCAATATGTTTGAACAAAACTACCAGCGAAAGACCCCCAACACCGTAGATAGGGCAAAAAGGTCCCCTGAAATACCCGGAACGCAGCCATTTTTTGTGCATTAGCGAGCGATAGCCTGAATCAATCAGCCAGCCAATAACAGAGAATGCTAAAAAGAGGAATAAATAATAAGTAATCATATTATTAAGCTCTTGCCTGCCTTTTTATATTTTACTTTAAGTGGCCTAAAATATGCTACCGCCGCAACTGCTACTAGCCCTATTGCCACGAAGAACCGGTTTCTAATATTATCCTTTAACATTTCCAATTGGCTTGAGCGCTACCACTCGCCGTGTAATCTTTGCCGCTTCCAAACTATCAACAACAATTTCAATGTCTTTATACGCCTTGCCCGCTTCTTCGGCCAGCCCAGCCATGGTGACTCCATGAACATAAATACCTCGTTTCTCCATATCTTTTTGCAGTTGATCTCCACGCCACAGATTCTTGGCCTTGGCTCTGCTCATCGTTCTTCCTGCGCCATGCGCTGTGGACGCAAAAGTTTCATTGTCTGCTTCATTGGTTCCCACTAAAAGATATGAACCAGTTTCCATCGAACCACCTAAGATAACTGGTTGCCCCACGTTTGCATATTCTTTTGGCAGGTGATTAGCATGTCTGGGACCAAAAGCTCTGGTTGAACCCTTGCGATGAACAAGCAATGTTTTTTCTTTGCCGTCAATCACATATTTTTCAAGCTTTGCAATATTATGAGCAACATCATATATTAATTTCATGCCCATTTCTTCGGCTGTTTTTCCTAATACTTTTTCAAATGTTTTTCTGATTTGATGGGTAATGACCTGCCTATTGGCAAAAGCCATATTTGCGGCGCAGGCCATCGCTTGGAAATAATCTTGTCCCTCAGGAGAATTAAAAGGAGCGCACGCTAATTCTTTATCCAGAATTTCAATGCCATATTTGGGCATGACATCTAAAAATACGCGCAAATAGTCTGTTCCCACCTGATGCCCCATGCCCCGGCTGCCGCAATGGACCATGATTACAATTTGGCCTGGTCCGGTAATACCCATGGCTTTCGCCGCTTCTGTATCAAAAATATTTCCTTCACGCACTTCCTGAATTTCAAGATAATGATTGCCGCTGCCTAATGTGCCTAGCTGATCAAAGCCGCGTTGTATCGCTTTGTCAGATACTTTGGCAGGATTTGCCTGTGCAATTTTTCCCTGATCTTCAATATGATCAATATCCGATTCCCAGGCATAGCCATTTTTGACGCACCATTGCGCGCCATCTTTCATGACTTCTTTGAATTGCTCTTTGGTAAGTTTGACAAATCCCTTGCAGCCCACACCAGCTGGTACTGCTTTATAGAGAGCATCAACTAGTGTATGGATGTGGGGATTAACGTCTTTGGCAGTAAGGTTGGTGACGATAAGGCGCATACCGCAATTTATGTCAAAGCCAATACCGCCTGGTGAAATAATACCGCCTTGTTCTGGATCAAATGCAGCCACGCCGCCTATGGGAAATCCGTCAAGGGCTGAATAAGAATTAACTTACTCAGAATCCCCAATGCCCGTCAGGCATACAATAGGCATACTTCTGAATTCCCGGAAGGCATGCTACATTTGACACTTGCTTAAAGACCCCTTCATCCATCGAATCAATCAGTTCTTTATTGGCAATAATCCGCGCTGGAACACGCATTCCTTTTTTGTACGTAATGGGCAATTCCCACACTACGTCACTAATTTGCGTCAGTTCTGGTGGAGCACCAATTTTCTGGGCTATTTGTTCTTCTTCCATGGAAGGTTGTCCTCCTTAATGATAAGGCAATAGTATTGGGAACATGTACTTGATTTCCACGGCCCCAATAAAGTTGAAGGGACGCCGTGTTCTTTTAAAGCTTTCTGTAGGTTTTGGACATTCAGCTTTTGTATGGAGAATACTCTTAATTCATTTCTCGTCTTACGAATTCTCCCTTTCTGCACTAAAAAAGCTAATAATTCTTCTTTTACTGTTGGAATCTTCCAGTCGTAATTAACATAAGAAGCGATTGCCTCTTTCAATTTTTGCTTTTTTTCTGGATGAAGAAAATTAATATTCGATTGAAAATGTTTCATATTATCTTTCCCACAAATGGTCAAACGCCAAATAGTTCTGCCTTTTTTCTTGCTAAGTTGAGAACTAATTCCCAATTTATCGAGAGCCACTTTAATCTGAAGAATTCCCCCCTCATTACAGCATTCTAAACCTATTAATCTGCTTTTTGCAGGTTGGTTTTCGACCCATCCTTCACAGTCAAAAAATGCACGAAGCCATGCTTTTGTGTTCTCAGTTGATAATTGAGGAAAAGACCATTCGTAAGAATAATAAGAAAAATCTCTGGTTAAGAATTGATAAATTTTTTTATTCTGAATTACGCTACGACCTTCTACAATACGAGGTTCAAGATTGAAGACAGTCTTAAATTTCTGTTGAAAATCTTTAAGAAGGACTGCATTCGTATTTCTTAAACCAATATAGTAATATTTATGCCTTTGAGTATCTGGATTTTTGATGACGTATCCATCTCCGCAGAGATACGCATGAATTGCGGCAAGATTTTTATCAAATTTCATTTTTAATCACTCTTTTTGCTGCGAAACTACGCAAATGATTTTGTTTAAATGTTTTATTGAAGAAAATTAGAATTTAGTAGTTAAGATTATATAGAGATTAAATAAGAGAAAAAATATGCCCCATTTAACTGAAGATAGAATATGTTTAAATTTACATTCTTACTGCACACCAAAAATTATATACAAAGGTAAAAGGAAAAGAGCCAAGCTGTTGGAAGAAATTGAGTGATTATTTCATCCCCCTTCGAAACATTCCTTCGAGAAGTGTTCTTCCTAAAATCCCATCATAATTCTCCGTTAATCCTTCAGACAGCGCAGAAGGTAATAGGCTCTTACCCATATATTCTCCCATCCATTGTTCAAATGATACTCTCACTGTAAGTGGCAATTGTGCATATTTATCTTCCGCTATTCGTTGAAATCGTGCAGCTTCAGCGACATTTTGTCTATATAAAATCAGGGTTTCGCCAGAAGGTCTTCTAAAATCAATATCCGCGATTACCATAGTATAAACTGTATCGGCATGTCTGGCATGGCTATCTAATGAATCAATAACCTGCTTAAATGTATCTAATGCGTGGAGCGAATTTGCCAGATCTCCTATTCGCACAAACTTTTGTGCTGAATCAAGACGCCTCATTGTATCAGGATTGAGAAGATTTTCATCATATGCTTGCATACTCCTAATTTTTATTCGAATTCGTCCTAGCCACCAATCAGAACCTAAATCCGTAGATTGTGCAAAGGAATAGTTAGCAATGACTCCCTGCAGCATACCGTAAAAACGATCTCCTTCTTTCGCATATGTTTGCCTCCCGGCATCATCATTTTTGGCAATAGCGGTTTCCAAATCAGAAAATCGCGGTACAGTTGTTCCTTTGGTAATTTCTATACGTATCGTATCAACAGGCTCACTGTTAACACAAGAATCAACGAGACTCAATACTACACCCATTAATCCCGTCCTAAGCCATTGCATAGGGTCAACTATATGAGGCTCTATATAATTCTTATGGCTCTTCTCTTCCACAATCCTTATAAAATCTCTATTAGCCTAACGTAGCATGCTCAGTAAACTCGAACTTAAGCGGCAATTGATGCATATTCTCGTAGGCTTAGTAACTATTGCCTTTATTTATTATAATATTCTCACTCCTTTTGCGATTCTTCTGTTGATTATTGGAGGAATTATGCTTAGTTTCTTGTGCAAACGCATACCTATTCCCCTCATCAGCCGCTTCTTAGATCATATGGAAAGGGAGGAACAAAAAAAGAATTTTCCCGGCAAGGGCACGATTTTCTTTTTTGTAGGGGTGCTTTTATCCTTGCAGCTTTTTGAACGCAATATTGCCTATGCCTCCATTATGGTTCTGACATTTGGCGACTCCATCAGCCATATGTTTGGGGCTCAATTTGGCAGATTGAAAAACATTTTTAATGGAAAAAGTAAGAAATTGCTTGAAGGGACACTCGCAGGAACGCTTGCCGGATTTTTGGGAGCCCTTATCTTTGTTCCCATACCTGAAGCATTTTTAGGGAGTGCAGCTGCTATGATCGCAGAAGTCATTAAGATTGATTTCAATGACACAACTTTAGACGATAATTTAATAGTTCCATTGGTGGCCGGAACGGTGATGGTGCTGGTGGGAAAATTTGTCTGATTGTTTCTCAGTTAACAATTATTTGTAATCTATTCCTATCTAATGGCTCTAAAATTACTTCTTTCCCTTTTTCTAAAGAGAGAAATTGTGCTAAAGATTTGGGGATTCGTACATCCAGAGCATTTCCTACTTCTGCTACTTTGCTTCGTGCTCGTAAACCCCACAAACCACGTTTTTTAACTTCCATTTCAATCTTATCCGAGGCTGCTGATTCAAACAATGTTTCACCGCAATGATGACATACCAAAGCATCAAAATTTCCTATTTTTTCACCTATAAAAACGTAAGGGATTTTTTTCCGTTCATAATTTCCCATATTACAAGTAGTACATCTCATTTTATTTTCCTTTCCATCCTTTTGGTCTTCCTAGATGAACCGTGATAATTTTGTATTTTCCATCTATTTTTTCATATACCACGGTGAAGTGCCGGTATATAGTCACAAAGTGATTCCCTTCTGTAATTCGCGGACCTCTGCTTATTGCTTCTGCGATCTCTAAGCGTGAAATTCCATCATCCATCGCTTCGTCTTGGGCATGCTTGGTCATTATCAATTCTTCTTTTGTTACCATGCCTTACCCCGTTTATACCTGTAAATACGTGTTTATTTAAACCTTTCTATTGAAAATAGCAGATTTATTAAATTAAATTAAGGCAAGAAAGTCAGCTTCTTATATTCCTGCGACCAGAAGACAATCTTACGGATGTTAGGGAAGCGGGTGCGCAGTTCTGCCAGCAAAGATTCTAATTCTACTCTATCTTTGACTTCCACTTCTATCTCAATATCGCAGGTGCCGATGATTTTTTGCAGCCATACTGTATTTTGATGCGTAGTAGCCCAGGCCTCAATTTGTGCTAGATTATGGTTATCTTCCAGATAGATTTCCAGAAAGTAATTCGTATATCCAAGTTTAATAAAATTAATCTCCGCCCGGTAACCTAAAATAATATTTTTCCGTTCCATATTTTTGATTTTATGTGAAACAGTTGTTTGCGGAATCTTTAAACTCTGCGCAATGTGTACCGTGGAAAGACGGGCATTTTTAGCAAGTTGGTGCAATATCAGAAAATCGGTGTGATCATAGGTCTCTAATTTTTGAGGTTGGAGACAATAATTCCTTTGGTGAATTTTCTTCCCAAATAAATAATCTTTGGGAAAAACAGTATAAGTGCAAAAAAGAGTATAATTATAGCGCAATAACTGTTTTCCTAATTTATGTTTAATTTTAACAATAATTTTTTCGAGATCAAATATTGATTTTGTCCATACCACGACCCCATATCGGTAAGGATAATCCATTCTAAAGATTAACCCAGCATGAATCTCTCTATCCAGAAATTCAATAAATATCTTTTCTTCATCCTGACTCATTTCTTCCAAGTCAAAATAGAGGCGAGAAGTATAATAACCCAGTTTACTCATATCAAGCACCGGAAAATAGCGAAGAATAATCCCCTGCTCTTCTAATTTATTGATTCTATAGAGTACCACTTCTTTATTTGATCGAACTAATTTAGCGATATGGCTTGCTGGCATTCTGCCATTAAAATCAAGTACTTGCAGTATCTTTTGGTCTAATTTATCCATATCTTTTAACTATAAACAGATTATTTATAAATATTTGGTAAAAAATAGATATTTTTATAAATATATTTAATTATAACTAGAAATTATGTGCAATATTGTAAGTAATAATATGACAAAAGACCTCACTACAACAACCGAACAAGAGTGGAAAAATCTTGCGCCCAATATTGTGAGACAACGCCTTATTATCGAAGGCACCACTATTGAAATAGTCCCACCACTGGCAATCGAAGCTTATCTCAAAAAACTTGCCGATATCACTAAAATGGAGATATTAGGCGGTCCTTTTACCCGCAGTGCTCACGAACTAGGATATGCCGGCTGGGTGCATTGGCGAACATCAGGCGGGCATTTTTACAGTTATCCTCCCAATGCGTTTGGTCAGTGCAACGATGCTTTATTTACCGTTGATACGTATACTTGCAAACCATTTTCCGTATCTGAAGCAGTTGATTTTACGAGGCAATATTTCAATCCCCTCGAAATGGTATGGAAAGAAGTAAAAGTTTGATCAAAGATCACCTATCGCTTCCAGTAATTTCCTATGTCTTTCAATTAACTTCTTAAAATTATCCAGTTCTTTCCGTACGATCTAAAGCCTTATTTTATCGTTTAATCTCTGATTTTACCATTTTGTATCCACTCTTTGATTTCTTCATTAGAACCATACTTTAAGTACCCATTTCACAGCGAACTTCGGAATCAGTTAAGAATGAAGAGGACTCTCTGATTACATTTTGCCCTCTCTCTATAATTTTATCTTTCCGTAAAACTTCAAAAGTGAGCTGTACCGAAATAGTTTTTCCTTCCGTGTTAATTCTAAATTCCCACCTATTTAAATGTTTTAATTCTTCTTTTTTGGTGTGGAACAGCTGGGAAGCGCCGAAAATCTGCACTCCCGTAACAAAGCCATCTGTATCAATATCGACGATGATATCTTCCAGTTCTAAAGAATGGTCATATTCCCGGTCTTTTACTTTGAAAAAAAGGATATCATTTTCTAGGTCGTAATCCATTTCTCCTTTCCCTGTAGCATTAAGGTATTTTTCCATTTTCAGATGTTGGGGATGTTGCTGGTTAAATAAAAAGTAATGATTTCAACATATTCTTTTTCAACTTTAAAGATTATTCTCAGATAACCTTCTTTTCTCTTGAAAAAAACCGCATAATTTCCATTTCGTTGAATCCCGATGAAAGCCGGCTTTTCTCTACTTAATATTTCTCTAAGGGCCTCTTCTTTATATACTTTTCTTTGGCTTTCCTGCAACCTGAAATAAGCGTGAAGATTAATTTTTATTTGCTCACTATATTTATCAATGATTTCGCAAAATTTAAAATAATCTATCTCTTTTGTTATCCGAGTAACACCCATACCAAGAAAGATTATTGGTAAGCATTTAAAACTTTGCTGAGTTACCTCTTATTCCATAAATCTTAAATAGATTTGCTGACAATACTGATAATACAATGTTAATGGATGCTGGTAAACGCGTGGTTGAAGTAAGGTCGGTTGCTGATCCAAGAGTAACTCTCCACCAAGTAGAATATCGAGGATATACGCTGAGAATTCTAGGAGATTATGGTTTGATGCAAGTGGATAAAGCATGGGATTCACAAGGCAAAGAAATTGATCCGGCTTCTTTAGGTCAATTAGAACTGAGAGTATATAGATGAATTACCGCAACCCTTTTAAATCCCAACATTCTCCTTCTCCCTATGCCCAAAGCAAGTAAAAAGCCACTCAAAAAGAAATCAAAAGATAATGATGAAGAGAAGATAGAGTTCTATCCTGATGAAGAGCAGGGTATTCTTAAAGAAGAAACTGCTGACGAAAAGAAAGCCAAGATGAAGGCAGGTGAAGAGGACGAGGATATTTATACTCAAGAAGGCCAGGAAGAGGAAGTCGAGGAAGATGAGATCGAGCCCTGGGAAGAAGGATTTATGAAAGGGGCATCAGGAGCAGGCCAGCTTGGCAAAGATGCCTTAACCGGCAAGCCATTGATAGGACAAAAAGTAGTGGAACTGCAAATTGAAGGAAAATTGTATCGTTTTTCTACGCAAGCAAATGCAGAAAAATTCAAAGAAAAAAGAATAAAAGAGAAAAAGAAATTCAGACCATAGAACTAGACCCGCCCTTTTTTAATAAACTTTTTACTGGTATCACCTTGAAACATTCGTTTTGCTTCGTTCTTAGCATTCTCAAATGTTTTATGTACTGCCGTCTCGATGTCCCAATCATCAGCAGATGCCGTGATAATATGCCCGGGGTATTCCACTCGCAGATGGATGGAATATTTGCGCTGCCGGGCATCTTTTCCATATTCTTTAATATGCACTACCAGTGTAAATTCATTCTTGATCATGCGCTGAATCTTAAGCGCTTCATTTGAACATATTTTCTGCACGTTCGCTTTCTGATAAGACTCCAGAGCCGCTTTATTTAAACCCACAAACTGAATATTATAATTTTCGGGAATTTTCAAGCTGCCTACTCGCGCTAAAATATTCTTGACCGTCAAAATCCCTTTGAATTCATCTTGTGCCATCACCAGAACGTCTAAGATATTGTTCTTAAGCATCAGCATGGCCGCATCTCCCAGCGAGTGCTGTGTTGTTACTGTCACTAAATTATCATTGGTGCTGCATGAGCTCACCGGAAGCAGGCCCAGATGCTGAGAGTCTCCCGAACCGCCCTTAGAACTGATTGCTTTGGTAAATTTTGTTGAAAATTCCCGTTTAGGCGACCAGTTCAGGTATTTGCGCAGGATATCCTTGTAGCTGATTATACCGTATAATTTACCGTTTTCAAACAAAGGCACTTGATCGACACGCTCGTCATGCATAATTTCCATGGCCGTAGTGATGGGATCATTCTTGTTGATTTTCGATGGCCGGAGTAATTTAAAATCAGTTATTTTGAGTCCTTTTGTTTCTGGTAAATCTGCTGCCCCTTTGGCCAGATCTATGGATCGAAGTGCACCCACGATAGTTTTGTCCCTCTGAATCGGCACTACCTCAGCATTACTTTGATACATAAGGTATGCTGCTGAAACAATATCCTCGTGCTCGCTGATGACAGGGGTTTTCTGAATAAAAAATTTAATTTTCATTTCTGATGCATCAACACGTGAGCGCAGGACCTTTTTCTTGTCGATCATGCCCACATATTTGTCCTTACGAAAGACGAAAATAGAATGTTTTTCATACTGCTTCATCTTGCCGATTAATTCCGACAGAGGTGCTTCATCTTGCACCACTAAAAAATCTTTACTAATAAGAGGAGTTATTTCCATCAGCGATCACCTTTTTACAATAGATATAGTAGGAGA
>CAYOKQ010000058.1:0-9890 GCA_964404595.1 uncultured Methanosarcinales archaeon | reverse complement strand
AATTTTGCCACGCCTCAATCCGGAAATCAAAGTAAACCCAAACAAATTTATAATCATCAAAAGCAGAATTTATTTCGTCATTTAGAACTAAGGGTCCTTCAATTCCAAGTTCTTTCTTTTTTTCATCCGCAGCTATCTGACTGTCAACCATGAATCCAAATTCTCTAGAGCTCTCTACCCAATGCTCTCCTGATTCTGTTGCAATCTCCGTCAGCACTTCTTTCTTATACTCTCTCTCATCCAGCCCTTCCTGTACTTCTCCGGGCAAATTCCCTACTTTACTTTTATTAATCGTTCCAAACACTACATTCCCATACACTTCACTATTCTCAAAATCTCCAATTTCCAATCCTTGGGCCCGTAAAGAATCTAACGTGGCATTGGTAATCTCTGAATCCAGCTTGATTGCGATAGAAATAATGTCTGTTTGCGATTCTATAGGCACATCCGCTTCCATAGCTTCTTTGGCACAGCCAACGAACAGCAGAGAAATAACTATTATTAAAAATACTGCACCCTTTTTATCCATACTAACATCCCCCCTTACTTCTCATCAAGTTCTTTAGCTATATAAAACTTTCTTACGATGAAATTGTGAGTTTCAATTTTATTTTATGAGCAAAGGCATCCTCATAAAATAAATCACGTAACGCGGGATGGGCAATAGAATTAATATTGCATTGTATCTGGCATTGATGTCGTTTATCATACTTGTTGCATTTTCCTTTATTGCAGCGAATCCTCCGTTAGCAAAACAGGTTTTTGGCATTTAGGGACAGGCGATTTAGTTGTAAGCAACCAACGCGCAATGCAATCACTTTTTATTAATCCCTTTCATAATCATCCCTAACCTGCACCTCACTTAAAACACAAGAATAAATTTTAACTTCATCAAGATCACCCTGAAAATAATTTGCCCCGGGATTGTTGGCCTGCCTTCCCAGGACTAAGTCCAAGCTGCTTCCACTCATGGGGGCATTAAGTATTGACTCAGAATCTAATTCTCCGTTGATGTACATTTTTAAATCTCCTTCTTCGCTGAGCGTCACTGCCAGATGCGTCCATTCATCTAAAGGGATGGTGCTGCTGCTCGAATATCCATACCCCCCGACTACGAAAGTAAATTTACCATCGGCTGAAATCTGAGTCGCATAGCCGCCGTCAGGCCCCCCATCTTCATGCCGGCAGATGATCCTCGCCGTTTGTTCCACACTTTTTTTCACCCAGTGTGTAATTGTCAGCCTTTCTACATTTAATGAAGAACTATAAGGCACTCTAACTAGGTCATCTAGGCCATCTAAAGAAAGCCCTCTATTGTAAACACCTGCTCCGCGTGAAGTTGCATCGGAAAGTGTTCCATCAAGATTATTCTCTCCAATGTCGTACGCAATTGTTCCTGATTCTTCATCAAAGTTCCAATACCCTGCTGTATTTTCAGAGAGAGGGCAGGCATTACAGTCTAGTTCATCAATTTCTCTATCACAATCATTGTCAATGCCGTCACATACTTCTTCAAGTGGTGTGCAAGGAACTCCAATGTCTGGATTTACATCAGGAGCGATGCTGGCATCAGCACGAGAAGCATCATAGCGTGTGGTGCGTCCATCTACTGCTGCATCCAAGCTCCCTATGAATGGTGCATCAGGTGAAAAAGTGTCCGCACTATGTGCATCTACTCGTTGAGTATATCCTTGATCTGAGATGTTGGCATCTCTTACAATAGCAGCATCGGCAATTTTGTGGCCAAGGTCATAGTGCGATTTTCCATCAGAACCGCCATCAAATTGTGAAAGAAAGCCAGCATCAGCGCGCTCCATCTGGCCATCAGGAACATACGATTCTGGACGATGAAGTGGAGCAGGACGAGATGAGCAGGCAGCACCAAGTACAGCAGCAGTGGCGTAAAGTAAAATTTTCTTTTTTAAGGTTTGAAGCAAGGTCATCTTGTTTTATCTTTTTGGCGGGCACGGTTATAAATCTTTCGCTACTAATTGGTAAGAACTTATTCTAACGACTAGTGATGATTGTATGTAGAAAAATAGTATTATCCCTCTTTTTATTTTTTTCATAATAGGCTAGGCCAATATTTCTGGCAGCGTTAAAACACCAGCTCTTAAGATGAGAATCCCACAAAGATATGTTAGGATTCTTAAAAATAAAAAATATGCTGGACTTATTCGCTTATTTTTCTTTTTAATTACCACATTTGCATTAGAGTCCATACGAATGAGAAATAGACAAGTTCTTTTATTTAGCGCAATCATAAAGAATGCTAGTACAAAGGATAAAATTACACCTACAATACGAGCCGCAAGTAAAATTGAATTGTTTATTACCATATACGCATGCTCTTTCTATTACCTATGTGGCAACGTGCTGTTCTTTTTCAATTTTGTCTGCATATTCCCAAGATAGGAAATTACTTAATTCAATTAATTTTTTAACGACAGGATTATTTATATTTATTTTATATAAAATTGTTCCCGCCATTGTTCTGGTTGAAACGACAATTCTATCTTGTTCTAATTTTGGCCACAATTTCTTTAATGTTTGAAAATTTACGTTAGAATTGGTGGCAATTTCAGTGATGGGGTAGTCAAAGTCTCTGGAGTAGATAAGGAAGTCCATAACCCTAATTAAAGGATAATCTCCAAATGTTTTGATAAAAATTGAGTTTTCTTCCATTTTAATATTAAAAAGTAACCCTTACTTCATATGGGCTTCACGTTTCTTTAAATCCCCGTAAGAGAGAGGAAATTGCTAAGTATTTACACTAAAATCACTCTACCCACAATACCCTCTCAAATCTGCGTCTTCAATACAATGTAATCCCAGTGCAGCACAATCAATCTTCTGCGTCTGCAATTTGCTATGTATGCATGCTCTTTCTACAAGCTGGGTATCATCAGCACACAAGTCATAGCGTGTTTCTCCTTCAAGTTCACCTGTATAATATGTTGCACTGCCAGGCATTTTTGCATCAGCGCCATTGTCCGAATCAACACAGCGAGAATTTTCTATCACTGGTGGAGCAGGAGTCACCATATTTTGGATGGGGTCAAAAGGCATTTGCACAGCCTGTCCAACTGCCGGTAATTTCTCTTGCACAATGGCTACCGCAATGCCATTTGCCACCACAAATCCTGCCAGAAGCACAAAAAAGAGATTAATTACTTTTGCCTGGGGGGTGATCTTTTTGCTCATTTCAAAATCTCATATTCTTTGACAATGATGACCATGAACAATATCAGGAGCACTGCGCCGGCAATCATATACCACAATCCTGGCAAAATAGCCGAGTCAGTAATTGAAGTATACATTCCCCAGCCCATGACAATAAAGCCCAACCACAGGAATTTATCGAGCACTAATTTCATTATCTCAAACTCCTGCTCTTCCGTCATTCGTCGTTTATGTTTTGCCATTATGATCACCCGGTTACTGTAATGAAGAACGTTTTTGAATCGTAGAGCGTACCTTCTTCGGTATCGGTCACGTCTTGGATGATGATTTTGAATTGGCCGGTTCCTGCGGAAGTTTCTGATGTAATTCTCACTGGGATAAGTCTGCTTTCCGTGGGGGGAAGCTCATCTATGGCTGTTGCGTATAAGAAATTATCATTTATGTCCGTGCCAAAAATAGGGGCACCACCGGCAGATTGTATTATTAACTTATATTTTAAAGTTCCTTGCTTGACGTTCTTCACCCCAATTGCGGTCACGCTTGATTCTTTCTTCCCTAAATTGATCTCGGTGCCAGGAAAGCTGAGTCTCTTATCTCCTGTTCGCAAGTCTTCCAGAATTTGCTGGCGAATTTGTTCTTGGATCGTACCGGTGGTATCACCGATATCTTTAAACTGATTACGCACAAAACTAAGACCTAGTCCAAGAACGACAAATGCGATAACCACCACTACAATGGCTTCTATTGATAAGCTTAAGGAACCTTGACGATTAACCATGACTTACACCTCTTTTCTAAACGGAGATAAATATTTGGGAGTTTAAAAAGATAGTATATTCTACAACACATATTTTAAAGAACCTATTTATCCAAAAATCACTTTTATCAGCCATCCTGCCCACCACGAGCCTGCCAAAAGCCAGGCATATGCAAATAAAAAAGCTGGTGTAAACGGAATCCCTTCCTTGATGAATACTTTTTTGATTTTCTTTTCCACTTCCAGAGATTTTAATGTCGTAATATCTTCTTTTTCGAGCGTTTTTGGCGCCAGCAGTATTTTCCCATTCACAGTGACATCTTCAGCCAGCCAGTCCCCTTCGGCGATATTTTTGGGAAGTTTATACCTATAAAAGCAGCTGCGTTCAACTGCATTGACAAATGTAAATACCAAAAAAACCATGCCGGGAAAAAGAACCGTTGGCCAGAAAAAAGGAGATGCAAGTGCTGCCAGCAAAAGTGCAAGTGTTGTTATTGCAGCAGTGATCTGCCATTTGCGCGAATGTTTCCAAGAAAGTATCCATTGTTCTCGAAAAGAGGTCCTTTGCGTCATGGCTAGGTAGCCCATCCAAATTAATCCATATGCTGCACCCAAGAATAACAGAGAGAGGAAGAACCACAAAAGATTCAGTGATGACGCCTGAAGAGGAAGATCAACACCGATGGCAGCACCCATGCCCATGAGTAATTTACTATCTCCGCCGCCCCACTGGCTGGTATAATAAAGGAAACAAGCAATCGCAAAACATACTGCTAAGCCTAGGAGACCGCCCACAAAAAGCGTAATACCTTCATCAAATGAAAATATCGCCCGTACTCCTAATGCTGCCATGATGAAACCATAGCTGAGCCAATCGGGAACTTCTTTGATGCGTAAATCCACGGAGGATGCCACGAAGAGTACTACAAATGTAAGGGGAATGAGGATATAATCTATCAGCATAAACAAAGGAAAGAGTGTGGTTATATAAATGTGAGCTAGAAACGAAATCCACATTTTTTAATAACCTTTATAAACTTCATTCCTTTCTCCAAAGCAATGAAAAAGGTGGTGGTGGAAAGAAGCAGAGTTAAGCCTATTATATTAACCATTCTGGCAGTTTTATTTGCCATTTTTATTGTTATTCCTCTTTTTTTTGGCTTATTTAGTTCGAGCATCCCTGCCGGAAAAAGAGTGTGGTTATATAAATGTGAGCTAGAAACGAAATCCACATTTTTTAATAACCTTTATAAACTTCATTCCTTTCTCCAAAGCAATGAAAAAGGTGGTGGTGGAAAGAAGCAGAGTTAAGCCTATTATATTAACCATTCTGGCAGTTTTATTTGCCATTTTTATTGTTATTCCTCTTTTTTTTGGCTTATTTAGTTCGAGCATCCCTGCCGGAAATGTAGCCCGAATTCCCATTGAAGGGATTATAACGGGAAGCGGGGAAGGCACTTTAGGGCAGGAGACCATCTCTTCTCAGGATATTGTTGGTTTCATCGAAGAGGCAGATGAGAATTCGCAGGTGCAGGTCATTCTTCTGGAAATAAATTCTCCCGGCGGATCAGCCGTGGCCTCGGACGAAATTGCCAGCGCAGTCAAACGATCTTCAAAACCGGTCATCGCTCTTATCCGGGAAGTGGGCGCATCGGGGGGATACTGGATAGCTTCTGCCACCGATCATGTCATTGCTCATAGAATGTCTATTACCGGAAGTATTGGTGTTATTTCTTCCTATCTGGAATTTAGTCAGCTGATGGATAAATATGGGGTTACCTACGAGCGACTCGTTGCGGGAGATTTGAAGGATGCCGGCACCCCTTTGCGCAAATTACGAGAAGAAGAACGAGTTTTACTACAACAGAAATTAAATACTATTCACACTTTTTTTATTGAGGAAGTAGCTGCTAATCGCAAGTTATCAGCATCAGCGGTTCGCGACATTGCAACCGGAGAATTTTATTTAGGAGTGGAAGCACTAGAACTTGGTTTAGTAGATGAGCTGGGTGATAAGATCACTGCAGAAGAATATATTAAAGAAACGTATGGTCTTGCCGCCATCGAATATGCAACGTATGAGCGATCACGTGGATGGTTTGACATTTTATCCGCTGTTTTTTCTGATTTTTCGTTTCATCTAGGTGAGGGTATGGGGGCGAGCTTTCGTGAGCAAGGAGGGCTGATTCAAGTTTAGACCATGAAAGCAGCCTATATTTTTCTGATGTTGCTGATGCTAGGAAGTGTCTTTGCTGCGGATATTGATGAACAAGTTATTGATGCTTTGGAGCAGAATGATGAAATTTCCGTCATAGTCTTATTGAAAGAAGATGAATCAACTTCTGTGCAGGGAGAAATTCCCCCGGAATATGAATTTGATGTTGAACGGGAATATTCCACTATCACTGGATTTAGCGCAACTGTCACTGCCCAGGGCGTCGAACAATTGGAGAATGATCCGAGAGTGCAAAGCGTTTTTCTGGACAAAATGTTTCATGTCAGTGTAGATACCAGTGTTCCCCAGATCAATGCTGATGATATTTGGAATTTTTCCATCAATGGTTATAATATCACCGGAAAGGGCGAAACAGTTTGCATTTTAGATACGGGCATCGATGCTGATCATCCTGCCTTTCAAGATAAAATAAAGAGTCAATATTGTTATTGCAGCAGTTGCTGCCCGGGCGGGGGGAGTGAGAACAATAGCGCAGAAGATGACCATGGGCATGGAACCCATGTTGCTGGAATTGCGGCAGGAAATTTGACGGCGTATTTTGGTGTGGCCAAAGATGCAGGCATTTACGCTATTAAAGTGTGTGATTCCGCAGGCTCTTGCACGACATCTGACATTATTGCAGGCATAGATCGTTGCAGTAATACCGCTAATATAAGTGCATTTAACATTTCTGTGATCAGCCTTAGTTTAGGTGACGGTTCACAGAATAATGTATTTTGCAATGATGATGCCCTGGCCGCGTCGATTAATGCAGCAGTCGGAAAAAATATCAGTGTGGTCATTGCTGCGGGAAATAATGGATACACTGCCGGCATAAGCTCTCCTGCCTGCGTGCAACATGCAACAGCAGTGGGGGCCGTGAATGATAATGATGCCATCTCCTACAATCGTGGGGCAATACTTGAACTGTTGGCGCCTGGTCTTTCTATTACCAGTGCAGCTATGGATGGAGGGACAACTACCTTTTCTGGAACATCCATGTCTGCTCCCCACGTGAGTGGTGCCATCGCCATCTTTCGTCAGTATTGGAAATTAGCATACGGCCAAACCCCTACTGTGGATGAAATTAAACGAAAATTTATGGTCAGCGGTAGACAGATTGATGATTCGAGCAACTCTGGTAAAAGTTATTCACGCATCGATATTCTGGCTGCGCTGCAACCTTATATGAACTTCAGCAGTACTTCAACTAGCAATAATTCTATTATTGGAGCAAATACTTCTTTTATTGATATTACGTCCGATGTTAATCTGACTAACTCTTTGCTTGAATGGACTTATAACAATGGCAGTATCATCAATATGACACTCACGAAAGCCAACGGCACTTATTTTTATCTGAATGTAACTCATTTAATGCCAGGGATTGATACGTATCGTGTTTATGGAAATGATACGGTGGGCACTATCGGAATAAGTACGGTCAGAACCATACGCATTGATTTTTCCATTCCTGCGGTGATTATCTCCACTCCTGCTCAGGGGAGTAATTTTGGCAGTGGAACACAAGCTTTTAATGTTACGATTAGTGATGCAAATATCAATGCTGTCATTTTTCAATTTAATAATGCCAGCGGCAATGATTTTAATGTTAGTCCTGCTAATTCCAGTGGAAATTGGAATATGGACTTGGATCTGCAGAGATTGACCCAAGGATCGCAAACCATGGTGGTGTATGCTGATGACAACGCCCAAAATCTCAATAATACTCAATTCGTTGAATTTACTATTGATAGGACGCCTCCTGCCGTTGCCTTTGTTTCCCCAGCCGATGGGCAAAATTATACTCTCGCTTCAGGTAATCAAACGCTTAATGCCACAATTACTGATGCTCTTGGTACAGTTCAAAGTGTGTTGTTTAGTTTTGATAATGCCAGTGGTATAGGATTTAATGTAACTGCTATCAATCAGTCCGGATATTGGAGCGCATCCTACAACGTCTCCGCGTTAGCAAATGGTTCGCATACTGTTACTATATTTTCTAACGATACTCTGGGAAATCTGAACAGTACGCAGTCTATAACTTTTACTGTTGACACAACTTCAATTACAGTAACTTTGTTAACCCCGGTGAGCGGGAACCAGAACTCTTCTGCTTTAGTAATTTTTAATTGCTCCGCACAGCATTATATGGAATTGCGTAATATAACTCTTTATGGAAATTGGAGCGGTGGCTGGCATGCAAATGAGACCGCTGGCATCAGTGGAAATAGAAGTTCAGCCGTCTTCAGCAAGACTATAGCGGATGGAAATCACCTTTGGAACTGCCTGGCTTATGATACTGCTGGCAACTCTGTCTTCGCTCTGGCAAATTTCACCCTTACCATTGATACTATTGCACCGGCTGCTTCCGGCATTAGTTCCGGAACACCAAGCTCTACTTCAACGACAATCACCTGGACTACAGATGAAAACGCCAATTCCACCGTCAATTATGGGACGTCTTTATCGCTGGGAACAGGATCAATAACAACTTCAAAGTCTGCTTCTCACAGCAGAACGCTCTCAAGTTTAAGTGCTTCTACAGTTTATTTCTATAATGTTACTTCCTGTGATGCTTTGGGCAATTGTCTTACCAATGGTACATTTAATTTTACTACTGCTGCAGCTTCCAGCGATGCTGGCTCAAGTAGTAGTTCTGGTGCCGGCGGTGGAGGTGGCGGCGGTAGCAGCAGCAGTACTTCAGGCAGTAGTTCGGAGGAAGATTCTGACAATGACATTGCTTCTGCCGTAGATAAATCTTCTACGGATGGACCCGGCACTGCCGAAAAAGAACTCACTTTGGAAAGCACCACCTTGCCGTTAATTACATTCTCACAGTCCGTGGTTTTTACCAAAGGAGAGCCACACAAAGTGGACATTGCCCAAGATAAGATCAGCGTGAAATCAATCGAAATAAATTCCCGTGTTGATAAAGAAACCCAGTTTACTATCTCTTATTTGCCTGAAAAACCAGCAGATGTTCCAGAACTAAGAGATCCCTATCAATATTTTGAGATGAAAGTAGATTTGAGTCCGCAAGAGATTGAAAGAGCCATTGCTACATTTGAAGTTCCCGCCTCGTGGCTTGCTGAACGTAATTTTCTGAAAGAGACCGTCTCTTTGAACACTTTTGAAGATGGAAAATGGAAAAAATTATCCACTGCCTTAGTTGAAGAAAAAGAGGATGTGTTTGTGTATCAGGCTAGGTTAAAACATTTCTCCTATTTCTCTATCACTGCTCATTCAGAATTAGAATTTAGTTGGTTTAAAAATCTGATTCCGCCGGCCTTTGGAAGCCGTGGGTTTGTCATTTTTGGGATGGTCATTTTAATCGCTTTTTTACTGGGCTTGTATTGGTTCATCCATCGAGGAGAAGAAGTGGAAGATAAGGTTTAATTATGGATAATTCAGCTTTCGTGAATAGAGCGAGAAAAGTCATCCGCAACATTTTGTATATCACTCTTGCTACCGCAACTAAAGATGCTGAACCTTGGAACTCTCCCGTTTATTCTGCATTTGATAAGAAATATACTTTCTATTGGGCATCTTGGTCTGAGAATCAGCATTCCAAAAATATACGCGAAAATGAACATGTGTTTGTGGCTATCTATGATTCCACAGTTCCAGAAGGCACTGGATTTGGAGTGTATATGAAAGGGAAAGCGTACCAGCTGGGGCTCAAAGATAGTGGAGAAATACTGAAAGCATTGAAATTACTTTACCAGAGAAAAA
>CAYOKQ010000057.1:0-9917 GCA_964404595.1 uncultured Methanosarcinales archaeon | reverse complement strand
TTCAATATCATATGCTTTATAATCCAGACATCCTGCTAGGAATACTGCCAGTACAATCACTATAGTATACATCACACCCTTTACTTTTGTCATTCAACACACCCCCTATTATAGGAAATGAGTATTTTGCAATAGTAATTCTATTTAAACATTTATACGCTTGAGAATAGAGACAGGAATATAGAGTGTGGGAGAGTTAGATGTAATCAATTGTTTTGTCCAACATCAGGGCTTAAGGCTTTTTCAGGTTCATCTCCGCACTCTTTAACTTGTTCTGTTATCACCTCAAAAAAAAAGGGCAATATTTTATTTAATTCTTGAGCAATTTCCCTGGCTTCTTCAGTGTATAATCTATTTTCCCTCTTTTTTAAATGGTTTTTTAGATGTTCTATAATCTGCTCGGTAGTCCATCCTGCTTGTGATTTTTTCCATGTTTCTCGAATAATGCCCAGGGGCCCCATCTTTTCAAGGGTATCAGCATCGTGAACTATTTTTGCTTCCTGAGTCTGAGCACAGATTCTGCCATCGTGAGCTTCAATACAATGAATGATTTTTGCCGTTTCTTCTCTGCTGACCTCCAATCCTAAAAGAAACGATTCTACCTTCTTTTTATTTGCAAGGGTATCGCCCAAAATAGTTACTTCTAAATTTGTATCGTGAAGCCAGGCTCCAGCTTCAACTATGGTAATATCGGTATTCCTATCACGCCGGGCTATTTTTTTTGCTTTCTGGACTATCCTAAACAGATGCCTATTCCCTTTAGATTTTCCCTGGAAGGCCTGATTCCAATCCAGGTCGAGAGCAAATGTTTGTATTTGCTGTAATTGATGTTTAGTTATCATGTTCATACCTCTTCGATAGTTTTATAGGGAATTCCAAAATGCCCTTCGATTTTATTGGGAATATGGGCAACACAGGGCATATATCCCTCTATTTCCACAATAAAAGCCCGGTTTCTTCTGATAAAATTCATTATTGAAGACACCCTATCCATCATGTTTTCTCTGCCAAGGAATTCCATACGCACTGCCGACTTAGCCGTTAAAGACAGGTTTTCCAGTTCATCTAATCTTTGTATTGTTATATGTTCACCTGGCAACTTTGAACCGGGACTTCCGATCACTTTGAGCTTTGGCCTGAATTGAAGTAGATATACTTCTTCTTTATCATCTACTACAAATTCTGCATCGTAATCTCCAAAGAGATGGTGTAAGGTGTATAAATCAGACGTTATTCGCCGAAGCGGAGTATATTTTACTATTTCATTCAGGTCTGCGGAAACTTGAGTAATGCCATTACCATCAACTGCATGTTGGGGACTTTCTCCATAACTTAAAGTACATTTATTATCTATAATATGGATTACACCGCCTGGGCCTGCTATCTTTTCCTGTATTATAACACTTATCCCAGGAAGATGTGCAAGTCCAATATCCTCCCGGCTTTGTACCGCTTCTTGGCTAAAATAACTTGCCATAACTTCTTTTATCGCTTCCGCCAGGCCTTTTTTATCGGCGGGTACAGATACATATGTTCCTGAAAAGTTCGAGCCACCATCTTCCCCATACATACTCGAGCGCACTATCAGCCTATCCGATAATTCTTCCGTCTTTTGCAAGCTCTTTTGGTCAATTTGTATCTGCTCTATTTTCTCTGTAATAATTTTTCTTCTGATTTCATCAAGAGTGTAGATATCTCTATTTAATATTTCCAAAATACCATTCTCTTTCAGTAATCGGCTGGTCTCTACACTGGTGATTACAAATCCACGGGGCACATTATATTTTAAATCAAGTGCTTTTTGTGCATCATGCAGTAATTTCAACCCTCGCCATTTTCCACCAACCAATCCAGCATAGAAAACGGGGTCATCTAAACTAAGAACGTTGTATTTGCTTTCTCCTGATTGCTCTTCTAGTCCAATTCTTTGGTTCATCATCTGTATTTCTCTCTCAAGCTTTTCTCGATCACCTAGCCTTCCTTCATCAATAAGCCTGGCTATCGCCAGTCCTTTGGGAGAAGTTGCATCAGTGATTCTCTGCAATTCGTTTGCCAATGAAGATTGCTTATCCAGATGAATTTCGCACGCGAGTTTTGCCGGAATACAGATGCTGTCATATGTATCTCCTGACGGGCCATTTGCGGCAAGTGCACGTGGAAGCCAGTTATGGAATCGTATGAACGTATTATAAAATTTCCCTATATCTACATTTGTTTCAAGCTTTAATTTACTAAGCTCATTAACCAATGCTTTGGCTTGGTTTATTTCCTCGGGAGTAAAAGTTGAATTAATTCCAAATACTGCAGAAAGCACTTGAACTGCGCGATCTATCTGTTGGTAGCCTCTTCCTATAACTGCCGAAAGCTGAAGGCAAATTTTCGTCCATTCTTGGGGTGGTGTTTCCTGTTTAAGTACCGGTAATATTACTTCCAGGCTGTCTAAACTGCCTGCACATAAAGAAGAAGATCTACCTTGAGTGAAAGGATTGTTGATCCCGCTCCCTCCCAGGAGGCCTTCTACACAATAAAAATCTGCTAATTTTTGCCAGGCAACCACTATTTTAGCGGTGAGGCTTTCTAAAGCAGGATCAACATCAATTTCTGAAATAATATTATCAGTAATGTACATCTGGGGAAGGGAAAAATCTAAAATTTGCCGGCTCAGCACAGGTTTTGCGTGCATTTCCCGGAAAAATAGATTAACAAGGTCCTGCGCTTGGGAATCTTCTGATAACACTCGTGCAAAGGAAAGGCCCTCTTTTTGGGCCCTGGCTTGTAATCGCCGGTATGTTTTCCTCTCTCCAATAATGGAAAATGGAAGGCTCAGGTATTCAAATTTTTTAAAGATGCCTTGGCGCTGTCCATCTACGGTGATTGTAAATTCGTCCTTCTCGTCATCACCAAAAATGTTTCCTTCTGCAAGTAAATTTTTATTAGCCATTTTATCACTGTATAGTTATTATTCCAAATCAATCTTTGGGCTAAAGCCTTTCTTTTATATTTTGCTGTAAAATATTCTATTTTTAACCTAAATATTTATAAATAATTGAATAATCTACGAAAATATGAAAGATATCGCCTTAAAGTTAATTCCCCTATTCCAGGAAGGATACTGCACGCCGCAAATAGCCAGGATTGCCAAGAAATTGAAGCTGCCGTCTACCACCATCCATTACAATATCAAAAAAATGGAGAAAACTGGTGTGATCAAGACCTACAAAGCAGTGTTTGAATACAAAAAAATAGAGCAGGGGCTGTGCGTGTATGTACTCATTAATTTATCACCCGATGAGTATGGGAATCCAGAACGTCTTGGGGAAGAATTGGCACGGCATCCCAATATCGAGAGCGTGGATATCTGTACTGGTGATTGGGAATTAGTCTTAAAAGTTCGGGTACGAGATCAAGATGAGTATTTTACTTTTCTCAAAACGGTGTTATCGCGCAAAGGCCTGACAAAAATAAAGAGTTTAACGTCGCTTAAGCAGTTGAAAACGGAATTCGTGGAAATCTAAAAAAAGGAAAGTGAGCTATTTGAAAGGATTAGTACGAAATTCCTGCCTCGATGCCTGCATCTGCGCTAGCACCAGTGTCATCGGAATCTTCCTCTGCTCGATTTCCAATTCCAACAGCAACACTCGGACCTATGCGCACTTGACCTCCTTCAATCGATATATTAGCGCGCGCGGGAATTCCCAATCCGACACCAACACGTCCATCAGCGCCCATACCAATCTTAATATTCGTGGTAGTCATTCCTCCTTGTATTCTCACCTCGCTGGAAGAGGCAACGTCGACCGCAACATTTTCTTTGGTCTGAAATTGAACTACTGGTGCCAGAATATATTTTCCTTCCCCGGTGATATGCAAGGACTCATCCGCAATAAAGTCAAATGAGGCGGTAGAAGTGCTATTGGCATTCACCCGCAGATCTCCCATAATTTTTAGTTCTCCCGAAGGTAATTTGGCGTCATGCTCCCCTTGTGCATCCGTCACGACAACATTTAAAATATCCAAGCGAACTTGATCGTAGCTGCCTTCATCTAACTGTACGTCTGCAAGAAGCGCTTGATCACCTGATGCTTTTAACTGCAATAGATCAAAAGTCCTGTCCTCATTGGTAATAGTAATCCAGCCTCCTGTTTGGCTGTGCACCTGTATGGAATTGACAGTGATTTGAATACTGCTCACTGAACCTAGGTCTGCAGCTGCATCGGTAATAGTAAATACTGCTCTTCCTGATGTCTGTGAATCCGAATCTTCCGGACCATAGGAAGGGCTATTATATTGTGAACTGTCACAGGCCACCAACGCAAGCAAACTTAACGCGAATAATAAATATAGGTATTGTTTCATTAGCATCCCTCCATAAAGTATATTTAGCATAATTAAAAGATATATAAATGTTTGGCATATGATCTGTCGGGAGATATACTAAAAGTTCTTAGGTTCTAAATCTTTTCTCCCACTATACTTCGTAGCATATATCCTGTTACTTTCACATCTATTTTTTCTTTCAATGGCAACCTTCCTTTTATTCCAATGACCAAAGGATACGTGCCCATCTGTCGGCAAAAGGTGGTCTTGCCATCATACATTTGCGTCCAGACGTCACGAATAATCGTTCCTTTAGGTAAAATTCTTTCCAGCATCGGATAGTCGATATGCTGGCGGATATCATTGCGCCATTTCCAGTAATATTTTTTATTCTTGAGAAGAAATTTGTGTGCTCCATGCTGCTCCAAGAAAGTGTTGGGTAAAACTGCTACCTGCCGAATATTAATACGCCGCAGCATTAATCCTTCTTGCATGATTTGACGCAGCGCTTCCATATTTTTGAGATGAGTCTGTTTGGTTTCCTGCAGCAATCCAAAGATAATGTTAATGCCGGGCAGAAATTTGGGCAAGCCATTATCTCCGCGCTGTGCGCCAAACTGATTGATGATCCGGATTGCTTTCATCGCCATCAGGGGCGCCGTATTGAGCAAGTTTGCTTTCACCACCTCAGGATCAAAGCTTTCCACGCCAAATGCAGCAATATTTCCAGCAGTACAATATTGTACAATAGCTTTGGTAATTTCTTCACCGCCTGGTGCAATGACCGAATTGGGGTTGACATTATCAATCTGCAGCATTTCAATGGCCGGGCATTGCTCACGGATGATCTTCAGCATCTCAATTGGACGATCACTCGCATAAAAATCGGCTTGTTTTCCTAAACGAAAATAACGCGCACCGGCATCATAATATGCTTTTAATTCTTTGACCACGTCTTCCATTTTTCGATTAATAAATTTACTTTTAATCGGCTCAGTGCAAAAGCTGCATTTGCCAACTTTACATCCCCTGCTTGTTTCAATTTCAATAACACGTGCATCTGGAATCTCATGCAAAATATCTGCGCCATGAGCAGCATACGCATTGAGATTTTCAAAAGAGTCAGTATAATCAATTGCTTCATCAAAAATATCCATATTAACCTGTTCATAGGTTTTGCCGCCTTCAAGCTGCGTACCGAAAATAGCCGGGCCAGTGAGAATTTTTTTCAGGGGAAGGTCTCGCAGCAAAGGAATTATCTCATGCAAAGTTCCCGGAAGAGCAGTGAGATATTTGCCAGGCACATGCACCCCAATGATAACCACCAGAACGTCTGTTTTTTCCAGAACTTTTCGTGCCTCATTTACGGTGGTATTATAAACGAGAATATTGGTCTTTTGCTTTTCTGTTGGTTCTCTTTTAATCCCTCCATATTTTTTCCATAAGCGAAGATCATCAATAGTAAGGTATTTTACGTCATGCCCATCTTTCTTCAATTTACCATAGATATATCTGGGATATGTACCTAGGTAGGGTGGAACTCCAAGTCCTGATGCTTCGTCGGTATAACAATCCAAGATTGTATATTTCATTATATACTAGAGAATATAGGTGATTTAAAAATTCTCCCAAAGAATGCACATATTAAGTCTGGGGGCTGGCTAGGCACTTTTGGGTTCTCTTTCCACTAATTGTTGTTCTAGCCTTGAGATAATTTTATTGTTTCGCTCTGTTGAACCAGATTCATGCTCAGGACCTGCATAAATATCCAAGCTACGGCAAGTGGTTCTTTGCGGCAAGAAGGATATACAACTAATACGATAATATAACTTATCTTTGTTTTACAATACTTTTTCTAGAAGATTTTTTGAGCTAAACAAAAACAAATATAAACCTCATAAATTTACTTCCTTTATGCGCTTCCGAGCCAAAAAAGTATATGGACAATCAAAATTAAGCAATTGCACTTTCTGTGGTAGAACTGCAACTCAAAAGACAGAATCGGGTTTGGAAGTGTGTTATCAACATACCAAAGAACAATTACAGGATATCAAATGCACCTGCGGGAGCTGGCTTGAACAGCGCAGCGGGAAATTTGGGCCCTACTTCAACTGCCTGCGCTGCGGCAATGTTAATTTCAAGAAAGCGATGGAGATGAAAGCTATTACTGCAACCAAAGAAAGCACCCCTGTTAAAACAACACCAACATCACCGCAGAAATTTATACCTAAAGAAACCATTATTACTTCCAGAGATGTGGAATATTTTGACTAGTTAATGTACAATAAGATTCAAATATGCTAATTTTTGTTCCAGTCGCTGCGCAATTTGATCGTTTTGCGCAAAGCTTGATGATTCGCTGCGAGAACCGGCATAAATATCTACTAGATCGTACACCTCAATGCAGGTGGCGGATCGGTACATAAAATGGATTTTATAATATCGCTCATTTCCAAGGTGAAATATGTCCACACCACCACCATCCTGTCGCCTAACTAGATCAAGTTTATTTCTTTGCAGCACCGATCTAACTTTTTCAATTCTGTCAAGATATATTCTCGAAAATTCAATATCATCTACTTTATTCATACACTATTTCAATTCAACTAACTATAAAAAGGTTTCCTCACATGTATTTATTCCAATCTATACCTGCCATCACCACAGTCTTTTTAAGGTATTTTATGTTCACCTAAAACCAAAAAGGTGATCGCGTTGTATAAAATTGGCCTTATGGGCACTCATGGAACTGGAAAGACAACTTTAGCTCACGAGATTGCCGCAGAGTTAAAAAAACGAAGTTACACCGTTCGTGTTATCGCTGAGCTTGCAACTAAAGCTAGAGAACGCGGTTTTCCCATTGACAGGGAAACAATATTACCAGCTCAAGGATGGATTCTCTTAAGTCAGTGTGCTGCCGAATTGGAAGCAGAAATTCATGGCTATCAAATTGCTATTTGTGACAGAACGGTGTATGATAATGAAAAATACTTAACCAGAGCGGTAGGACAAGATCATCATTACACTGCTTTGATGGAGGGCCACGCACACATTCATCCCTACCAGGCACTTTATTATCTCCCTGCAACATTTGATCTGCAACTGCATATGCGCGATGCCAATCCAGCATTTCAGCAGGAAATGGATCGGCTAATTTCGGAGTATATCACCCTATACCTTCCTCATTGCATCGGGCTGCCGCGGGAAGAGCCAAACTGCTGGGCCACCATTATTGTCGAAAAAACATTGAAAGATTTGAGGGAACTTAATGCTCCATCTCGAAGATAAAATCACTATTGCTGTAGGCGGACCCATTAAGGCAGGGAAAGATATTTTTTTCAGATCCATAGATCAGTATAAAGAAACATTATATTCCTGCCTGCAGGGAAATTTCTGGGTGCCTGCGCAGGTGCAAGTTATATCCGAAGAACATAATCAGGAATTATTTCAGCGTTATTCTGCTCAACCAGAACGATATGCATTTGAATTTCAGATGGCCTGCCTAAGCAATCGCTTAGCCCAGCAAACCAAAGTTGATAATGCCCGAGGCTTAGTATTTCACGGCCAGCCACTGGAAATAGATCGGCATATTTACGCAGAGGCAAATCGGCAGCATATCGGTGATGCGTTTTCAACGTATGAACAATTATATGGAGAAGTGCGAAAAAGAGTTACGTCACCTGATGTATGGATATATCTGCATATTCCTGAGAAAAAAATAGGAATTCTTCTGGATAGAATCAGAAGTCATGGACGAGAAGGAGAAAAGAAGTTCCTCGATGACCCTTCCTATCTTAGAGAGAATATACGAAAAAATGAGTATTTCTTCAAACAGATCGTGCGTCAGCCGGTTATAACTATAGATGCGACCGATCCTGTATTTGGCACGGATAATGATAAAGGCCAGCTGCTGCCATTGTATCAAACCATCGCCGCGCGCCTTCGAGAGTATAAACAACCGCCACGGCTTACGCTGCTGGAATGGAAAGCAGTCGATTATAACCGCGCACAAAAAGGAACCAGGGAAGCACGGCGGCAATTACGGAAGTATTTAGCAGCACATCAGACCATCATTACCATGGCAGGTCTGGTGGGCGTGTCTAAAACCAGCATGGCTGAATTATTACAGGAAGAATTAGATATTGATATCATGCGCGAGCTCAGTGGTGGCAATGATGCTATCGTTGATGAATTATTAGCTCATTTTTTGCTTGATAAAAAAAGATATGGATATGAATTACAAAAAAGTTTAATTCCCAAACGAATTGGCCGTCGATCGCAGCAATATCAATCTGGAAGAAGTTTTGTTGAAGATCGATCTCCCGTTGAAGACCAAAGTATTTTCTGGAGACGATTGCGCCAGCAGGGATACTTGTCCACATCCCAGATGAAAGAATTAATTGGCCTGGCCAAGAAAGCGTACGCTGCAGCTCCTCAATCAGATTTAATGATTAAACTATTGCGCACTCCGCAAGCGTGCCGGGAGATGATTCTCGCACGAGGAAGACCAGAAGAAATAGCTGCCTGGCCGGAAGCAGAATTAGAAAAAATGAAATTATTGTATGATGATTTATTTATAGATATGAAAAAATATAATTCGCATAACGGCCCGACATTAGAATTAGATTTGGCCGCTTTTGATCCGAAAAATACCATCCATTTGGGGCATTTATGGCAGGAAATGCTGCACAGCTTCTTAGAATGGGAAGAGGGGAAGAAAAAGTAATAATCGTTTTCACACGCAATCTTTAAAAATAAACCCCTGTTCATCTTCGTCATGGCCCTATAGCTCAGCCTGGTGGAGCGCACGTTCCGTGAGGATGCGACACTGATATCCCTACAAGGATGCCAAAAACTTCGTTTTTGAGAACACTAGGTAAGGCAAGACATCGTGAGGTCCCGTGTTCAAATCACGGTGGGGCCATATTTTATTAATAACGCGTATCCTGATAGATTTTGAGAGTATGAATTATTTAATGTTAATGTACAAAAAAGGTTAAAAATAAGGCCAGAAGAAGTGTCAGCGCACAAAAGAGATATTGCTGCTATCCTTTGGGAAGAGTTTAGTGCAATGATGTGCTCTAAATCCTTTTATTTTAGACAGAGCCCATATAAACTAATAGCCTATGCGTATCCCAATACATAAAATTTACATTTCCACGATCTAATCGGCGACAGTTTTTTAAATAACCTCTCTCTTTCTTTAATTAAAATGGCGGATTTCCTTTCCTTGATCCTTATCGTTCTTGGTCTGACTCTTTTTGAAACTATCAGCAGCATCGATAATGCAGTCATTAATGCGGAAGTGCTGCGTACAATGTCTCAAAAAGCAAGGCGATGGTTTTTGCTGTGGGGCATTCTATTTGCAGTGTTTGTCGTGCGGGGATTACTGCCCTGGATAATCATCTGGATGGCCAATCCACAGCTAGGATTTATTGGTTCCCTTACGGCGACATTTAGTTCCGATCCGCTGGTGGTGGAGGCCATGGAGGCATCTGCGCCTATTTTGCTCATGGGTGGCGGAATATTTCTTCTCTTCCTGTTTTTCCACTGGCTTTTTTTGGAGCCGAAAATATATGGGCTGCATGGAGAAAAGTTTT
>CAYOKQ010000056.1:0-10166 GCA_964404595.1 uncultured Methanosarcinales archaeon | reverse complement strand
TTTCTTTCAATGAGCCACTCACCCACTCGACAACCTCGGCTAGAGTATATAAAGATGTTTTCGTGAGATAGTGTAGCCGAAAAAGGCAACGTCGCACAATCTGGTTAGTGCGAGAGTCTTAAGTCCCACCGTTTCCAGAAACGATGGGAGGTAAGACAACTCTTGTCTTAACCGACTTCTGGGTTCAAATCCCAGCGTTGCCGCTACTTAATAAACATTTCGGCAGAAAAAAAGAGGTGAATAAAATGATAGACTTAACCAACCACACCATAAAAGCATTATTTGAAGAGCGGGTACGGGAATTAACCCGCAGAACGCAAACGACACCACGAGAAGATTATTTTGATTATCAATTTAGCGGGAGGTGGTTAGAATGAGTTTCGGGCAGCGAATAGCATATTTATTGGCGAAATACGAGGAACAACGATATATCCGGCAAACATACCTAGATGATTTTGATTTTGTTTAAGTACACCATCTTCGGGGCATAGAGGGCAGATTTATATATGAGGCCCTTTCTTTTGCCCTATGGAAGTTTTAACCAAAGCTGAAGTTCAAAAACGATATGATGAAATCGTGCAGAAGATTACACAGGGAGTTATTTTCATTCATCCTTCTGATACAATATACGGTCTGAGTTGCAGTGCACAAGATTCAAAAGCAGTGGATAAAGTAAGAAAATTAAAAGAACAATTTCACCAACCGATGTCCATCTGGGTTCCATCGTTAGACTGGGTAAAAGAGAACTGTGTGCTTACAAAAGAAGGGGAAGAGGCTTTAAAGAAATTGCCGGGGCCATACACGCTGGTCATGAAATTAAAACATACAAAAAGCATTGCCGCAAACGTAATGCTGGGCAAAGATACCATCGGCATTCGTTTACCGGACCATTGGTTCGGTAAAGTCGTCGCGAAAGCAGGAATTCCTATCATAACCACCTCGGCAAATAAGACTGGGCAGAAATTTATGACCTCGCTGCAGGATTTAAATAAAGAGATCGAAGAGGCAGTGGAATTCATGGTCTATGAAGGGCCTAAAGAGGCGCATCCATCGAAGATTATCAATACAGTGGAAGGGACGGAGAAGGAAAGGTGAATCAGACCTTTTTTATGTTTAGAATGATCTTTTAACGTTAAACTTGGGAAAAAATCTTCCTGTCATGCTGGTGTAAATAGGGTGCCTTATTCTGGAGTATGGCCCTTGTGTAATTAAAGTCCTCTTTTTCTCTTTTTTGCGTGATATCCAAAAATCGTCCTTATTTTTTCCTAGAAACTTAACTGAAAGATATCCAAAAATCAATCCACTTATCACCATTAACAGTCCAAGTATCGAGACCACAAGATTATCTGCAAATAAAAAATCAACGTTAAATGAGAGAATGAATAATCCGACTAAAATAGGAATGATAGTGGTCTCAATAATGCCAAATCTTAATGCCCTATTTTTCCAAACATCATACAGAAAACGTAAAGTCAATGAACCTATAAAAATAACCAAGGTGATTATTTGGATTAAACTGAGAGACATTTATTTTACTAAGTTAATGAGTTATTTAAAGGTAATGTTACGTATCTGTACTGTGAAAAATAGGCTGAAAGGAAAGCCCAACTCTTATCAAACGCCAATGGAGAAAGGTAATCACCGGAAAATATAAAAAATTTGTTCCAAAATACGCTCATTGCTACGCATTCTCTTTAATTCTGCCAGGATTTTTTGAGGGATATCTTTCTGATCGCATTCGCCTTTTTTCAAACCAAAATAGCCTCCAAATTCGAACAACGGACCATCATCGACCATCCCCAAATTAACCTCATCTATTTTATTATTTCGAAAGTCCAAATCTACAAAGTTAAACCCGGCGGAAAAACTAATTGATTCCCTAAATACAGTAGAATCATTTAAGTAGGAGAGAAAATGGGCCATGGTGGGAATAACATTGCGTGAACAAACTCGAGATCCAATATTCTCAGGCATCCATCGCTGATATTGTACTTTTAATTTATCATGGCTGACTTCTCGCTTAGCTATACAAACAGCAGGATCTCGAAAGCCAACTTTAATTTTTATCAAACGCTAATTGCCCCACTTTCGGCTCGTTATAAAACACCACGGTAAAATAATTCTTGATCAATTCCGGAAAAGTATTTTTTAATTCTTTGAGCAAGGAATGAAATTCCTCATGGGTTTTCTCCATCATTTCGAATTCTAGATCGTATTGGCCAATGGCAATTGTAATATAAATGGTGAGGGGATGATAAGTAAGAAATGTAATTAATTTTCGCAGGGACTGCGTCGAGGAATCATTGAGGTTAAGCATTACCTTCCTTTGAGAATATCCCAGAACTTTATGGTTTATTTTAATGGTATAACAGGAGATTATACCTTCGTTGATGAGCTGTTTCATCTTACGCTGGAT
Organism: uncultured Methanosarcinales archaeon; assembly: GCA_964404595.1. Taxonomy (GTDB): domain Archaea; phylum Nanobdellota; class Nanobdellia; order Woesearchaeales; family GW2011-AR9; genus CAYJXA01. Next base: position 7,750 of record CAYOKQ010000056.1, on the reverse strand, counting down.
GGTTTTAGCAGGAATTTTTAAACGCTGGGCCATCTCAATCAAAGACAACCTTCCCTCGTTGGAAAGCAGCGTGACTATCTTTAAATCAACATCATTAAGTTCAGGATACTCAATTTTGCCGCCGGTGAGCTTGAAATTTTGATCCTCATGCCCCACCAGATATTTATATTTGAAATAATAGACGTTGGTCATCACCGAGAAAAATTTCTGCTCGATATATTTTCCAAATTTATCGTTGATCTCGTTGTACACTTCTTCAAATTCGCTGATATTTCGGGCCCACACAACATAGAGAAAATCTAAATCGCCGTCAACTTCGACCACCCAAGCGACTTGGGGATGATGTGCAAGGAAATCGAGAAACTTCTTTTCAGTTCCAGTATCCATATTCATCGTTTTCATATACACCCGATAGAATTCTTTTCCCATCTTGTAGGTATTAATAACCGCATAATAGCTTTCAATTATTTTCTTTTTTTCTAAGTTCCTCAGCCGGTAATGGATGACTTCTTTGGAGAGCCTGGTTTTTTTGGCAAGTTCAGTTAAGCTTGCCCGGGCATTCAAACTAAGGTGAAATAAGATTTCCCTATCTTTCCGGTCTATTTCCTGCATAAAATTTAATTAAAAGTCTTTTTATATATAAATATTGTCTTTTTATTAAAATAATTGAAAGGAAATTTAATATATGGGCTTAGTTTTAAATCAGAGATAATGGTGGCAAGAGGGGTTGGAGATATAAAATGACCTACATCAGTTTACAACCATTCATGAACAATAGAAAAGAATTTGAGCGATATACTACCTTTGAAGACAAAGAGGCATCAGTGTATAGCAGATATTTGACCTACGATGAAACAATTAATCAAGTCGTAGCCAGAATGTTTAGGTTGGAAGTTCTTAAGGAGGAAGAAAAGACCCAAGAACAAATATTGAGATATCGAAGGGATTATTCGTGCCCATTGAGCCCATTACGTGAGGAATCAATAGTCTCGGTTTTGGAACGAGCATTGTCAGAAGAAAAATTAAGAACTTTACCTCTGGAAGAGCGAGAAGAAGAACGCCTGCGTTTAGATTATATTCTTTTTCATTCACAACACGAATTGTGGGATGATCTGAAAGAATATACGACGAATACCATGATGATGTTCAGACCAAATTGGGATGCCGGTAATTCGCAACTTGCCCACGTTTTTGAACAAGCTCCATTGAGAGATAAAGTTGAAGCGATTGTAATGTGCTATGCCAGAATGGTTCAACGCATTAAACAGGTAAAAGGTTGGTAAGAAGGTTAATGTTAAAATTACCTTTTATTTTTCAAATCTTTGATGGGATAAAAAAAGGATTATAATCCAAAATTATTTTTAAATCCACTTATTCTTTTTTTCTTTTCTTCAGCTTCTCGTATTCTCTCTCTTTCTCTCTGTTGATCCCATCCTTTTTTTCTTTTGAACATAATTTCTTGATATAATCTTTCAAGTTCTTTTTCCCAGCTGCCCGGAATATAAACATCAATGGGGAAATGAGGAGCGCACCACAAAGGATAATAGAGTTCACGATAGACTACTTTGTAGAATCCTTTTTCAAGCCACATAATTTCCGCACAAGCAGAACTACTTGAACTATATTTGCCATAAGCATCTACAAATTCTTTTGTACGTGTGATCTTATGTATCAAAAGCTCACCATTTTCGTAACTTCTTAGATCCTGCACGATCCCAGGTTTTTCCTGAAAAATGTAATGAGTTGTTTCATTGTTATTGAAAACTTCAATTAGTTTATCATGTAATTTTCTATCTCTGGCTTGCTTTTTTCGTTCTTCTACTAATTTTTCGAGCTGTTTAATTTCTTCCATAAGGCTTCTAATTACTAACCGTAATATTTATATATTGTCTCTCCCTATAGAGGGGACAATGGAAGAAGAAAGATTATTGGAAGGATTAGGGTTGACAAATGGCGAAGTGAGGGTCTATTTTGCTCTTTTAGAGATTGGTTCAAGTACAACAGGTGAAATTATCAAAAAAGCAAAAGTCTCGCGTTCCAAAGTCTATGAAATGTTAGGAAGATTAACAGATAGGGGATTAGTTTCTTTTGTAATACGGGAAAATACAAAATATTTTGAAGCAGCAGACCCAGAACACCTTGTCCATTATGTCAGAAGAGAGAGAAGCTTGTTAGAGGAAAAAGAAAAAGAGTTGAAGAAAATTTTACCATCATTAAGACAGAAAAAAAAGTTTGTAAATATCCCACAAACTTCTACAGTGTATGAAGGAATACAGGGAATAAAAACGATGTATAGTGAAGTACTTTATTCTTTGAAAAAAGGGGACCAATATTATGCAATTTCTGCCGAGCCAGAAGTTATTAATAATAAACTATTTATGGTATTTATTAAGAATTTTCATAAACGAAGAGAAGAACGTGGGATCAAGGTGAAATTATTGGCTCCTAAAAAAATAAAACCAGCTATTTCTAAAATATTTAGAGGGACTCAACTTATGAAGATTAAATATTTTGATCAAAATATACCCTGTGCTCTGCTAATTTATGGAGAAAGTATAGCAACTTATGTATGGGGAGAGCAGCCAAGCGGAGTAGTGATTAAATCAGAAATAATAGCAAGGAGATATAAACATTTTTTTGAAGAAGTGTGGATAGCAAGCAAGTAATCAAATCTCCATCTTCTTTCCATCAATATAAAACCTTGGATTCTTAAACACCTGATCGCCATGATAGATCGTCTTGATCTTTCCGCCAAACCAATAATTGCTGCCAATGCCTACGTGCGCCGTGCCTTCCACTTTCTCGTCCATAATGGTTGAGCCAATTAAAATGGCATGAGGATTGATGCCAATGCCTAATTCTGACACCATACGCACACGTTCAGGATATTTTGCGCGTGATTCATACTTCTCGAAGGTATGCTCCAGAAGTTCAGCATATTTCCCTTCCATGCGAACAATTCGCCCTTGTTCTACAAACAGTTTCAAAGGTTCATCAAGCAGGACGGCGCCGTGCTCAGTTTTTATGCTGCCATCAATAACAATAATGCCTTTGGCAGCAGTTGGCGCAACATATACCTCTCCCGCAGGCATATTTCCCCCAGTTCCAGATTCATGATATTCTCCGGCATTGAGCAAAGCATCGACGTTCTCTACATTGAAAATAATGTCTGTACCGGCCTCAGTTTTGACCGTAATTTCTTTGGCTTTATCCCATAATCTCTTGATCGCCATCCCTTTCTTTTTCATTCTGCGATAATTGACCGACATGGCATCCATGAATAAATCGAAGTGAATGGATTTAACATCGCCAAGCCCGGTCGCCGATATAAATCGATGCCCATTCTCTTCACAAAAAGAACGGAAACTTTTCACCTCGCCAATGCGGCCTATTTTATTGGAAGCAGTGACGATGATAACGCTATTTTTAGGCAAACCATGTAGTGTTTTGATAACATGATGGTCGGCATGCATAAATCCTTTTTTGACCTCTTGGAATACCACATTAGTCTTAAATCCTTTTTTTTGAGCTGCATGATGGTAGCCATATCCAAGCAAGGTGGCGATATTATTATCACCATTCCCGTAATCACTAATGAGCAGAATTTCTTCCTCTTTGACATTTAAGGAATGCTTTATTATTTTATAGAATTTGGATGCATGCTTTTCGATATATTTCTTGCGATCGTCGGGAAGAGGAAACATAAAGGAGTAGAAGGGAGAAGGGTATTAAAAGGTTTCCAAGATCAAGAATTGAATGAGAGGGGTTTGCTAATCTTCCAAAAAGCGTCAAAATATTGTTGAAAGGAGTTTGTTATTTTATGATTAGTTATCTCAATGGCCAGAGGCTCTTCACCAGGAAGAATGATAACGGAAATATCTTTATAGACCAATATCCATGAAGGTGTTTCAACTGGAATAGGCATATATCGCGCATCGCAATCTTTATAGTTATTTCTATTTTTTAATATGTTGCGAGGAGTTCCGATATTAAACAACATTTTACATTTAATTCCAAATTTTATTCTTTTAAGGTGATCTTTATGCCAATACATATGATATTTCTCGTCCTGATAGGAGGGAACCCCAATATTATACCAGGTATCGCCTTTTCTTAATTTTAGATAAAGATGGTCGGTAATTGTTTGCACGCCCTTAAATCCTTTATAGATCTGCACTTCACTTCTATTCTTTTGAGCTTGTTGTAATTGAAGCTGCGGAATTAAGGTTTCAATTTCTTCTTTTTGTCGTTTAAAATCCTCCTCTTTTTTCTCAACATAGTCTCGGAGTTTAATGGGATCTTCGGCTTGATAAAAACGTGTTTTTTCTTTCACCACATAGGACACAATTCCTTTTTGCATCAGTCTTTCCAGAATATTATATATTTTGGAGCTGGAAACGTGAGAATGATCTGTAATTGGGCCAGAAGTGGATGGGCCTAGCTTAAGGAGGGCAAGATAAACTCTGACCTCACCATGAGTTAACCCTAGATTCTGCAGCGAAGTGGTATCCATAATACAGCCAATTTCATTATATTTTATAAATATTTCTTAATAATAACCCCACTAGGGAGGAGGTAATTATTTTATAGTTGACAAAGCTGACTTAGAGATGATCGAAATGACCCCTCTTCAAAAATTGATTTCTAAATGCTATCTAGCCTCTACTTTAGGAGTGGTTGGTTTTGTGTATTGCCTGCAAGATTGTATAAATACCACCATTCCATTTCAGCAAGAATATCAATCGACTAGAATCGAACTTATGAAAACCAAAGATAGGCTAAGTGAGCAGTTTAGATTAAGAGAATTGAATGAAATTAAGTACAGATCAAATGAAGTAAGGGATTTATTGATTACAGAAAATGACCTTGAAGCAAGATTACAGCAAATTCATGATTTACCAGAGGTTAAGTCAGCATGGTGGCATCACGAAATAATGTCTCTGATGGCAGCAGGAAGCTTTTTTGGCGCTGTAATTCCTCTTTCTATAGGATTGATGTTACATTATGTTAAAAAATATCAAACAAAGAAAATTTAATTCTTCCTAATCTTTGCCACAAAAAACCCTTCCGTGTCATTATCCTGCGGCCAGATGCGGATACAATGTTTAACCTCTGGATTATACTTGGTCCCTTCAAATTCGAGAATTGCAGGCGAGCGTTTTAAACCAGGAAGGTCAACTTCCATTATCCTAGCATTATCAAATTTCTGCAGTAAGAAATCTATGACACCTTCATCTTCCTCCGGCTCAAGGGAGCAGGTGGAATAGACCATCTCTCCCCCCACCTTAAGATTCTTAAAAGCATTCTCAATCAATTCTTTTTGCATCTTGGCGATCTTAGTGACCATGCCCGGATTCCAGATGCTGATGGTCTTCAGGCTCTTGCGAATGGTGCCAGTTCCCGAACAAGGGGCATCAAGCAGGATTTTATCGAATTCGAACTGATAAAAGCGTTTGCCATGCATTAAGGTGATAATAACATTGGTAAGAACACTGCGCTGAATATTGAGTCCCAGTGATTGCAGCCTATCTCCTTTATAGTCATTGGCAACAATAATCCCCTCATTATTCATCATAGCACCAATTTGGGTGGTCTTACTTCCGGGAGCCGCACACATGTCTAGAATTATTTCTCCCGGTTCTGGTTGCAATATTAACGGCGGAATCATCGAAGCCGCTTCCTGGACATAGATTTTCCCTAGATGATGCTCTAATAAATTTCCCACATCTCTTCTATCTGGATGATCGATCCAAAACCCTTCTTTGCACCAGGGAATGGGAGTGAGTTTCCAGCCCTTTGCTTCAATGCTCTTTTTGACTTCTGCGACGGTTGCTTGGAGCGTATTGATCCGGATACTTCGACGCAGAAAACAGAGAGAATATTTTTTGAAGGTTTCCCAATCTGTTAATGTGGAATAACGGTCTATAAAGTCAGGTTTGAATGGAAAATTAGTTGCTGCGTCAGGGATGGGTTCGAGGAAGTGGGTCATTTTACTATTTTTGATAAATTCTAGTGAAAACATCAGCAGCAGCAATAAGTTTACTGGATGGAATTGCTGTAACATCATTGTCAACATTAAATTCAATGTAGAATATTTCTTTCCTCATTTGAGCGGCTATGGCGTATTCGCGAGAACCATCCTCAAATGTTAAAGTTATTTTTCTTTGCTTAGAATCGTAAAGAACTGATATCCCACCTATATTTTCAGATTTAATTTCAGGACTGGGTAACCTATTCATCGATTGAACAGCTTTTTTCCCGGCATCCCGTAGACGATAATAATTATCCAGACCGTATTGGGGATATTTTCCTTGTACTATAGCAATGGTAACCATGGCACTATAGGAACCGGTTGTGACAATATCGTTTCCATCCCACCTTTTATTATTATCAACATCAATTATCAGAAAAGGAAGAGGCAATTCCTCGTTTATTACTGCATCTTTAATTTTCGATTCAATAGAACCATTGCTATAATTTACTACCTCAGAACCACCTACTTCAGTCTTTACTTCCATATATGGAACATGTGCTTCAAGAAACCTTTTTTTAAGTTGTTGGCATGGTTTACACCAGAATGCAGATGCTAGGTAAATAGTAATATTTTTCTGTCCATTTGCAGCAGTTCCAAGAAGTGTAACAGCAGTTGCTGCAGCTGCCGCGGCACCCACACGCAAAAATCTACGTCGGCTCATTTGGTCTTTCGTGAGCATAGCTGCCTCATCTAGAAGTACCTGAGTTGTCTCAGTCCACTGTAACAATGATTCCAGAGAATCTTTCATAGTTGATGTAAATCTTGTTAAGTTTTCCTCTATTGACTTTAGTTTAGCAGGATTATCTTTAAATTTGATTCTCAGTTCATCGTATGTTTCTATCGTGAGCAATTCACTTCGAAGCTCTCCAGTATAAAATGAAGCTTTCTTTAATAAGCTTGCTTGAGTTATTTTCAATTTAGTGAGTAATTGTTCCTCTTGTCCTTGCCACTGTGAGGATGCATCTTTAATAGATTGCAAGTATGTAATAATTTGTCTCTCTACTCGGTCTACCTTTCTTTCTGACCGAGACAACCAGCGAAGAACATGTAATGCTTTTCTAATGTCTTTTTTTGTAAGAGTGGTCTTTGAAATTTGATGAATTTTATCTTTAAGTGCCTTAGCATAAGCATATTCAGCAGCAACTTCACCTATGGCTTTTTTTATATCAACATATAAGTTGTTCAGATCAGACATATAATAGACACCACTAGAATACTTATAAATTTTACTTAGAACTATTTTAGTAAGGTTACAATCTTACCTACATAATCTTTATATAAATTTACATAGAACAGCAATAAAATGTCCAAACTCTCCCTCATCGGCGCCGGCAATCTGGGAGCCGCCATCGCCTACGAAATTGCAGCCAGAGGATTAGTTGACGAGCTTTTTCTCATTGAAATCCTGAAAGATTTGGCACAGGGACAGGCTGCCGATATTGCGCAAGCGCTTCCTTTCAGAAACAAAACCAAGGTTTATTCTGCCGATTATCCCGCTCTGGCCAATTCCGATATTATCATCATCACTGCCGGCAAGCCCCGAACGCCGGAGATGAATGACCGCCTGCAATTGGCACAGATTAATTTTAAGATAGTTGGTTCTATCGTTTCAGAAATAAAGAAATATTCTCCTCATTCCATTATAATCACCATCACTAACCCCATGGATCTGATCAATCATTTCATCTATCGGCAAGGATTTCCCAAAGAAAAAGT
>CAYOKQ010000055.1:0-10292 GCA_964404595.1 uncultured Methanosarcinales archaeon | reverse complement strand
GCAATCTGGTCGGGAGATAATTTTAATTCTTTCACCAGGCGATCTACTTTATTGATAAATAAGACTGGTTTAACCCGCTCGCGCAGGGCCTGCCGAACTACTGTTTCTGTCTGCGGCATAATTCCTTCCACGGCGCAGATTAAGACCACGGTTCCGTCTACCGCCCTCATAGCCCGGGTGACGTTGCCGCCAAAATCAACGTGTCCTGGCGTGTCAATAAGATTAATTAAATATTCCTGACCATGAAATTCATGAACCATGGACACGTTTGCGGCATCGACGGTCATTAATCGTTCTTGCTCGTCAGCATGAAGCCAGGTTGCCATACCGCCTTCCAACTCTCCTGCAAACTTGGAAGACATCATTCCTGCTGCTGCTAATAAATTATCAGTAAATGCAGTTTTACCATGGTGAATGTGGGCACTGGTACAAATATTCCTTATTTGTTTTGGATTTTGCGTAATTCTAAGCACTTTCTCAACAATTTTTTCGGCCATACTTAATCCTCCATGAACATAAATAATACTGTCTGAAGGTCTCCCTTTTTTAAGCTTTTTGGGGATTTGGTGGATTTTCCTAACGAAGAAGAGGGGCACTATCCTAAAAGTGAGTGATATTGCAAAAATCACCACCGCCACTAGGCGAGCAAGTAACTACTTTTGCTTGCACCTAGTTATTGTCCGATTTCCCGCGAAGTGAAAATAGAAATCGGACTTGCGAGCGGCGCAAGAAGGGATAGTTTTCCCTTCTGCGCAAAAAGGACAGCGGCCCTTTTTGCGTGGTGATTTTTGAGCACGAGCAAGCCGTTCTGCTCGTCTTTTTCTCGTTGTAAAGAGATTAAGAGAAAAAGCAACTTAATCTTTGTCTTACGAGTATATTAGCTCGCCTCACATCTTGGCTTTGCTCGTGCTCTACGCAATATCACTCACGAAACGGATAGTGCCTGCGAAGAGGCAAAGATTTATATTAAAAAATTTCTTGCCTTCAGCATATGATAGAATTAATAGTAGTAATATTGCTTATTATCATCAGCTTATCGGTGATTCTCAAAGGGGCAGATTATCTGGTCGACGGTGCAGCTGATCTTGCCAGATATCTGAGAGTCTCGCCGATTCTCGTTGGCCTGACCATCGTTGCCTTTGGCACCTCTTTACCGGAATTGATAGTCAGTTTATTTGCTGCTGTCAATGGCAGCCCTGATCTCTCTATAGGGAATGTTATCGGCAGCAATATTTTTAACATTCTAGCCATTATTGGCGTTAGTGCTATCTTGATGCCTTTGCCAGTTCTCTCCCGATCTTTAATTTACGAATTCCCCTTTGTCATCATCTCTGCCTTTGCTTTGCTCATCCTGGGTGTAGATTGGTTTATCTATCAAAAAGAAACATTTTCTATAAGCCGAATTGATGGATTTCTCTTGTTGCTAATCTTTGCCTTTTTTCTGCTCTATGTCTTTACAACCGCCCGCAGCGAACAAAAGAAAGTACACCAACAATTTGCGACGGAATACAAAAATAAAAATCCTATCTGGAAAAATAGCCTGTTGATCGTCGGCGGGCTTGCTGCTCTGGTTGTCGGCGGAAGAATATTTGTGATGAATGCGGAAAAGCTGGCTCAACTCGCCGGAATGAGTGAAGCATTTATCGGCCTGACTATCGCTGCGGTGGGCACGTCTTTGCCAGAGCTGGCCACTTCAGCGGTTGCGGCCTGGAAAAAGCAGAGTGACATTGCCATTGGCAACATTGTCGGCAGCAATATATTTAACATTTTATTTGTCTTAGGGATTACCAGCCTCATCAAACCAATCCAGGTCAATCCTGTCATGCTCGCAACTGATGGGATTGTTATGGTGATCGCCAGCTTGTTGTTTTTAGTGTTTGCCACCAGAGACCGAAAGGTGGTGAGGACGGAAGGGATAGTTTTAGTGACATGTTACATTGCGTATTTTGCGTATTTGGTGTGGAGATTGTGAAGAGAATTTCGTGGAATTATGTCTTAGAAATGAAAATCAGACCCTCTGGTTTCATCACCGGCGGCAGAACAGATATCGCTAGATATCATTACTGTTCGTTCATGTGGAATACCTAGTCTTTGTCCTTGGTAAATATAATACGGCGCGGGAATGCCGTTATATCGAGCAATTTCAGTAGGAAGATGCCTTATCCTGTCAGTTATTGGGTCATGTATTGTCCTAAATCCATAAACCACGTCAGCAATGGCCCATAAGTTTTCACCACCTTGAACAAAGTATGTTTCAGAGTATTTTTCTCTCTGTGGCCGCAGGCAATATGTTCCAATTATTGCTTCAGCTCGTTGGGGAGGCAGAGATGTTGAGAGTAAAGCACATAATGAAAATCCTATATGCTGAAGAATATTCTTTGATTCCATAATATAACGAAAATTCCGGTTATATTTATATAATTTATGTAGGAAAACCACAACCTTTAAATATTAAATCCAATATCTAAGATTTAAGATGACACTCGCACATGTATCGCAATCTGGTAACATATCTATCCCCAAGTCATGGAGGGATGAATTAGGCATAGAACCCAATTCCCAGGTAATCATGGAAAAAGAAAATGAGAAGATTATTATTGAACCATTAAAGAAGAAAAGTTTAAAAGAAGCATTTCGAGCTATTGATGAAGAAATAAAGCGTAAAGGGATTACGTTTACCATGGAAGAAGCAATTGCGGATGATTTATATGATTAAATTTGTGGATGCCAATATTTTTATTCAACGATGGTATAATCCTAAAGTTGAAGAATTTACTAATTTTCTAGACCGGGAAAGGCATTGCACTTCTGTTTTAGTATTAATCGAAGTAAGCCACAAATTGAAAATGAAGGGCATTGATAATGTATTTAATTATATTCGTGGAATAATGGGGTCAATTACAGTCTATGACATTATACAGGAAGATTTTTTTAATGCGATGAAAAGTAATCTTGATATGAGTATCAATGACAAAATCTACCTCGCCGTGATGAAGCGAAATAATATCCATACTATTGTATCATTTGATAAAGATTTTGACAAAGACAAAACTATCAAAAGAGAAGAAGTGTAACCATGCAATTTAAAACTTTCACTCTCGATCCCTTCCAGGAAGAAGCGATACAAGCTATCGAGAACAATCAATCCGTCGTCGTTTCCGCCCCTACAGGCTCGGGAAAAACGCTCATTGCCGATTACATTATCGAAAAACACTGCAATGACCCCAAGCGCGTTATCTATACCGCCCCCATTAAAGCTCTCTCAAATCAAAAATATCGTGATTTTGTCAAAGAATACGGAGAGCAAAATGTCGGCCTCATGACCGGAGATATAGTCATCAATTCTCAAGCCAAGGTCCTGATCATGACCACCGAAATCTACCGTAATATGGCGGTGAGCCAAGATGCGGATCTTGCCGATGTAGCCTATGTGATTTTCGATGAGATCCATTACATCAACGACCCGGAACGGGGATATGTCTGGGAAGAATCCGTCATTTATAGTTCCGAAACAGTCCGTTTTTTATGCCTTTCCGCGACGATTCCCAATGCACTGGAATTTAGCAAGTGGATTTCTTCCATCAAGCATCATCCAGTAAAAACAGTGACGGCAACCAAACGAAATGTGCCGCTGGAACATTTATTTTTTGATTATGAGCTGGGCATTACCACGCTTAATGAAATTAAAAAAGCATTTGCTTCACCCGAATATCGCGGCCAGATGAAACGAGGCAGAAAAGGTAAGCGTGAACGAGTTCCTGAAGCGAGCCATATCGATCTTATTCGGGAGCTTGGCCCGGAAAAATTACCTTGTTTCTTTTTCAGCTTTTCGCGGCGCGACTGCCAGCAAAAAGCATGGGAACTTTCCAAAGCAAACCAATTCCAAAAAGACCCTAAAATATTGGCAGCTTTACAAGGCAAACTGAGAGACGCACCTCCGGATATCCATAAATTAAATTCGACCAAATTACTGAAAGAAACCATTTCGCAAGGCATTGCTTTCCATCATGCCGGGTTATTGCCGGCAATTAAGCAAGCGGTGGAGGAATTATTTGGACAAGGATTAATCAAAGTATTGTATACTACCGAAACGTTTGCCGTAGGCATTAATATGCCAGCAAGAACCGTCTGTTTCAATAGTTTGCGAAAGTATGACGGCCGGGGATTTCGCAACCTGAATACCAAAGAATATTTCCAGATCGCTGGCCGAGCCGGACGGCGGGGCATCGATCCAATCGGGTATGTGGTGAGCATGATCTTCCGCCCCACCTTTAATTACGAGGAGATCAAAAAAATTACTGACAAAGACGTGCAACCGATCCAATCACAATTCCGCCTTTCGGTTAATACAGTTTTAAATCTGATTAATTTACATACGCCACAGGAAATTGAAAGAATACTGCGCCTGAGTTTCTATTCCTATCAAAAATTTGGTGAAAAATATAAAGATATCCCTGCCCGAATATTGCTGGCCAGATATTATAATATTGTTCGAAAGCTGAAACAGTTTGGATATGTGGAAGACGGCAAACTCACTGCCAAAGGAATCTTCTCCTCGAAGGTATATGCTGATGAAATTACGTTAGGTGAAGTCTTTGCAACGGATGTTGCCTCACAACTGGATGAATATCAAATTTTGCTCGCTCTTGCCAGCATAGTCTATGAACCTGGGCGCAGCGATGAATTTAAGACAGAATTTCCAAGCGAATCATTGCAAAAGTTAAAGAAAGCCCTGCAACAAAATGAGTACCTGGCCAGGGAAGAAAAATTTCTGGAACTCAACAAGTTGACTGCGCTCATCCATCCAGTCTATAAAGGCACCAGCTTTTTTGAGTTGCTGGGGATGACCAATCTGCTTGAAGGCGATCTTATTCGATTTTTTGCCCAGATCCTGGATCGCATCGGGCAGATCCGCAAAGCGACCACCGACCATGACTTGATGCGCAAGATGCAAAATTGCCGCGGGATTATTGAGAGAGCCTTGGAAGGGATATATTTGGTGGGATAATAAACCCATAGAATTTTTCAAGAAGCCTAACCTTATGCAAATATATACGATCGCTCCAATATATATGTAACATTGATTATATGTTTAAGAAAAGAATAAGTCTCTGGATATTATGAAGCGACGCATCATCAAACTGGGACAAGCCACCCATGTTACCAGCCTGCCCAGCAAATGGATCCGCCAGTTTAATCTGGATAAGGGAGATTATCTGGAAGTGGAAGAAAAAGGCAATAACCTGATATTGAGCACAGAAAAGAACACTTCCCCTTTAGAAGTGATTTTGGATCTAAAAAAAGTGAATACCCGGCTTATCGCCACCTTAGTCCAGTCGGTATATATTCTGGGATATGATAAGATAATTTTACTTCATGATCATCTGTTGCAGGAATATAAAACCGGGAAAAAAATTAAAGCGACGCAATTTATGCAGGGCCTTCTCAATAAACGCTTCATTGGTGCGGAGATAGTCGAACAAACAGAAACAAAAACGGTAGTCATGGATCTTGGGGGCATCAGCGAACAAACCAGTGAACAGGTATTTAACCGAATTATTTTTCTGGTGAAAGCTTTATCACAGGATTATTTACAGGCGATCAGAGAAAATAATAAAGAGATACTTTCTTCAATTCCTTTTCGCACCGACAATATTAACCGCCTGCTCATGTATTATCAGCGATTGATTGCCAAGACCAGAAGGCAGGATGCACTGCGCCATGCCGTTATTGCTCAGATAATTACCCAATTTAAGCTTATTTGCGGAACTTACAAGCATATAGCCGAATTGGCGCTGGAGCTTAATTGTTCTTTTTCAAGAAAAATCCTGCAGCTATTAGAAGAAGTAAATATTTCCTTGCACCAATCTCTTTCACTATGCCTTTCATTTAACATGAATAAAGCAGTGGAATTCATAAATGGAAGAGAAAAACTGTGGGAAAATTTAAATGCACAGAAAAGAAGCCTGGAAAAAAATGATCTGCTGCTGTATGGAATGTTTGGAGAACTCATGTTTGCTATCTATTCTTTGGTGAAATATAAGTTTAGCATTAATCAGCTGCTCCTTACGGAAAATAATCGTCACCCCCTATAATCTTCTAATCGTTCAAAAATAGAAAACAGAAACATCTGGGGCACCGGGAAACTCCCTTCGCAGCGTGGCCGCTCTTGAAAGTAATGATGTTCTGCATTAAAAAGATGTAAATAGCTGATAAATGAACTTAAATGTTCATTACTGGGGTAAGAGGAGAGGATATCTATCGCGCAATTATAGAATTCGCCCGGAGAGAGATTCTCTTCTTCTCCCCCGTTACTTCCCAGTTTAAGATGTTGATACAGGAATTGGACTGCGGCTTGCTTAAGAAATTTGTCAGCAGCAACCAGTAAATATCCTTCTTGAAATGAATGTAATGATTCCTGAAAAGGCAATTTTTTTTGTTCGCATACTTCCTGCAATTTAAGATATGCTTTTATTACGAGATCCTGCTGCAAAGAAAATCCAGCCTTGGCTGATACTGCCAAATCAAATATATAACTCTGAAAAGGGGCCTGGACCAGGCCGATATCATGTAAACGCATCTCTCGTATAAATATTTTATCGGCATCTATAACTTCTATTTCCTTCGCCAGGATGTTAGAGACGGTGAAGTCATCGTGGCCAGGATAACGAGATAATCTGCCTACAAGATCAGCGATGGCAAAAGTATATTCACATACCATTTTTCTGGTAATCTCACTTTGCGCCACGCTCGCCAGAGCGGGATATTTTTGTACATTGGGAATGGAGTTTACCATTTTTTTCTTCATCAGAACAAGATAGAAATCTTCAAATACGGTTTGAAGCGGATTTACTCCATCGAGTGCTGCTGGTAATCGTAATATAAAATTATGACAGAACCTTTCTACCAGAAAATCAGAAGAATAAGATTTGGAGGCAAGTTCTGCTTTTATGGGTTCAAATCCTAATGAATTTCGCCTCTCTCCATGCTCGATTCTGGAGGCCAGGTCACTGCTTATGTCGATAAGTAAATCCAGAGCATCACAGAGATATTTTTTTTTGGTGGAGTCAGACGCATTGCGTATGCAACTTAAATCCCCCCTAAAATGACCATAGGTAATTATTCTATTTCGGGACTCCACATGAACCGGGAGCACAACTTTATGTTCATGGCCCAGGTTAGCAAGTGCACGGTGGATCATTACTTCCCGTTCAAAGTAGGATTTCAATGTAGCTGGAATTTTCTTGGCCACCACTTTGACCAAAGCTCCATTGGGAAGCAGTGCATCGATAAAGCTTAATGTTCCTCCTTCAAGTGCCGTGGTCCTGGTGGCGTGCGAGAGAGGTTTTTCGATCAAAGGATAAATGGTGGGATCTTGCGGAGATAGGATCCGCAAGGCCCCTTCTACCGACCGCAATATTTCTATGGTTTGGGAATCCGTTAACACATCCAGTTGGTGCTTTATTCCTTCCATGAAAAATTCTGCATACCAGGCGCGAAATTCATCTTCTGTAAAACAAGCAATGATCGGATGCCTCTCCTGAGCTTGGACACGAACGGAGGCATTTGCAGGTTTAAAACCATATAAGGCTGGGAAGAGCGCGGCTTTATCGTGCCACCATAAACGGCTTTCTTCAACAAATTGGTGTACTAATCCTACCTGGTTCTGGCCGATATGTTCTAACGTTCGCACGATTTCCTCAAGCAAAAGCATGAATAAAACAAGCCAGATATCATTTTATAGTTTATGTATATACATATGCGGGCTGCTTAGTTTCGTAAATTTTTTTTGAACGATTGCAACTGCTGGGTTGCCGCAGGATAATTAAATGAGCCAAGTTCTTGTGCTTTCAGATAATCTGCCAGTGATTGCTCCTCTCCAGCATAGTCTTTTATGCCCCGAATACGGCAGCGATATTTTGCAATACTTGCGTCGAGGGCCTGCAGCGACGAGAGGCCAAATGCCTGTGCCACGTCCAGTGCTTGCTGTAAGAGATATTCGTTGGCTTGTGTACTGTAATAGATTAAATCTGCAATTTCAGCTACACAGGTTACTGGCGCTTGGGATTGGGTCAAAGCACGATAGAATTCTTCGGACTCCTGCCGTAACCTGGTATAAATCTCACCCAGTGATTTACGCTTTCCTTGGCGCATGAGGGCATCTATTGTAGGCACGATTTGTGTTCGCAGGTATTCGATTCTTTCTTCTAGATCAGTCATAATTAAATACAAATAAACGGAGGTATATGAAGGTGAGTTATAGGGAGTATATGGGTAGGACATATCAACTATCGTTTCGTTCTTCTGGGAAAAGCACCAGCAAACCCACAGATTACCACAATACATTGTGGACAGCAATGGCTGGAAATTATTACAAAAAGTGCCTTGGCCAAACAATGTTCGCCAATTGGAATCCTTTGTAGAAAGATTATTTGCTTCGTTCCAACCCACAGAGAAGCTTTCGGATGAAACAAATATGGTGGTACCAGCAAAGGAAGTCATACAGGCTTATGATCGTTGGAATAAACCTGATCAAAAAATTCTCGTTTCACTGTAACTGTTCCGGCAGTTTCTTAAAATAAGAGAATCAACCGCTCAAAACCACTATTTCATTCCTCTGGTTGCAATCTCCTGTTGCAATTGCTTGAGAAATGTTTCCACCTTCACATCAAACTCCGTCTTACCTGCACGATCTCTTACCGCCAAGGTCTTCTTTTCAACTTCTTTATCACCAACAGTTACAATATAATTTACTTTCTCAAGCTGCGCTTCACGAACTTTCTTACCGAGCGTTTCGGCTTCTTTATTTAATTCAACGCGAATGCCCTGCGCCTGCAAGCTGGTCACCACCTGTTGCGCAAACGGAATACACGCATCATTGATAGTAATCACTTTGACTTGTATTGGATTTAACCACAAAGGCAAATTTCCCTGTGTTTTTTCCAAAATGTAGGCCATGGTCCGCTCCAGGCAGCCAATAGAAGAACGATGGACGACAAAAGGTCGTTTTTTATTATTATCTTCATCAACATAGGTTAAATCAAAGCGTTCAGGCAGAGCAAAATCAATTTGTACCGTCAGCAAAGTATCTTCTTTGCCAAACACATTCTTATATTGAATGTCCAATTTAGGCCCATAAAAAGCAGCTTCGTTTACCGCCTCGGTATATTTGATTTTCAATGTATCCAGAATTTTCTTCATAGATGCCTGAGTACTCTCCCAGGCTGCAGGATCATCCACATATTTCTCTTTGTTTTTTGGATCCCATTTCGAGAAGCGAAACCACAACCCATCCATTTTTAATACCTTTGTAATGTAGTGAATTAAGTCCACCACTTTGCCAAATTCCTCTTCCAGCTGATCGGGAGTACATATCACATGTGCGTCTGCCAAGGTAAACTGGCGTATCCTGGTGAGACCCATCAGCTCCCCTGATTTTTCGTTACGAAATAAAGTGGCAATTTCTGCATATTTCATCGGCAGCTCTCGATAACTGCGCGGCTTGTTCTTATAGATGGCAAACTGGAAAGGGCAGGTCATGGGACGCAGTGCAAAAGTTTCATCACCCACTTGCAACACGAACATATTTTCTTTATAATGCTGCCAATGCCCGGATATTTTGTACAAGTCACTTTTGGCCATTACCGGAGTGGAGGTATGCAGATACCCTCGCTTCAATTCTTCATCAATGATAAACCGTTCCAATTCTCTTTTAATGGTAGCTCCTTTGGGGGTAAGTAAAGGCAAACCGCTTCCAATGACTTCATTGACGATATAAAGATCCAATTCCTTGCCTAATTCCACATTACTTTTTTTACCGTCTTTCCCTGGCTCGGCGTTCATGGTAGTACGGGATAATTTCTTGAGTGCATTGTCGCGGTCAAACGGTTCTGCGTCACGATGCACTGCTGTAGGTTGAACTACTGCTTTTGCACTCACTTTCCCTTGTGCATTAAATTCCCGGCTCAATTCCGACAGCGGATGCCCTTTACAAGAGAGAGTGAATGATTTATACCAGCCAAAAGGAGCTCGTTGAACTGTAAATTTTGCTGCCAGCAGTTTTTGTTCTGCTTCTTTTAGCACCTGCTCTGCTTTTGCCGGCGCGGCTAAATCTGAACTCAGATGAGCATAGGGATATAAAACCAGGTTTTTTGCTTTTACTTGTGCCGCAATGTCTTTAATTTCATGCACATAGCGATCTACAATGCCCGGCACATCATCTTCATCTTGTTTTTGGACTGCCGAGAAAACAACCAGACATTCATCTATCTTATGCTTGCCTTCTTTGATGC
>CAYOKQ010000054.1:9636-10696 GCA_964404595.1 uncultured Methanosarcinales archaeon | reverse complement strand
AATGATCTTTTTCTGATAGTTTTTTTTTTTTTTTTTTAAAGAATTTGAGTGATTTCTCAATACTTAGTTCCGTGACCTGAATGATTGATTGTTGATCAATGCTGACGGCCAGTATTTCATCTTTGAGCCGTTTTCCTTGGCATTTCTGGCAGGGGCGGGAAATCATCAATTGTTCGAATTTTTCCTTGCGATACTCAGATTCTGTATTTTGATGCAGGCGCATGGTCTGCGGGATCACTCCTTCCCATCCTTGCTCCATATTCATACTGGCACCGTTACTCCATTTTCCCTGAATCGGTTCTTTGGTTCCATACAGCAAAATATCCAGTTGCTTTTTGCTGAATTTTTCGATGGGAGTAAAGACATCAAAGCCGTATTTTTTGCCTACGGCCGCTATCTGCTGACAGCGCCATTTTAAATCCATCTTCCCATAGATGACCAGCGCACCGCTAAGGATGGATTTTTGTTTATCCGGAATGAGCAGGTCCGGAGATATTTCCAGATGTTCACCTAATCCCAAACAGGAAGGGCAGGCACCAAAGGGAGAATTAAATGAGAACATGCGCGGCTCGAGCTGTTCAAAGACGACCTGAGGATGGTTGGGGCAGGCACCGTACGTGGAATACAAAGTTTGGCCGGCATCCTGCTGAATTTCTTTTCTGGGTTCGCTCTTAAGATCGGGATCGAGCACAATCATGCTGCCTTTGCCGTGATGGAGTGCCTGCTCGACTGCCTGCGAGAGGCGCAATCTGTTGTCATCGTTAATGGTGATGCGATCGATGACCGCTTCGATCCAGTGTTTTTCGTAGCGCTGGAGCTTGACCTTGGCTGCATCCTCAATACGTACGATGGTGCCATCGATACGAACTCGCGCAATTCCTTCTTTCTTTAAGTCGGCCGGAATCTTTTCATGATTGCCTTTCATGCCACGGATGATGGGGGCAAGAATGATGAGCGTTTTTCCGGTATCGGCGAGAATGAGATTCACAATATTTTCTGCGGATTGGGGCTTGATGGGGGAGCGGCATTGCGGACAATGGATGATGCCGATCCTGGCGTA
>CAYOKQ010000054.1:0-9626 GCA_964404595.1 uncultured Methanosarcinales archaeon | reverse complement strand
TAGAGCAGACGTAGGTAGTCATAGATCTCGGTGACAGTTCCGACGGTTGATCGGGGATTTTTGGATGTCGTTTTTTGCTCGATGGAAATGGCAGGTGAAAGTCCTTCGATGGAATCGATATCTGGTTTTCCCATGATGCCTAAAAATTGTCTGGCATAGGCGGAGAGGGATTCGACGTAGCGTCGCTGTCCTTCGGCGTAGATGGTATCGAAAGCTAAGGTAGATTTACCTGAACCGGAAAGGCCGGTAATGACCGTGAGTTTATTTCGGGGAATTTCGACGTGCAGGTTTTTGAGATTGTGTTCCCTGGCACCTTTGACAATGATGGAATTGAGCATAGAATTATTTCTGGATAGAGGGTTATAAAGGTTGTGGAGAGGAAATAGGGAATTTATTTAAATTAGAAGATAATAATGTACGCCATGAATGAAATAGAAATAGTTATTAAAAATATAAAAAGTAAAGACAGAAAAGTAAGATACGCAGCGCTTGAAGCGATAACGAAACTATCTAACTCAAAACAGAAGCAAGAACTACTTACTATTCTACATGAAAAAGCAGCCTCCAATCCTTGGGAAGATCGATATGTTGCTATGTATGCCCTTTCCAGATTTAGGTGGCGATCAGGAACTTTCGCAGACTTTAGTAAAACATATCAACAAGTACTTCACCTCTTAGAGGATGAAGATGGAAGAGTAAGAGTAACAGCATTTAATGCACTGGAGCATTTTCGGGGATATTTCATTGCTTTTATTTTTGGTGAGATGAAGCAATTTGAACAAAAAGAAGTGGCTTCATTATGGCTTAATTCTCTTTTTTCTTTATGGCAGAAGACAAAATCCATCAAGGACAAGAAAAAGAAGTATTTTATGATGAAGTGCATAGATACGCTCTATAGGCCAGATATGGAGGAATATCTTTCTCCTCAAGATTATCGTAAATACATGGAGATATGGAAAAAATTATTGGAATTAAATGAAGCTTACAATGAATCACGAGGCTTGTTATGAAAATAGAAACAGACAAATACGGACGGCGTGTATACAAGAAAGCAATTTGCATATCCTGCTGATTCATCAGGGATGAATTTTTTTGACAATCCACGAAAATTATTGAATGAATAACTACTTTTATAACTTAAACCAAACATTTTTATATTACCTCACCTATTTCTAGGTAATTCAGTACCCAATAATAGGTAAAATGCTCACCAAACAACAATTAACCATTTTCGGCGTCTTCAAAAAAGACCTTTTTGCTAGTTTGACTTTTAAACAAATTAAAGAAGAGAGCCAACAGAAATCTAATAATATTGTTCAGATAGCACTCAAAAAATTCAAAGAGCAGGATTTAGTAAAAACTGAAATAACTGGTGATGTAACTACATATTCTCTAAACCACAATAATAACTTAACCTTCTCCTATCTGAACTTGATCAATGACTTAGACATTCAAAAAAGAAAATTCCCGAAAGAAATACTATCAGAAATCCAGAAAAAAATTTTAAAACAAACCGACTTTTTTGTCTTAATGGTTTTTGGAAGCTATGCGAAAAATAAAGCAACAGAAAAATCAGATTTAGATATCGCCGTTATTGTTGAATCCCAACCAACAAAAAAAGAAATAGCTCCACTTCTGGAAACAGTAAAACGAAGAGAAATAAAACTAATAGATTCTCACATTTTTACTAGAAACGAATTCTTAGAAATGCTTAAAGTGGAATCTGAAAATGTTGGTAAGCAGATTTATAAAAATAGCATTATTTATTATGGTTTTATTGAGTATTGCAATCTGATACGAGGAAAAAGAAATGGATGATGAAGCAGAACTGTATCTTCAAAAGAGCAGAGAATGAATTGGTAACGGCACAAATGCTCTTTGAGGTTTCCAATAATCCAATACTTCAAAAAGAACAGTTTAAACTTGAAAAAGACTTCACTTTTTACAGTCCTGTGATTGGCCAATAAGAAAACATTGGAAGCTTTTGAAAAATATTTGGTAAGTACAGGAAAATTGGATATGGAATTACTCAAAATTTATCAGAAAATGGTTGTCAGAGCAGATGCACTACTTGGAATCTTCTCCATAGAAAAACGTAAACGAGGAGAATTTACTTACCAAAAACTTCCTCAAGCAAACAAATATCCTGCACAGGAATCACTTAACAATGCTTCTTTCTTTTTCAAAAACATTAACAAGATACTACGCTAAGAACTCTCCCATATAGGAAAAGAAAGAATTTGCAGAATCTTACATACCACACTCCTTCGCCTTCTTATCCTTCCTTAACCGCATAAACACCGGTGCACGTAATTTCTGATGATGGGTTATCTGCTGGTATGCAACCTGTACTACAAGAACGGGCTTTACTGGAATGACGCCTTTCTCTGTCTCTACTATTGCATTTTTTAATTTTATTTTGTCAAGCTTTTTGCGTAGGGAAACAATAGCCTTCTCATCAAATCCTGTTCCTACTTTGCCCACAAACTGTAATTTTCCATTCACATACAATCCTAGCGCCAAGCTGGTGAGCTGCCGTTTTTCAACTGTAAATCCAAGGATCACGCAGTCAATATCATTGCTGAGTTTAATCTTGCGCCAGGTAGAAGATCTACTATTAAGTTCATACGTACTGTTTATTTTCTTGGCAATAACTCCTTCAAGCGCGCGTTTCTTAACTTGCCTCCATAAAGCTCTACCGTTGATGGTATAGAATGCTGTTTGCAGATGCTTGCCTTCTTTCACCACCTTTTCTAGGATTTTCTTGCGTTTCTGCAGAGGCAGGTGCAGGAGTGATTTGCCATTAAGATACAGAATATCAAAAGCCACATACGTAGCAGGCACTTTAAGGCCTTCTTGCTCTCGCTGCATCCATAAACTAAACGAAGGATGGCCTTTTTTATCATAGACCACAATCTCGCCATCGAGAATACATTCATCAGCTTTAATATTATCCAGAAAGTTAAATTCAGGGTATTTGGTGGTAATATTCAATTCATTGCGCGAGAGAAATTTCAGTTTTTTCTTTTTGAAGCACAGCGCGCGGATACCATCTAATTTTGGCTCATAGAGATATCCTGGTTGATCGAGCAGATCTTCAGTTCCAGATATGGCAAGCATGGGTTTCATGTAGCAGCAATAATGAACTTAATACTTAAATCTTTTTTCATTTTCCTTGTAATCAAAGCACTTGAAAATTTAGTTCCTTAATTTGATTATAGAGTAGTAACATTTATAATTAATCCGCGTAATGTTAGGGAAATGCAACTAGCTAATCTTGTGGAGTACGTAGGAGATAGCCTTGAAAGGATAAAAGTTTATGATAGGCAGTGGGCTGATTACAAAGTGCACAGAGATAATCCACAAAGTATGGACATGTTTAATGAATATTTAGATACAAAACATATAATGCAGGATGAAATTACAGCAGCCGTGGCCAGTAAGATTAAATTGCCAGATGGTGTAACCATAGACAAAATCGAAGGATGCGAAGCGTGGGGTCCTCAAGAACAACATCCTTCTCAGTTGAAGTTAACATTCTTAATTGATCCTAATACAGTTAAAAAACTAGAATTTGGTTCTGTTTATGCAGAGGCGTACAAACTGAGGCAACAAGTTCCTGCTTTAGGGTACTCTGCCACATTAGATTATGATGCTGGTTCTTTCCTTCATGATTCTTATTTTGATCCTCGTGCTTTTAGGGGAATTGAAATGAGTAAAAAAGGGAAACTATTTTCACTAACAAGATTCTTGGAGCAGGAGGATTTAGAAGGGACTTTAGAAGCAGAGTACAACCCTTCTTATGGAGAAAACAGATTTGATTCTCCACATGGTGTAATAATGGTAAGAGCAGGATATGATAACAAAGTATGGCATCCAGTTCTTAAAGAAGTGGCAAGGAAATTTGGAGGAACTTGTCAAGTGAATATTTATGGGAAAGACTATGCTCGCTTGTTAAAAGAGAAATCGATTTTTGATCGCATTAAAGCAAATGTACGAGTTCGCGATATTCTTGAGAAAAGAACAACTAGCCGTGCTGCTCGAAAAATCACCAAAGCAATAGTAGCCTATGCTGCCGGCGCTGTATTTAATCGGGATCATTCTTGGGATAGGTACGAAGGCACCATTACTGTTGACCAGCTCGAAGAATTGGAACAAGTCTTTGGCACAAGCATGACTCCATTTGTAAATATGGTGACCATCCCGGCCGAAGTTCAGGAAGATCATCAAAAAGTGAGAGAGATACTTCGCGAATTAGCAGCGTATCTTGACCCAATTCAAGTGCCTGGCACGTCGCCGGGACAGTTTCGTATCACTCAGGAGCAAGCCAGAACATTTCTGAACGAGGATTTGGAAGCTATATCTGTCCTAGCTCATGCAGTTCCTTTAAACAGTGGTTTTGTACGCCGGGGAATGGGAAGAGTCCTCGAAGGTTCTGAGCGTGATCATCTTCATTTGCCACTGCTACGAAAATTAAGAGATTTAACTACCCTTGATTTGGAAGAGTGTGTTGCAAGACATAACTATGACTTACCATATAGCCGATTTAGTGGTATGAAAGATCCCTCGGAAATTAAGGCTGACAAATACCACATGAAACCTCATGATATTTTAATACAAGAATTCCAGAAAGTAGGTCTTTCCCCTCAATTACAAGAAGATACATTAAAAGTCTTAGAAACACGAAAAGAAGAATATTGGAAAGATGGTTTTTTAACTATTCATGAACTGTATAATCTGCACATTTCATTATTACACGATTTGCAGCGTAGCAAACCCCAAGTACTTCTCCAAAGATATCACGAATTATATCGAGATGATCCAGCCACGCCGTTGTCTATCTCAGGGAGTATTAGTGGTTGTCCTCCTTTCAGTGCTAAAGATAAACCATCAGAATTTCCTCAACCATTTATTATGAACCAAAGTGGTTCCCTGTGGAGGTTTGGGATAACAGATGGAGCTGACAGTTTAGATGACAACGAAGTTAGTTTACATGAGAACAGACTTTATATTACTATTATTCCAAGCAATCCTTGTTTGCTTCCTTTGCAACAGTCTGTTTTGGAAACTATAGGTATAAAATTATAGCTGTAGGAAAAATTTTATTTTTAAATCAAATCGACACCGTTACTTTCTTATTTTTTCCATCACTTTCTTGATAGATATCCCTTTCTCATACATTCCTTTCCATATATCCCCTTTTTTGAGCCGGGGATACACATTATCAAGCGTGAAATGATGGGGTGTTATTTTCTTTACTTCATTCCACTCGATGGGCATAGCAATTCCGCCACGCAGCGATGCCCGAACCGAATATGGGGCGACGGCGGTATGCGTTGGTGAATTGCGATACGCATCAACAAAGACTCTTCCTTCTCGTTTGTCTTTGCGCATGTTTGCCGTTATCATGTTGGGATAGGCATGAGCAAGTACTTGTACTATTTTGAGGGCAAAGGTGCGCACTTCTTCTTGGGAGGTGGAGCGATCGAGAGGTACGACAATGTGATAGCCTTTATTCCCTGTTGTCATAATATAGCTGGGCAATTGCAGTTGATCAAGGAATTTCTTTATCAGCAATGCTACCTGCTGCGTTTTGGTCACATCATTACTCGAAGGGTCTAGATCAAAAATCATCTTGTCGGGATACTCTAACTTGTCAGCACGCACTGGCCAGATATGGGGGATGACCATCTGCGTGGACAGATAGACGAGGCTCGCTTCATCGTTGGCCATGACATAGGTAATCTTACTGCCCTTATGGGTTACCGTGGTGCGTTTCATCCATTTTGGAAAATAATCAGGAATGTTTTTCTGAAAAAATCCTTCTTCACGAAGTCCGTGGGGAAAACGAAACATGGAAATGGGGCGGTTGTGGACATGAGGAAGCATCAATGGGGCTACTTTAGCATAATAGGTAACAAAATCTTCTTTCCTGATATTCGCGAAAACTTCTTTTTTGGCATTAGTGATTTCGATGGTTTTGGAATTTACTTTAATAAATGTGGAAGGAGTCTGCTCTTCTCGTTTGTTTTCCAGCGCTTCCTCATCATTCATTTTGATGAGAATCCAGTTCTTGCCATCTTTCATGCGATTAAACGCAAAGCCCCCGCGCAGCCGATCTCCCTTGATCCAAATTAAAAGGTGTCCTTTTTCAAGTGCTATTTTCAATGGCTGTACTTTCCCCTCTTTAATGGTAATGTTGGCAAAAAAGCCTTTATCCCATATTTCCACATTCCCGGCGCCATAATTGCCGGCGGGAATCACTCCTTCGAAACTGCCATAGGATATTGGATGATCTTCGGTGTGCACGGCCAATCGTTTGTCCTTGGTGCTCATGCTCGGTTCTTTGGGAACCGCAAAAGAAACAAGAGCTCCTTTATTCTCCAGCCGAAAATCATAATGTAAGCGCCGAGCAGCGTGCCTTTGAATGACGAATAAAGTTTTCTTTCCTGGTTTGGATGGCGCACCTTTTGGCTCTGGCGTTTTAGCAAAATTTCTTTTTTTGTGATAGGTGGAGAGGGGCATGATATTACAATAATTTAGCAAGCTTTTGAATGTCTTTATTGGCGACATGAGTATAAATTTGGGTCGTTTTTAGATTATTGTGACCTAATAACTGCTGGATGTAACGAATATCGGCTCCCGATTCCAAAAGATGTGTTGCAAAACTGTGGCGCAGAGTATGAGGAGTTACTTTTTTATGAATTCCTGCTTTCAAAGCAGCTTGCTTGACGATCTCTTGGATGCTTCGCTCAGTATAAATCTTCCCTCGCTCCGAAATAAGAATAAACGGTTCATATTTGCTATGCTGCTGCAGTCTCTTTGCAAGTTCGGCGTGGAGAAAAACAACCCGGTCTTTGCTCTCTTTTCCCCGTTTGATGTGAATAATTTCCCTCTCGAAATCTACATCAGTCCATCGGAGCGAGATTAACTCACTTAAACGCAATCCAGAATAATAGAGCAATTGAAGTACTAATTTATGCTTAAAATTAGCAGTATGATTAATCATCTCTTGAACTTCCTTTCGATTAAGCACCACTGGCAATTTCTGTTGTTTTTTAGCAATAGGCAGTGTTTCATCAAACGGTTGCTTCAATATTTTTTCATAATAAAACTGCAAGGCAAAGTAATTTAGACGCAGCGTTGACCTGCTTTTTGACGAGCGCTTGAGCAGAAAATCTCGTGGTGTTTGTTGGGATGATAGAAAATTTTGGATGATTTGGAGATACACTTTTTTAGTTTTGGGTGAATATCCTTGCAACAATATCTCTTCTGAAAGTTTTTCAATAAGCACTTCTGGCATAGATGTTTCATCTTTTCTTATCTTTAAAAACATTTCGCCTAACATCTCTATTTAGCAAAATTAACGCAATAACTTCGCTAAATAGGTGTTAAATACAATCTTTTGTTACCTCTAACGAGGCTTACGCCGTAAATATCTTTAATGCTATTGCCTTCGTTAAATCTGACAACGGAACGACTAAGAAAATGCTTCGCACTATTCTCTAACATTTATTTAACGGTTCACTTCGTTCTCCCAAATTTTTTTAATGAATCGGAACGGGGGGAATCGGGTTAGATATAAAAATCTAAGATTTCGTTGAATTGCTTTCCTTTGAATTTTTCTTCCCACTGAACAACAAGATCATCTATTTTGTTATCAATCAGCTCAATAAAATTATGATCTAATAATCCTGTTGTTGCGTCCGAGATTGTCTTTACTACCTTTTTATAATAATCTTTTTCCTCAGCTATAAAATCCCATAATTCTCTTCCTATTTTTGTTTGTTTTACGGGGTCATTCAAATTTCCCATAATTTGTGGAGATATCCTATCTCTTTTACCATAAGTCATACCTAAGAAAGCTTTTTTACCTTTAGCTTTAATCTTTGCAATGGTTTCATTTAAACTATAAACCATTCCTACATTCATCGTATTAGGCCCAGATTTAACCTGTATATAATACTCCTCTGAACCTAAGCATTTTTTCAAATCAAAATTCTTTCCAGTTAAACTCTTATCTCTGGCATCATTACCTTCACAACCAACATATTTAACCATATTTTCTACGCATGTTCCCCAAGCCGTAACAACTGAACGAGTAACGGATTGGTAAATTACAAAAGATATAATGTCTCTTGGTTCTTTTAAATCCAAAGCTTCTACAAGCAATGGGTTTATATCAATATTATCTAAGTTTAAAGCAGAAACCATTGATACTTGTGAATGAATAAAATCATAGGATAACTTGAAAAGCCAAGCTTGTCTTACATCTAAGTTTGGAGGGATTATTTTCTTTACTTTTAATATTGATTTTATTTGGTCATCATTGAGGATATTTTTATTTTTACGACTCTTTATCTCTAAAAAGTCTTTTTTCTCAGCCTCTAAAAATTCTTTAAGTGAATCAAAGTTTTCAACAATAGCACCTGCTTTTGAGGGCCCAACCCCCGAAGCACCCAGGGATAATTCAAAGATTAATTCTTTTTCATATTTTATATTTAATTCTTTTAGGTTCATCTCAAAAACTCCTCTCCAAATGATTTTTTATTTCTTGTCCTACTGCTTGTGCAAGTCTTATTGGAACGGCATTACCAATCTGCTTATATTTCTGAATAATGTTCCCAGAAAATACCCAATTCTTTGGGAATTCTTGTATTGCAGCATATTCTGCAACGGTTAATGGTCGTAATTTTCCGGGGTGACACATGTCTGTGCCAGGTTGTTTAGGAGAAGTACAGAGAGTAGGCGATGGCTCAAAGTAAGATAACCTTCTGAAAAATCCGGTTTTTCCACCACCTAATTTTAATTTTTCCCCCATTGCTTCTTTTTGCAGTTCTGGACTTAAGTTTTTCCAATGTCCGCCAGGAGGTATCAATTTCAAGAAACTTTTTCTCTTTTCATCATATTCTACGAACTCTTCTTCTTGTTTTAAATCTTTTATGGCATCACCCAATGTTCTCCATTTTTTCCCAAAACCACCTTCCCTATAATGTGTTCTTTGTGGAAGTGGAATTTTGTTATTAGCTAATGTTCCTATAATCAGTGTTCTTTCTCTCTTTTGGGGTGCGCCAAAGTCTGCAGAATTAACTATACCATAGTTTAAGTTATAACCCAGTTTCTCAAAGTTTTTACGAAGAATATTTATTACTAAATTAGGATCAGAATCCCTCTTTGTATAATCTGGCTTTGGGATTTTTTCATCAGCTCTGATATATCTAAACTGCTTGACATTTTCAAACAAAAAAGTCTTTGGTTTAATTTCTTCAACTAATCTCACAAAATCAAAAATAAGAGTTCCTCGAGAATCTTTAATTGAACGCATTTTCCCAGCACTACTAAATGATTGACACGGCGGTCCACCAAAAATTAAATCGACTTCACTTTTTTTCAAGCCTGCTTTTTCAAGTAATTCTTCAGAACTGACCAGTTTTATACTTTTGTCAATAATAATCGTATCAGGAAAATTCTTTTTAAGAGTGAAAACACAATCTTTATCGTTTTCCACACAAGCTTTAACATCAAATCCAGCTTTAGAAATACCTATATCTAAACCACCTGCTCCACTAAATAAAGATATCGCGTTCAACCTCATTTTTAGATCTATGAGCTGTCCTTCTTTATAA
>CAYOKQ010000053.1:0-10792 GCA_964404595.1 uncultured Methanosarcinales archaeon | reverse complement strand
AGCCGCGTAATTTAATGACATCGGATTGCACGATCGGATATTTCCAGGCGATAACCGCCAACGTTTCCATTAAAGGCCGCTCCAGTTCGGTGGAAGTCACAATGGAACTCACTAAAGGCACAAATTCGTCCCGCACGGTTAACTTCCAGCCATTTTCTTTTTGTACAATGCGTAAAGAATGATCTTTGTGTTCATAATCAGCCTGTACTTTTCTAATAAGTTCTTCGGCTTGCACAACTTCTAAAGCGCACAAACTCGCAATTCTCTCAGTAGTTATTTCCCGGCCTACTGCAAACAATACCGCTTCCACTTTTTTTTCGTTTGGTTCCATGTTTATTTTTCTTTCTCCTTCAGGAAATATATCCCTTCTTTTAAATCTATTTTTCCTTCGTCCATCAGCTTATCAAGGTAATCCTCTAGTTGATCCTGAGAAACCCCGGTTAATTTGCTCAATTGAGCAGAACCAAGGTTGTTTTGTTTGAGCAGAACCTGAACATAATTGCCTAGTAAAGCCCCTAAATTCCGTTTCAGATGATCATTCTCAATCTTGACATGTTTGGCAAGCAGATCTATTTGATGTAGCTTCGTCTGTAAATCGTTCAGGAATTGCGAGAACTGAAAATCCGTTATATTTAACTGCTTGGGTTCTACAATTTCCAATGTTGATGGCATATAGTCCAAGCAAAAGATGGTTAGATTTTCTAATTGGGTGGTTTGGATTTCTAATTCTGCAAAGACAGCCCATAAATCTTGTTTTTCCTGCTTCTTCATTTCTGCTGATTCCTGATGAAGAATTTTAAATCTCTTATCTTCTTCAAGCTTCCGAAGGTACTCTTGCATCGATTCTTTAACATGCTCTGGTGGTTTTCCCAGCACTTCGATGACAGCACGAAAGGTAATGGTAACCATGGAGGTTAGAAAGGGAAAGGGTTTTTAAGGGTTTCCAGAAAATTTAGGAAAACCTGCCGGCATTTGGGCATACGAGGAAGCTGGTGTTGGCAAAAGCCATATTGCTGTAGCACTGGGGACAGGTTATTTCACTTCCTTTTCCACATCACCGCAACCACCAGCGCTGCTGAAATTAATAACAAATAAGGGATGGCTTTTTTGGAGCGTACATCATTTGATTCATATACAACAATTCCGGCAGCATCGGTAATGCGCGAGCGTAAAGAAGACCCTCCAAATCTAGGATCGCCTTCAGCAAATACAGAGATCGAATCATTGATAGTTTTCGTTTCAACCGGCATTTGCACGTAGAAAGTTTCCACCGCTTCCTTGTTTGTTTTCTGATTATCTTTATTAAAAATAACTTTAATCTTATATTCCCCTTCATCTATATTCTCATCCAATTTAAGCGGAAAATATATTTCTTTGTCTTCATTGCTATCGAGAGTAAATTTTTCGAGGTTTGAGTCGCGATCTTGGGTGTTTTCCTTACAGGAATAACATTTACTGCCCCTATAGACGTATGCCCACACATTGTAAAGATGAGATTTATCATCATTGTGAACGCTGGCAGTAACTTTAAATGCACTGCCGGGAACAACAGAGGAGGGCATTTGAGTGATGGAATATGCTAGTTTGGTATCGGCTTTTTCCTGATCCTCTACATAATCCAGATAGTCCGTGCAAATTTTAGAATCGACATTATCAATAGTAAAATCTCGGGCAGCAGAGGTGCCCATTCCCTCAACGCGCAGTGTGGCCGCCCCATCATGTATTTTTCCATCACAGTTAGGAATCAATTGCAGAGGTATTGTAAAAGAATACTGGGTGAATTGCGCCGGAGCATTCACTTTGGTTTTTTGGCTGATGATCTTGCCGGATTTTTCCGCCCATATCTCTAGCGTGCTTTGCGTGCCATTGCTGCGATACGCAGTAAGCTTAGTTGAAAACTGTTGCCCCCATTTGACTTTCTTGTCGCTGCCAAGGTTGAGCTCGTTAATTTGCAGCATGGAATCATATCGTTGATAACTATCGCTTATACCAATTAGCTTAGTCACACGATATGCTGATGGATCAATATCCAAACAAGGCGGATTCTCAAACCAGAAACTGATTTGATACATGCCTGCCAGCAGATTGGGTGAATATCGCTGCTGCCGATCTGAGTCCACTGTCTCGTTTTGCCAAGGTGTATAGGTTC
The DNA here is from genome assembly GCA_964404595.1 of uncultured Methanosarcinales archaeon. Lineage (GTDB taxonomy): Archaea > Nanobdellota > Nanobdellia > Woesearchaeales > GW2011-AR9 > CAYJXA01. Next base: position 8,643 of record CAYOKQ010000053.1, on the reverse strand, counting down.
GGATTATCTCTCCATGTTCATCCTCGATTTGTCCATAAACCGTTATCTCATCTTTGAGTCCGGCAAAGCGATTGACCATCACTGAAAATGAAAATTCCTCCGGCCGGTAGATGGAATTGTTTGTATCGATAAATAAGCCCCAGATACATTCTCCGGTGTATTCGTTGTCTTCAAGAGGGGTGGGAGAAGTTAAATAAGGCACCTCTTCGATAATGCTCCAGGACATTCCTTCGGTGGTGCCTGGGTAGGAAAACCAATCAATTAGAATATCCATATCCTCTTTTTCCTGTATTAATCGCACTTCTTCATAACCATTATTATTAAGAGAAAAATCGCTGTCTCCATCCCGATACACCACCAAATATTCTCCCGGCAACACAAAGATATCTCCTAATGTGGACGATTCTGCAATAAATAATTCATTCTCACCATACGCATCAGTGAGCTTGAGTCCGCCGGCGTACACTTCTTGATCGCCGTAATTAAATAATTCGACCCACTCGCCGTCGGGAGCCGGCCAATCATCATTCTCCCAAGGGTTAGCCATCACTTCGGAAATGACTAATGTAAGATCATGGAAGCTGGTGTTGGCAATACTGTTCACTCTACCAGGGGTTCCCCCCGCTTCTTTACTTTCACCCCATTCTTGTTCGAAGTTACGTTCTAAAGTCTTGTCATTACTCAGTGCGCCAAGATCAGGGGTATAGCTAAAAGATAGATTGACATCGCTGCAGTTCCAAACGATAGTGTCCCCGGCATTGTTAAAATTAAAATTGCCATCGATGGCGGTTATATTAGGGTAAAAATCCGTAAAAGTTGTAAGCACTTTGGCAATTACTAAATATCCGTAAGGCTCTACGGTGAAATTCTCCACCTCCGCTCCATCTAAAGAACAAAAGAAAGCACCATAGGCCCGCTCATTATCGTTATACAGCTCAATCCATTCATTGCCTGAACCGCCATACGCGGCCGTAGGAGCATACATCACTTCATTGACCTCCAGAGCGCCCACTACAAGAGGAAGTAGTACGATTGCTACTGCCCACCATACTTTTTTCATCAGATCACCAAGAAATAGGTCGCCCTTTAAATCTTTTTCACTATTGTAGAATACTAAACAAAGTTTTTAAATGTTCTATCCCTGCAATGAATTATGGGATGGCTATTTGGGCATAAAAAAGTATCTAAAGTTCCTTTTCCAGAAGGGAGGCTGCCAGAAGAAGGATCCTTGCGATTGCCGGGAAAAATATCATCTTCACGTGTTATTGAGCCGGATCAAATCAAAGAGGCAGCGGGCTTGGGAAGAGCAATGACTTTTCCTGAAGATGAAACGACAGATTATTCTATGCCTGAAGCTCCAAAGCTAGCTGGCAGACAGAAATTTGCACTGCCGATCAAAACAGAACCAAATCCTTTGTTTATTAAAATGGAAGTGTACCAACATATCTTAGCTGAGATGGATGAAGTTAAGTCTAAAATTACAGAATTAAGCCATATTAATAAAGCAGTAGAAACATCCGAGTACAATGAAGAACATAATTTCGTCAAATTACGCCGCGCAGTCAAAGGCGTACATGACCGGTTATTACTAGCTGATAAAGTAGTGTTTAAAGCATAAAGAGGGAATACCAATGGAACAAATGCCTGTTTTCGTCAAAATTGATGATTATAATAGCGTACTTGAATTAATGAAAGCAATCAGAAGAAAGATGGACGAAGCTAAAGAAACTTTAACTAAAATCAACGAACTGAAAAATGAAGAAGATCACCAGATTGAAATGTGGCAAAGCGCTTTGGTTGAAATTGAAAAGAAAATTGACTTCATGAACCAATCTTTAAATGAGCCGGAACAAATTTAATATGGCTAAAAAAGCAAAACCAGCAGTACAGCATCATCTTTCTGCCAAGGAAAAAGAGCCAGAGTATGTGGTGCAGGTACAAGATCCCCGGATGGTCCGAAAGCAGCTACTGGAATCTTTACGTGATTTGATTATCTTCATGCAGGGATATGAACAATTTCGGCATCTGCAGGAACAAAAAGTAGCTCAATTCACAACGCTGCGAAATGATGTAAAAGAATTAAATCATCTGGTAGATGTCAAGTTACGGCATCATTTTCCTAAAGGAAAAGTAAAGCCAATTGCCAATCATCATGCTAAACCCGAAGTACCTGAGCCACTTATGCAAGAACACGAAGAAGAAATGGAAGAAAAAGTGGTCTTGCCGCGCATGCCCGCACGCAAAGAAGCGCCAGCTCCAACTTCTAAAAAAAGTGATTTGGATGAGCTCGAGCAGCAATTAAGAGATATTGAGAATCAGCTGCGGGGAGTGAAATAGATTTGTACATGTAACTGCTATTGCTTGTGCACAGAAAAGTAATAATTTCTCTTTGTGCTTTTCTGGCATCCCAGAAATTTGCTCTAATAGATAAAATTCAGCAAATTTCTCAGGACACCCCGTTATTGTCCGATTTCTTGCGACATGCATACAGAAATCGGACTTGCTCGTGGCGTAGTGGTTTTTGAGCACGAGCAGGCCGTTCGGCTCGTCTTTTTCCAGCCGTGAGATTATTGATAGAAAAAGCAGCTTAATTCGTCTTACGAATAGCATAGCTCGCCTCACTTCTTGGCTTTGCTCGTGCTCTACGCAATATCACTCACTTTTGGGATAGTGCCTTCTTCACCTAAACTTTATAAATCCCTTTCTTCTACTTTAAATTAAATGAAAACTATCGCCGCTTCCCGCAAAGACATCTACTGGAAAGAAGATCCATTGGGCTTTTTTACTATCAAACCATTCATAGAAGAAGGACTCATCAAAGTGCGATACTATCAGAACCACAAACTGAAGTATTTAATTATAGGAAAAACGCCGGAAGAATTGTACTACAAGATTACCAGCATGGGGCTTATTTCCCGCCAGGAACATGCCGCCTATTTCGGAAAAGAACTGGAGAAAGCATATCTTGCCTTAAAGTACAAATTGCACTATGTGCAGGATGATCCCCTGGATATTCATCAGAAAGAAACCACAAATCTACAAGAAAAAAAGATCATTTCTCTGGCCCCCAGCAATACTGAAATATTGTATGCTTTGGGGTTGGGGAAACATATCATTGCCACAACCCGATTTTGTGATTATCCGCCAGATGCGAAGAAAAAAATGAAAGTGGGCGGGTGGCTCGATGTGGATCTGGCTAAGGTTAAAAGATTGAATGCGGATCTAGTGCTCACTTCCACGTTTGTACAAGAGAAAGTGGTGCAGGATGCCAAGAGATATAACATTAATATCGTACATCTTGATCCCAAAACACTGGATGAAGTGTATGAAAGCATCAGAATTATTGGGGAATTAAACTATAAACAGAAAGAAGCAGAAAAATTAATCGAACGTATGAGGCGTGCCATTGAACTGCTGCAGAAAAAAGTGTTGCCGGGAAAAAAGCCACGCGTCTACGTTGAAGAGTGGCATGCTCCCCCTCATGCAAGCGGCAATTGGGTGCCAGAACTAGTGGCGATGGCAGGGGGAATTTATCTAATCAAAAAAGGAGAAAGAAGTAAACCAATTACACTCCCCCAAATACAAACTTTTAATCCGGAAATAATTATTCTGTCGCCATGCGGGTTTGGAAGCAAAATGAAGACCAAAATGGTTCTAAAGCGCCCCGGGTGGAAAAATATCGATGCCGTTAAAAAGAAAAAAGTATATGTTATTGATGATTCTCTGCTAAACCGGCCTGGACCAAGACTAGTGGAAGGATTGGAGTTTCTCATCGAAAAAATAAATAATTTTAAGAGATAGACCACCAACATTCAATGGTCTGAAAATAAATTTTCATCCCAAAATTATATAAACTCCCTCTCAAAAATATATGTTCATGACACATGTGATCCTCTTTGACTTTTGGGGCACGCTGGTAGAAAATGGCATCCACAGCCCCATCAAACAAGTAAAAGATATCTTAGCAATCAATCTGCCCTTCTCTGATTATGTGGTGCGCATGGAACGGGCAATGATGACCACAAGATTTGACTCTTTAACACAGGCCTTTGAGGCGGTCTGTAATGAATTTCAGATTGAACCTTCACCAGAAAAAATTGAACAATTAGTTGGTTTGTGGAATAAATCATGGATGCTCTCCAGACCATACGATGATGTAGAACCAGCCTTGGCACAACTTCAATCCAAGTACCGGCTGATTCTTATCGCAAATACAGACTGCTTCTCCCTTCCCAGAGCTTTGGAAAAATTTAAGCTAGCCCCTTATTTTGAAAAAATGTACTTCTCTTTTGAACTGGGTATCTTAAAGAACGATATCAATTTTCTCAGTCGAGTGATAGATGATCTGCATGTTCATAAAGAAGATTGCCTGATAATAGGTGATAGCATGGAAAGCGACATTGTAGCCGCGCAAAACGTGGGCATTAAAGCGATGCTCGTAGATCGTCGCAACAAACGCGAATTTAGTCCAAAAGTGTGCCACTTACGGGAATTGGTGAGAAGATTATGATAGAAATAACCTTTCTGGGGACCGGGAGCATGGTGCCGACAAAACAGCGGAATCATTCTGCCCTTGTTCTCTCCTACAAAACCGAAACCATTTTGATGGATTGTGGTGAAGGGACGCAGCGGCAGATGCGCATTGCCCGAATCAAGCCCGCCAGGATAACCCGCTTGTTGATTAGCCACTGGCATGGCGACCATGTATTTGGAATTCCCGGCCTTATGAGCACGATGGGCGCAGATAAAGCAGAGAAGAAGTTACTCATTTACGGACCGGCGGGAACGAAAAAATATCTTGAAAATATGTTTACTTTCTTCGCCAGCAAGGATGTTATCGAGCATGAAGTTCATGAGATCAAGAAAGGGAAATTCATTGAGACGGAAGATTTTATAATCGAAGCGCAGCCGCTCAAACATTCAACCCCTTGCCTCGGGTTTAGTTTCATAGAAAAAGATCGGCGAAAAATTGACGTGACAAAAGCAAAAAAATACGGCGTGGTGGAAGGGCCGATTTTAGGGAAAATACAGCAGGGGAAAGATATAATTGTCAACGGGAAAAATGTGAAAGCCGATGATATAAGCTATATGGTCTTGGGAAAAAAAGTGAGTTATATCGCCGATACTGTGCCTTGCGAAGGAGCTGATGCTCTCGCGAAAAATGCCGATCTCTTAATTTCTGAAGGCACCCACCTGGATGACATAAAGGAGAAAACAGAAAAATTTATGCACTTGACGGTCAAACAGGCGGCTTTGATTGCATCAGAGAATAACGCTAAAAAATTGGTAATTACACATCTGAGCCAGCGATATAAAAGTCCGACGGAAACATTGGAGGAAGCTAAGACTTATTTTCCCAACAGCATTGTTGCCGAAGATTTTATGAAAGTGCAGGTTTAACCCAAAATCATCAGAATCCCAAGTTGTATAAATAAGAAGAAAATTATTTTTAGGCTTTCACGTCATAAAAAAGATAATAATAGTGAGGAGAGTAACCATTCCAAGAAGGATTGCCGTACGCTTTTCTGCCAGAAGAATCCCTACTGATTCTACTAAAACTGCTAAAATTGAAATCAGTTGCGTGTCCATCATTTGTGAATCAACCTCGTGATGCTCAAAAGTACCACTCCGCCAGCCAAGACGAATCCGCCGAGAATAGAAATGATTTCATCCCGAGCGAGACGGATAAGTCCTGCTCCTAAAAATATCAAGGCAAAACCCACTACATCCAAACTTAAGATAATAACATCAGCTTTCGCTTTTTTATTGACCATATGCAGTATATTCTTCTTAAATTTAAAAGCTTTTCCATCATAGATGACCATACCGAAAAACTTCATATCTTTGGGCAGAATGCCCTTTTCCAAATCTTGAACAATGCGGCAAAAGATTTAATAACTTCTTTTATTCTATCAATAAAATGCCTAAAAAATATCTGACCGTTGAACATGCCCAGTACCTGCTTCCTTTAATTCAAAAAAAGATCGATAAGTTGAGAGTGCTGCAGGAGGCAATTGACCTACTCGAAGATATAGAAGTGGAATTTAATGACTTTGTAATTGATTACCATTACAATCTCAAGATCGAGAAAGAATATTTTCGCCTGCAGCATGAGTTCTATAAAATACTGGAAGAGCTGGAAAGCCTGGGCTGCCTGGTGAAAGATGTGGAGGAAGGGCTGGTTGATTTTGTGCACCAGCATAATGGCGAAGAAGTGTTCCTGTGCTGGAAAGAAGGAGAACACAAAGTAAGATTTTGGCACGATGTGGGAGAAGGGTACGAAGAGAGAAAGCCGATATATGTCGAAGAAGACTTGGAACGATAAGAAGAGCTGGTTATTAAAGATCTCAAAAGAGCTTAAATAATGGTCTTTTCTTCAGAAAGGTTTTCTTGTTGTTTTTTTTCTATCCCCATCAATTCTTTTATTGTCAGACCCCTTCTTTTGGCTAATTCTGTAGAAGCTACCCACAGGGTTCCGGTACTTTCCAGGTCTTCAATGAGAAAGAAGTACCAAGGTTCACGTGCGAATTTGATCCCAATCCAACCCTCTGCACCAAATAGTTTTGAAAATGTCCTCAATTGTTCGATTTCTTCTCTTTGAAAATATTTTTTTTTGTCTTTGGTTACTTTACATTCAATGGCCAATCTTCTAATGGCATTGGCTGCAACGATATCTGGTGAAGGATAACGTGAACTGCCGGATCCAGCTGCGCGAATTGCACACCAAAATTCTGTCTCGTTGAATATCTTTATTAACTCCCTCTCTCCTTTAGTTCCCTTGGCCTTTTTATCTTTCATTTTTTTATTTTAAACACTTCTTTCAATCGAAACTATATAAATCATTTTGTTTATCCTTTTCCTCCAGTCAGCAGCGAAGCTTGGATTAAAAAAATGATAATTTGGGAACCAAAAAACCTTACCGAAAGGTTTAAAAGCGATTATGCCCAGAAAGTAGTGCCATGAGACTTACCCAGAAAAAGATTGAAGAAATTCTCGTAGATCTTATCGGGCCAGAAGGATTGCCGCTTATCCGCTACCTGTATGGCAAAGAAAACGTGTCTGAATTTGATATGGCCACAAAAACCAAAAAAGACATCAAGCTGGTGCGTCGGATGCTCTATACGCTCTATAACCACAATATAGTTGGCTTCATTCGTAAAAAGGACAAGCAAAAAGGGTGGTATATTTATTACTGGACCATCATACCAGATCATGTCAAATTTTCTTATTTTAAGAAGAAAAAGGACCAGCTCCAGCGACTAACTGAGCAATTAGAATCAGAAGAAAAAGAATTATTTTTTGTGTGCCCGGGCAACTGCGTGCGTCTTAACTTTGATCAAGCCACGGAATTTGAATTTCATTGCCCAGAATGTGGACAGCTCACCTCTCAAGACAGCACCGAAGAAAAGAAAGTCATCTTGAGAAAAAAAGTTCAGGAATTGCAGCAAGAATTAGCCCAGGACCAAGAAGAGAAAAAGGCCACCAGAGCCAAGGCAAAAGAACGTAAAAAAGAAGTACGCAAAAAAGTGAAAATCAAAAAACAAGTGAAGAAAAAGAAAAAATAACCGTTATCTCTTTTTAATTGCTTTGACTATTGCCGATTCTTCTTTGAGCACTTTGTTAGTCATTTTCTGGATGTTAGCTTCCATGGAGGCAACTCGCCGCTCCAGCAATATTAACACTCGCATGGAATACACTATTGCTGCCAAAGTTCCAATAATAACTGCAAGAATGACTTCCGCTAATTCTAGTCCGGGCATGATATAACACCTCTTTTGGAAACATGGAAACTCCGGAGATATATAAACGTTATGTAAACCTTTATAAAATGGGTGCATCTCAACCTTCGCATGGATGCCTACGAAGCGCTGCTGCACAAGGCAGAACAAGAATTGCCGGAGACTGTATCTGGAGGAGAACGCTTTACTATAGACAAAGTGGTGGGCCACATCGAGGGCAATAAAACAGTTATTATTAATCTTAAGAAAATAGCCAAGGACCTGGGCCGGGACGAGAACCATTTATTGAAATACTTGCTGCGAGAGCTGGCTGCTCCGGGAAAATTTATGGCAGAAAGAACCATCTTTGGGACCAAAATTGCGGCGTCTGCCATCAATAAAAAAATAAAGAAATATGCCAGTGAATTTGTTTACTGCTCTGAATGTAATAAGCCGGATACTAAACTGGTGGAAGAAAAAGAAATTATGTATCTTCGCTGTTTGGCCTGCGGAGCTAAAAAGCCGGTGAAAAAAATCTAGATCATTTGAAAGACCCCAAACTAGGCGGAGTTAATATATGCAATTTATTGTGGCGGAAAAACACAGCACTCACGGGCTGTTATTAGTAATCACAGATGAAGATATTCTGGGAAAAAGATTTGAGGAAGGAAAAAGGCAACTGGATTTAAGTGCAAAATTTTACCACGGAGAGCAGAAAACCAAGGAAGAGCTGAAGAAATTAATTCCAAAAGCAAGACATTTGCATCTTACCGGCAAGCACACCCTTGCAGTTGCCATTGAGTTGGATTTGGTGCATTCCGATAAGATCCTGTGGGTGCAGAACGTGCCTCATGCACAGGTGGTGTGCGGGGAGTAATTTATGAATTACTTCTAAGTAGTTATTTTAGAAAGATTTATAAATAAT
>CAYOKQ010000052.1:0-10963 GCA_964404595.1 uncultured Methanosarcinales archaeon | reverse complement strand
GATGAAAAATAACGAAGAATAAAAACCTTTCTATCAGTCAAATATGCACACCCCCCAATTCCAAACCTAAATTCTTAGCGATTTCCCGGGCGGCCTCTTCGCGGGCTCGATGTAGGTCCTCATTAGTGATATTTCTTCCTTTTTTTGCTCCGGCACCATATGCCAATTCCAAGCGCAGCAGGGCCTTTTGCTTTTCCAAGTAATTTAATTGTTTTCTGATGGCTTCCCGGATAAATTCCGTTTTTGTAGTGTAATTATTATCTTCGACTGCTTTCTCTATGGTATCGAGGAATTCTTCCTCCAGCTTTATTGAGATGGTTTCCATGATAATACTAAGTAATACTTGGTAATATTTAAATGTTATGGAAGATTTTCTTATTGCTGATGCAGTAAGAACAGAACTCAAAAATTCTCCCTATGCTTCAATTCTGGAAACAGGAATAATTCCTTAACAATATTTATATAACCACTTAAAATATTCTCCTTCATGGTCCTCGACACTCTTTCCGAGTCTCTCAAGAATACGCTTAATAAAATTACTAAATCCCTCTTCGTAGATGAAAAATTGCTCAATGAGCTGGTCAAAGACATCCAGCGAGCCTTGCTGCAGTCCGATACCAATGTGCAATTAGTGTTTGCCCTCACCAAGAAGATTAAAGAGAGAGCTAAAGAGGATGCGCCCGGTGGACTTACGAAGCGCGAGCAATTGCTCAAGATTGTGTATGAAGAATTGACTAATTTCTTAGGGAAAGAAGCGCATGAAATCAAGATTAGCAAGAAGCCAACGACTATTATGCTGGTAGGCCTTTTTGGTTCTGGAAAAACGACCACTGCCGGAAAATTAGCTAAATTCTATAAAAAGCGCGCGTATAAAGTGGCGGTGATACAAACTGACACTTGGCGGCCGGCGGCATATGATCAGTTACAACAAATTGCCGCTGCCGTGGGTGTTGATTTTTATGGAAATAAGAAAGAGAAAAATCCTACGCTGATCTATCGGAGTTTTGAATCGAAATTAGCCGAGTATGACGTGGTGATTGTGGATACTGCGGGAAGGGACGCTTTATCAAATGAATTAATTGAGGAGTTAAATCAGCTTAATGCATTAGTGCACCCTGATGAACGGTTACTGGTTATTTCTGCAGATATAGGGCAAGCGGCACAAAAACAGGCGCAGGCTTTTCATGATACGTGTAAAGTCAGCGGTGTTATTGTCACTAAATTAGAAGGCACGGCCAAGGGCGGCGGCGCACTTTCGGCCTGTTCGGTTACTGGCGCCCCTATCACGTTTATTGGGGTTGGCGAAAAAGTGGATGACTTAGAGCCATTTCATCCGCAGCGGTTCGTCGGAAGATTACTGGGTATGGGGGATTTAGAATCATTACTTGAGAAAGCTAAAGAAGTCATGAGTGAAGAGAAAGCCGAAGATATGAAAGAGAAGTTCATGAAAGGCGATTTTAACCTGGTTGATTTATACGAGCAGATGAAATCATTGAAGCAGATGGGCTCTTTCCGGAAATTGGTGGAGATGATCCCGGGCATGGGCAGTTTAAATGTGCCCAAAGAAATGCTGGATGTACAGGAAGGGAAATTAGAGAAATGGAAAATCGCGATGGACAGCATGACAAAAACTGAATTGGAAGATCCGGAGATCATTTCAGCAGAGAGAATTGATCGGATTGCGGCGGGATCGGGGATTGGTGTTTCTGAAGTACGTGAATTATTGAAACAGTATCGCCAAAGCAAAAAGCTTATGAAGATGATGAAAGGGGAAGGAGATATTAATAAATTGATGAAAAAGATGGGTGGAAAGCTGCCCAAAGGAATGGGGATGTAAGAGGGTATTCATGGAAATTCAATTAAGAGGTGGAATACAATGACAAAAGTAAAAATAATTGATAGTACAATATTAGATACCAACAAAATTAAAGATTTAGCTGATAGTTTAAAAATCGTAGAAAGTAAAAGCTTGGAATTGATACCAATATTAGGAATTCTCACCAGAAGATCGATTCCTGGAAATGTTCTCCCGCCAGATGAAATGAAATATAAAACCGAAGGCGGCGTGTCTGTCTTAGAGAACGAATTTGCCAGACTGCAAGCTGCTTTGAGAGATGCACAGCGGAGAATCAAGCCAGCACTCCAGACTTTAAAGGGATCTTTACGTTAAATCATGGACCACCTTGCCATTCTTGACAAGAAAAAAAAATTACTGGCAAAAATTATTGCTGGCAAGAAGACGATTGAATCAAGGTGGTATAAAGCGAAATTCACACCTTGGGATAGGATAAAGAAAGGTGAAACTGTTTACTTTAAAGAATCAGGTGAGCCGGTTTCTGTGCGAGCCAATGTTTCTGAGGTGTTGCAATTTTATCTGCCCCAGATCAATGTAGCGCAACTGCTTACCCAATATGGGGCAAAAATCTGTTTTGTGGAGAAAGATCAAGAGAAATTAACACGATGGTGTTCTGCGCGAAAATATTGTATTTTGATTCGGCTTAAAGAGGTGCAGCAGATAAAGCAGTTTGATATTGATAAGAAAGGATTTGGGAATATGGCGGCGTGGATTACTGTTGAGGATATAGATTCGATAAAAAAGTAGATTTTTTCGATATGTTAATTCTTAACTATAAATCTTTAAAAAGTGCAAGTGTTTTAATGTGTATCATGAACTTAAAACATCTTCCACTGGCAGTGGCATTGAGTTTGGGGAGCGTTATCTTAGAGTAAATCTTGGAAATAATAATATAAAGTGTTAAGAAATGTGTATGATCATTCTTTCATCGGCACTTCCTTCCTAAACCCGCAGCCTTTGAATTCAAGTTAATAATTCCAGTCCTCTCTTATATTCTTCTATGGTCTCTTGTGAACCCAATCCTGCTTTCGCCGCTTCTTCCATCATTTCATGAACGGTGAGTTCAGCCATTTTTGCTGCTTTGTCAAGGGAACATTTTCCCTCTCCATACAATCGCAGATATTTCTCAAGTAAATACTTTTTTCTTCCCAATATTATTAATTCTTTAAGAGCTTTGGTTTTATCAACCTGTTCTTCTTCAGCAGTCTCTTCTACCATCTCTATTATTTCCTTTTCCATCCTCGCACCTAGAAATTCTATTTCACTCATTGTAAATCACCTTTTGCCTGTTCAATCAAGTATGATGAAAACCAACCTTGTTCTTGAAGTATTTTCAATGCCTCTATCGCTTTTTCTTTCGTTATTTTTCTTTTCTTGTAAAGAGCAACTACTAGGTTAATACTTCCAGTTAATGATAATCCATATACTTTTGCTGCTTTTCGACCCTGTCGATTGTCTGTTCCAACTATTTCATTTTCTTCGATCCCTTTCGCTATAACAGAAGCTTCTCCTTGTTCCATATTGAAATCCTGCATTATTTTTTTCATCTTCTGTGTGTTGAAATCTACTCTCTTTATTTTTTGTTCTTTTTCTAGTCGATCTAGCAATAAAGCATCTGTAAACATCTTTTCTTTTCCTGCCATTACTTCTTCATATACGGCATTTGTTATTCTTAATTTATATGTTTCTGCAGCTCTTTCCAAAACAGAGGCCTTTGCCAATAATATGATAGTACACGAATCTAACATCATTTAACATAATTAAATATTGTTTAATATATAAATGTTTTGCTAAAATGCTCCATTATTCTTTCCATCCCATAGAACATATAATTCTACAATAACTTTGACGGTTAAATCTATGGCGACAACCAGCCAATCACTGAATATAAATTCTCCTCGCCAAACATTCACAAACAGAAGATAGAGCAGTGAGAGGGCACTAATGGACAAAGAAGCGAATTGTAATGCTTTAGTGTTCATCGTAGGGCTGCAATAATAATCATTATGATGGTAAAAACGATAGCGCCTATTGCTAGAATATACACCAATATTTCCAGAAATTTTTTATGCATTAATCCATAGGATTCTGCCATATCATTTATAAATAAATTATTCTTATTAAATCTTTCGGCTATTCCTTCATCGGAGTTTCTTTCCTAAAGCCGCAGCTTTTGCAGTATTGTACCAAGAAGAGGCCGTCGGCAAAGCGATGCTGGCCTTCGTGCAGGGCACGCTTACATTCAGGGCAGGTGAGGAGCATGTCGTAAAGATTTTGATGTAATTTATTAATGTAATGGAAACTTTTATATTCTTTATTGTAATCTCCCTATATATGGGTATATTCTCTAAAATCAATCACTTATTTGAGCAAAATGAGGCACACCACGATTTACAAGAGGCGTATTCTGAAGTACACGAACTCGGTTCAAAATTACTACAACTTTTGGCTAGCTTGCGAAAAATTCAGAAGGAAATTATTAAAGTTGGAAAAAAAGGGGGCATGGGCCTGCAAAAAACATTGTTTATTGAAGAAGAGTTGATTCCTAAATTCAAACAACTTGCTAAGACGGCTGAACAACGCTACTTTAATGCCATAGAGCAAGAGCATCGGCAGCAGCCAATAAGCTTATTGGAGCGGGAAGAATTATCCAGAATTCTCGCCTTTTTAGGAAAGTTACAAACGCAACTTCCCGACTTACATGATCTTGAATCTAAACCATTGGAGGAAAAATTACTCCTTGTTGAGACCTCACTGCGAAATATCACTGATTTGGCTAGAGAATTTTATCTGGTTGAACATTACGAGAAAGATTTGGTGAGAAAAGTTTTACAATCAGAACTCAGCCCATTGCTGCTACGGCTTTATAACAAGCCCACGGCGATATCGTATAAAGAGCAAGGAAAGATCAAACAATTATTAGTTGCAAAGGTGACCAAAGGAGAATTACGAAAGATAGAAATCGAAGCAAAAGAAATAAATGCTCACCAGGATCCAAATTTTAGGGTTATCTGGACACATTGGTGGAGGGATATTCAACTACCGGAGCGGGACTTAAATACTCCCCTCAAAGATCCCCATATTAATGTAACTATAAAATTAAATGGGCCCAAGAAGGATGTCCATCTGTTATTAGCGGCTTAAGCTTTGCCTATATAACTGAGAATCTTCATTTCTCCTAAGGGGACAAAAAAGTGATTATCCTCATGCAATTTTTCAAATATTTTAGTGTAACCATTATAACAAGATGGATGCTCGCTTCTGAGGGAATGAGAAGATATTGCCGGAGGAATGTACACCATCTCTCGAAGCATTTCTCCTTCTTCAGCTTGCACTTTAGTATCTCCTAAGGGGCCTCTTCGTCCAGTAGCATGGGGCATAGAAAAATAAGGGGGTGGAGATTGGTCGTTTATAGTGTACAGTAAAATTTTTGCACCCAAATGTGCAGGAAGAACATGAATTTTCCCACTCTTAGCTTTAACTATTCCTTTACGATATACAACTTTTTCATTTTCGATGGCAACTGAATTATGAGTCCAATCTCCCAGAAGTTCAGAAGAAGATCCGACCAGAGCCGAAAGTTCTTTCCCTAATTCTTGACGAAAAGATTCAGCATATTGTTGTTTCTGCTGTGCCTGTTCGATAGTTTGAGGTCTACTTTTGTCTGGCCCATGGGTATGGATAAGAAGAATTTTGTAAGGTTCATGGCGAAGATCAGCATAAGATTCAATGGGGGCACAAATATCAATAAAATGATTGCCACCACCTATGATTCTTTTACGTTTTAAAAAAGCATAAATGGCATCAGCAGCTTCAATATGATTTACATCCTCTAAAAAAAATCCCGTCATGCCACATCCTGCATCATTTCCCAGAATTTCTGGGCGGTACTGGTGCGCCTTTTTATCAAATACCCATACCGTGCTGTTAGGCAATGAATCATTTTTAATTTCTCCATCGGGAAAACGAATAACTTCTTCTAAACCTTGCCATCGAGGCGGGTAGAAAAACTGATCTTCATAACTGATAAGATTAACCATCAGAAGACAATTGTAACGCTATTTATAAATCTTTTCACTACTTTTAAAGAATTAAATCTCAATAATCTTTCCTACCTTCCCTACATTGATGCTTCTGGTCTTGCCGATCCTGTCTTCGATTCCATGGGTTTCATGGATATGCCCGCAGATGTGCACATCAGGCTGAAATTCCTGAATTGCTTTTCGCACACCTGAACTGCCCCAGGCGGGATTGTGCAAACTTAAGATGCTGTCATTTGGCTGCACATGAGTGACCATCACTTTCTTCTTGACATTTTTCATGGAATTATGCGCTTGCTGCAGCGTTTTAAAGAAATCGTCGTCAGTTAGTTGATGCAGGCCAATATCGCCATATCCGCAGCCAAAAATGCCCACGTCTCCTTTAATCATAGTATACCCATGTAGATTTTTAACTCCATATTTATCCACTAAGAATCCTATTTCTGCCAGCCCTTCATGATTTCCGGGAATGATGGCGACTTCCAAGCCTTTATCAATGAATGGTTTTATGAGGCCTTGCGCCGGCTCATCAAAAGTCAGTAAATCTCCGGCTAAAATAACCAGATCTACTTTTTCCTGTACACTTTTGTCAGCCATCTTGCGCATAAAGGCCGTATCTCCGTGGACATCACTTAGGGCGAGAATTTTCATAGCTTTATAGAAGTAGTTTTGATTTATAAATCTTTCTATATTGTAATTATAAAGTGGTGAAATTATCGGTTATAGCTGGGGTATTCCTGTTTTTGGTATAAAGTATAAAACCGCTCTGATTTTTTCTTTTCTCCCAACTTGTCGGCGATGCGGGCAGCCTCATCAAATATTTTGCCGTGTTCAAAGGCGAGCATGGCTTCTTTGAGTTTATTCTGTTGTTCGTAGAGGCGTCCTACGCTGCGAAAGTCGGAGGTTTTTCTGTAGAGTTCGATGGCTTTGTCCAGAAGGCCGTTTTTCTCGGCAAGCCTGGCAGCATCATCCACTTCGCCTATCGCGATGAGCTGGAGGATGTCGATTTCAACTTCTTTCGTTGCCATGGAGCTTTCTTATTTAAAATGTCTATAAATCTTTCGCTCCACGCCACAGATTCAGTTCTCTAGAATGATGCTAATCTCCTTTTTCTGCAAAGCAGGAATGAACTGAAAAACGTCATTTTAATAAATAGAAGCGAAATTAAGCAACAGAAGCTCATTAGGTGATTTTCATGCCCTCTGATATTCAAGAACACGTTCGAAAAGCATTCGAATATTTATTGCAGGAATATAAATATTTTCAAGAATTTAAGAATGATCTGGAAGAATTGTCTGCGAAGATAACCTCTTGGAAAGGTCAAGAACCTGTGCGATTTAAAGAACTCTTCCGAGACTTAGCATTTATTGGCCGGGCAGAACGGCGTTCTAATCGGTTTCTGATCAAAGTAGAAGAAGATATCAAGCGCCTGCTTCGTCAGGCCAAGACCAGCAGATCCAGCGACGAATTAGAGAAATTAGAGCAGCATTTGGAAATTGGCGGAAGGATTAAGCAGGAATTGGATGACCTTTTGAAATTGGATCCATTATCTGGGCTAAGCAGAGAAAATTATCGTGCAGCTTTTAATGAGCTTCTTGATAATTTGCTGACACAAGTAAACAGAGCTCTTCAATGGATTATATCATTGAGCAATGATCTTAGGCACGCGCAAGAACTAGTTCAAGAAGCGGCAGAAAGTATTGGTCCACATCGTTGGGAATGGCTTCCAATAGAGAGAGATGAGAAATGGTATGCAAAGTATCGTTTTCAAGTTTTCATTTATGACTTCTCAAAACTACCCACAGGAACGCATAAGTTTCTCAAGGCAGTTTATGCGCTCAAGCATGCCCATGGAAATATTCTTGCTGCCATTACCGCGGGAAATTATGGATTGGCATTGAAGGTGCTTCACCAAGCGCAGTATATATACAAAGAATTACATCTATTCCTTGATAAAAGGGTTGATGAGCGAATTCCCCAACGGCTCTCTGGCAAAAATGTGTTTGTTCATTTGGTTGACTTAAACCGGGGCTGGTTTGGCAAAAGAGAAATGGAAAAAATAATCGGGAAACAAGTTACTGACATCACCCATATTCCTGAAGAAGAATTACCTCTGGCTTACAAAAGCCTGAATAAAGAATTTGGATTTAATCCAAAAAAAATTTTCTGTCCTGTCGGGAGCGGAGAATTACTCTCCGTCTTTGAAACACAAACAGGGGAAAAAGATCTCGAAGGGCGAAGAAACGTGTTTATTTATGGAGTGGTCCCGCCCCAGCATCCATTCACAAGAACTTCCTTGAGCTTTTCACCTATGCCGATGAGTTCTGCTGATGCATTAGTGACTCCCTGGATAAATCCAATGGTGTTGAGGAGTCTTCTTACCAGAGAAGTGACTGCACTGGAAATCTCGGAAGAAGAGATTCTCCAAGCACATCAGTTAGCTAAGCAGGCAGGGTATGATGTGGAAGTTTCTGCATCCGTTGGATTTGCTGCGCTCTTGCCAAAATATCTTGATAAATTCAAGTATATTAAAAGAGGCGAATCGAAAATAGATTCTCTTTTAGGAGAACAGATCCTAATTGTCAGCACTGGCAACGGGCATAAATATTTTGGAATCAAATAATTGCCATAAATCATTTCTTCTTCTGCGCAATCATGATCTCGCGATGATCGTATCCTAAAGAATCCAGATACTCTTTAAAGATATTCCGTTCATCGAGCACAATGGTAAATCCGCCCTGAATGAGGCTTTCTTGTATGTGTCTCTTTGGCACACTCCCGTCAACGATGGTAACGATCACTATTGCTTGTTCATCCAAATGCTCTTCGATTTTTCCTACCAAATCCGTGATATATTTTCCTTCATCAACCCACGATTTAAATGGAGTATCAGATTCAGATGCAAGAGTTCTTGCCAGCATCATCTTGGGATCAGGCCCGGGAGCAAATAGCGTGACTATATTGAATTTTTGAAGTTTATAGCGGTTTTGCAGGAATGCCAGACTTTCTGCATCAACATAGTTTTGAGTCCAGTGCAATTTCACTCCAGGTAATTTTTGGGAGGTAATCGGTGACCAGTTGAGCGGATAATCATCTCCACTCTCTATCCCTAATAGATGAACTTCTCTTCCTTCTTTGCGAAGAAAAGTGTATAACCCGTCAAAATACGGCATATTGCCGCAACCAATATCAACGGCATTGACCACTGGAGGAAGCTCTATGCCTGCTTTATCGGTGTAATAGTGCAGCATGGCGAGGAAAGCTTGATTGGCTTTGGAACCAAGGCTTGCTAACGGTATAAATTGGTACTGTTCTACGGTTGCCGTAATGTATTGTTCAAGTTCCATTTTACAAGTCCGTGACATAAAAGTCAATGCCTTTGCCAGGATACTCCCGCACGATAACTGAACTATCGGGAACAGATAAGAGACAATTTAGGACCTCATTCCTATCGATGCCTGATGGTCCAATTGATTCTGACAAGCGTGTAAACTCTTGCAGTGTAGATTTTATATCTATTGGCTTTAATTCTTGTTGTACCAACAATTGAACAGATCTATTTTCTCTTAGGTGGTTAGAATATGATCCGTAACTGCCGGTTGATAATTCTACATTCTCATGAATAGGCACAGTAAAATCTAAGGAATGATTACGAATATCATATTCCGGATTCATTAAAGTCGCGTTAAAGATTTTTCGCAGCACTTTCCGTTCGTTTTCATCATACTGAGTTAAATCTTTCCCTTCAATGAAAGGCATAACTAATATTCCTGGCTTATAATCCAATGGTTTAACCACGCGAACTCCAAATTTTCCATCTAACAATCCGTCTCGAGTACCGCTGCCATCAACAGAAAATAATGTATCATCTATTAATCTTTTTGCTTCTCTTAATTCCAACGCTCTTTCTTCGATGGTCAGCGAATTATCAAGGTCAATTCTGTCGGTAAAAGGATTTTCTCCATTTAACAGCAGCACATCACGGGTGTAAAATGAAAAATCGCCGTAGAGTGTTTGGGTCTCGAATTGTTCTCTGGCTCTGCTGGGTTCAATATGCGGCCGGTACATTTTGACTGCTAATCCACCTAGATTGTGAACCTTCCCTTCAGTCGTTCGGGCAATTATTCCTTCGCTGCCAGTCGTGTTCTCTTCTTGTAATTGTGTTAAATCCAGAAATGGAATTACCCTCTTTTGGGTAGCACTGGTGTATTTGTCAACGTATGTGCTGAGTGCATCTTTTTTTCCTTGTTGATATAATCCCTTTCTCTTTTCGATCAATGTTTTAAGAACAGGGGTGTAATATGTTCCTGCTCTTCCGTTCATATTGCTTGCTATTTCTTGAGCGATGAGTGTTTCAGCCAATCCCCTTTCTTCTAATGATTTGTATATCGGGCCAAGCCATCGGTTCCAAATATCCTCTTGAGGAACTGCAGTACTGAACGTATTTCCACATAAAATCTCCGGGTCTTTCATCCTAATAACCTCGCTTAAAAAATCATAATATAGTTGTGCCATTTTTTCCGGGTTCTCACAGAGTAGAATATTTGCTCCAATTTTTTCAACAGGCCTGCCAGTACTATGAGCACTGGAGTAACCTATGGTTCCCGAAGTCATTTCCGATGCTAAATACTCAAACGCAGCTGCATCATCCAATAATAAAGCACAAGATAGAGCTGCAGTTCTAGGAGTGTAGGCCGCTGTTCTGGTGGTAAAGTCAGCAAGGGGAATGGTATACCCCCTTTCTATAGTTTCTTTTAATATTTGCTTTGCTTCTGCTAAAGTCTGTTGTTCAGAACCTTTGGTTTCATTCTTCAGTATAGATAAACGCGCTTCTTGGCATACTAGCTCCAAGATGGAAAAGTCATTCTCACTTGCTTTTTGTCTGGCAGTATCGATGTTAGTCATGGTCATTTATCCTCCTCTTTTTTAATTGTTTTTGGTGTCTAAGTTATTTGTTCTTGTATAGTGGTTACTAAATAATATTATAAAACTTTCTCTTAAAAATTTTAATAAAACCGGCTCTGTAGAAACCCTCTGACGCAAAGTTTTTGAGTAAGTTTGCTTTCCT
>CAYOKQ010000051.1:0-11158 GCA_964404595.1 uncultured Methanosarcinales archaeon | reverse complement strand
GTGTTTTCCCCTTTTTTCTTAGAATTTAGCCTAAAACTTCAATCGGATGTACTGCAACACAAATTTAATTTGTTCTTCGGTGAGGCTGATTATTTCTCCAGATTAGAAAACCACCCCAACAAATTTATAAATACGAATAGTTTCTATATACCTATGGAAAGTGAACTTATTGCTAAAAAATTGGAACACATAGAGAATGATATTAAAAACATTCGCGCTCTTATTAAAGAGAATCCCAAAGGAACTTTGACTTCTTTGAAAGGAATACTCAAAGGAATAGAAATAACAACTAAAGATATAGAAGAAGCAAAAAAAAGTATATTTAAACATTCACATGATTTATCTGGTTGATACTCACGCTTTGGTTTGGTATTTAAATGGCGATGCTCACTTAGGAAGTTATGCTAAAGAAATATTTGAAAAGGCAGAAAAAGGGGAAGTAACTCTGGTAATTACTACTATCTCGCTGCTAGAATTATTATTCATCTGTAAGAAAAAAAATAGCATTTTACAGTTTAAAGAAATTATTCATAAGCTTAGCATTAGTATAAATTATGTCATCTATGATTTAGATCTACAGGTAGTAATGGCTTGCATCGATTTAAATAATATTGATGAGATGCATGATAGAATTATTACTGCAACTTCCAGGTTGATGGGAGCTCCCATAATTACTTGTGATCGCAGTATTCGGGAATCGGGCTATGTTAAAGTTCTTTGGTGAAAATCATAAATTCATGAAACATGCCCTTCACAAATGAAAAGAAGATGTACCTTTCCAAGCAAGACAAGTCCAAGAAAGGAGATATTGATGAGAAAGTAATTCCCTTGTTAAAAAAAATCAATGCTCACGATAATTATTACACTACCTCTTCCTGCTCTGGACGAGTATATCTGTGGACTGGAACCGGAAAAAAGAATGAAACCCAGTGGCTTAAAGTAAGCCACGATTTAATTGATACTCATTTCTTTGATATTCAACCTATGCCGGGAGTAGTCTGGTTACGAGTGGAATCATTCATCCTTCATGTTGTTTGTAAAGATCTTGATGCTGCCAAGGCCTTGCTTGAAAAAGCCCATCTCATCTATAAAAAGAGCTGTATCTTGAGTGCCAGCAACAAGATTCTGGTGGAAATTCGAGGAAGTGAGATAATCGAGATGCCTTTGTATATCGATGGCAGCTTGATTTTTACGGGAGACTTGTCTTTTTTAGCCAAGCTTGCCAATACCAAAATTAAAAAAACATGGGACGACCGGCTCAGATTCGAGAAAAGTCTTAATGGAGTATAGAAATCTTTATTAACAAACAGGTTTCTTTCTGCTTTTTGATGGATTATTATAATCGTTTTCTGAGCCGATTTCAAGATTATGCTTTTGCGCTTCATTTCTGGAGGCATAAGTTAGCAGTCTTCCGTAACGGTGCTGATGCGGAAAAGCTTGCTCCTGAATTTGTTAAATACTTAAATGATCTTCCTGATGGCCATGGATTGAGTGATTCCTTTGGACAAACCGCAGTTGTCATCCCTTTCACAATTTATTTACGGAAGATCACCCCTGCGGATTCTCTCGATAACTTATTAGCTGAAGTAGATTATCAACGCAGTAATTCAATTTCCCAATTTCTATATGTTCTTGCGGATCCGACTTCAATCTTATCTGTTGAGTATCAAAAAGAAACCAAATCTATCTATAGGGTTGACATTGGCGCATGCATAAAATTATGGAATGAAATGGAAATAAAAAAAATATAAATAAAAAAATATAAAATTATCTCCTCTTGACTAACAAGACTACTATTGCCATCACCACAGCTATAAACATCAGCACCGCGAGTATTCCTAAAAACAAAGTGTAGGAATCGCTATCCCTAAATGAGGATCGCACTTGCTGTCCTTCTTGTTGTTGTCTTGCTTGTAGCTGCCTTTCCAATTCTGCTGCCAGATCATCATTTCCAGCTTGAACCGGAGTTTGTCCTGTGGTGGAAGAACCGGTGCTACAGGGCGAAATTTGAACGGCAACTTCTTCTGTGTCATCCAAAGAGCCGTCACGATATACTTCTACCGTGAGCGTATGGCTGCCGGCAATCACATTTTCAAAATTCAAGTTAAATGTGGTTCTATACTCATTATCATCACCGGAGAATTTATCTAATTCAATATCCGTTTTTGATAAATCAATGCCCAACTGGACATTCTTCACTTTGATCTCTACATCATCTTCATCGCTTTCTCCGATATTTTCAACTATTACCTGAAAACTAGTTTGCCTGGTGCATTGGAGTGCAGCGCTTCCCAAAGTGGCTTTTTGAATGATCACCTGATGATTTTCTCGCTCAACATCGACGGTCATGGTTTGCACAAAACGATGCTCAGTTCCATCATCAGCTTCCCCTTCAACTTCGATTTGAACTTCGTATTGGTCTTCTTCAACATTTTCTCCACTTAAGTCAAAAGAGAGCGTGACAATCTCGTCCTTTCCTTCGTCCAGGTCGAATGATTCTGACTCTTCTTCAATATCATCGCCATCAACATTTAAAATAGTTACGGTAACTGTAATATCGGTCATGTCCTGGGTGTAATCGTTCTTCACTTCCACTTCAAATTCGTTTGCTTCTTCTAAGGTTAAATCCCCGGCTGAATTTCCATTGACATCGATACTTTCAATGGTAAGTAAACTTTGTGGATTTAATGAGATCGGCTGCGTTGCGCTCACTACTGCTCCTGCTTCATCTCGTCCGCTGACGACCAAATTTCCAATAGTATGCGCCCCCGAAGACTCATCAGTAGGAACCACTATTTCAATTTGTAAGGTGGTACTGTCACCTGCACTTAAACTTGCTGGAAGCGTGCCTATAATTCTGGCCTGATATCGTGCATTGACTGCTTCGAGTGTTGCAGTTAGGCTGCTTATATCCATGGTTGTGCCGGTATTGGTGATCGTTACCGTAGCGTTCACGCTTTGGCCCGCTCGTACATCCGCCATCGAAATGGTAGAGATACGTAATGCCGCGGGTGTTGGTGGCTGTACGCTGACGGTCCAGGTATGTGATTCTGGTCCAACGGTAGCAACAACAGTATATGTTCCCACCGTACTTTGCATAAAAGTATAAGATAGGCCGCTGGCCGTATCAATAGATGCAGTTCCCCGTGTTACACTCCAGCTTACGGTACTTTCATCAGCAGGATCAACCGAAAAAGTTGCTGATTCTCCTGGTTCAACAGTAATTGTTGAGGCAGTTGGTGCAAATGATGCAGCACAGCTGCCAAGTGTGAATGCTGCACTATCTTCGTCTCCGATATAAAATGCACTTTCATCAAAATAAGGATTTACGATATAGGCATACAAGCGGTGGGAACCGGCAGCTAATTCCGACGTATCAATAGTAAATCGCTCTGTTCGTTGTTCTCCTGGCAGGAGTGGGCCCAAAGTTTCGCGATGAGTAACTACTGGAGCAGTGCTGAAGGTAAATTCACCGGTTGCGGTATTAAACGAGGAGCCGCTTGCTTGCTGATTATAGATCAATACCTCTGGAGCAAATCCACTGGTAAAAGCGGTCGTGCCCGTATTGATTATACTAAAGCTTAAGTCGGTTGTGCCGCTGCATGCCACAGAACTGGCACTGGATGTCCCATCGACAATTTCAACTCCGATATCTTCTCGGATTACTGTAAAAGAAACAATGGTTTCGTCTGTCAACAGCCCATAAAAGTTATCATATGCCACATTCAAATCTATATCAAAAGTACTTAATGTTGATGCGAGAGGAACGGTAAAGCTAAATTCTTCGGTAGCACTTTGCCCGGCAGTGAGCACCCAGCTACCACCAGTATGTGGTAAACCAGTTATACCAGAAGCATCGCTGGTAGCGGTGACTTCAACATGTCCCAAAGTTCTGTCGGTAAAGGTATTTCTAAAAGTGTATCGAACAGTAACATCATCGCCAGGCGATATGTTTGCCATGGTCCCCGGTGTATATACTTCACCATTGACCAGAATAGCGCTATCGTCCATAACAAGATCGGCCAAAGCCATTGGCATTATCAGCAATAAAGTTATAATCAATATCCAAGATGTAATCTGTCTCATTTTCAGGTCTCCTGCTAGTTTATAAACATCTATCCCCAAAACCTTTGTGGCTTTTCTACTTTAATAAGATTATGAAAAATATGATAATTAAACCCAACGTCAAAATGATGGCAATAATGAACAATCCTGCAAACATATCCTCCCTGGTAAATGGATTTTCGATTGTTTCTGCAATGGCAAAGGAAGTTACTGTTTCAGTACTTGTTTGTTCCGGTGGCTGCGTCACTGATGGGGCAGTCTCGCTGGTGTTCTCCTGGGCCGTTTGTTCTTCCTCTTCCTCCTGAGGAGGCTGCGCAGAAGGACAGGCTCCTATGGGCAATTCCACTGTTTTAATATCCAATTGCTCATTGTTATTGGTAACTCGGATAGTTAGTATATGGGTGCGCGCCGTGGGAGCTCGCAGAGGAAAAGTAAACCTTTTATTGAAAGAATCATCATTATCGTCAAAAGGATCAAGTTCAATGCCTGTTTCACGTGCATCTATGGCTAAAGTGGGACTGGTAACACTTAGTACCACATTACGTTGGCGTGAACTTCCTATATTTCGAATGGTGGTATCGAGCGTCACGGTAGAATCACATGCAGTGGCTGTCAAAGGTGTTATCGTCGCTTTGGTAACGCGTACATCGTCACGCCGGCGTTCCACGGTAAGTGTTAAGGTTCTTTCCACTGTATGGATGGCATTGTTCCCGTCTTCTGCTTCAATAGTAATATCAATTTCATAATCTTTGGTTTCTGCTTCATCGGAGACCGTAAAGGCAACCGTAAATGTGCTGCTATCTTCTCCATCAAGATCATCAAAAGAATACTCGTCATCAATCGCTTCCTGGTAAAGATCATCATCGTCAACATCAAACGAAAGTTCAATATTCTCTAATGTGCCGTCATCCCCATATTCCTGGTCAAAAAGATTCTTAATATCAAATGTAACTGAAACTTCGGTACCGATAAGCACTTTGTTATCTACATCAAAGGTGGCATCATTTTCATCAAACTCGTCACGTTGAGATTCATCATCTTCATCAATATAATCAACCGCGACTTCGCTTAGTTCCAGCATCGATTTCGTGGTTTGAATTAAAGGAACGCGGATAAGTTCGGTTCCGGTAGCTGTATCGGTAAGAATGATAGTGCCGATATTTTCAGTTCCTGCATTTTTTTGATGAGGGATATTAAGATTAAAAGCAATGGTAGCAGTACTTCCTGCTGTTACCAGTGTATTTCCGATACTTCCCACAGTATATCCGCTTGGCAAGCCAGATAAAGTAGTTTGCACCGTTACATTTTCTGAGCCGGTATTACGGACGGTAAACTGCACCGTCTTGCTTAAGAAAGTTTGGTCGTTATCATTAAAATCTCCATAGTCGATGGGAACGGTAACATTAGCTTCAGTAGCTTCGATGGCTGCATACGCAGAGCTAGCAAAAAGAACTAAGAGTACTGCTATAAATAGGTGTATTTTAATGATGGTTCCACCCTCCACAGTTTTTATTCAAAAGTAGTTACTTTCTTTTTAAAGATTTATATTCTGGAGTATATAGGTCATAAGAAATTTCTCCAAAGGGACGGCACCTTCTTGAATCCTCTCGTCGCATCTCACCACCACCGAAAATTAAAGTTATTTCCTAGAGGTAATGCCCGATTGAGAATCATTGTTATAAATTAAAAAAATAAAAAAAAGCACTTAGTTAGGGTCCTGCTGGGGTTTCTCCGTCAAATTCAATGGTGGCAAATTCCACGTAGTAAAAACCTGTACTTGCTCCTGAATTAATGTCGAGGGTTCCGCCCCACATGCTAAGGTTTTGTTCGGGGGTGCTCGCAACTGTGAGGGTACCTACAGGAGCTGTCATGTGTGTATCAACATTATACTCTAGCACTTCAAATATCAGTTCAGTTCCTTCGCTGCGTATTCTTTCGAGTTCAAAAAGTCTCAAATCGTCTATGGAATTGAACAGAACCAAACCGCCGTCTGCTTCTGAGTCAATAGGTGTTTTTCCTTCTTCAAAGCCAACACTCATAAGATAGCTAGCTTCACCAGAAAGAGCCCATCCAGAACCAAGCACTATGGGTCCTGTTATTTCATCCATAGTTGTAGTTTTTGATTCTTTAGACATTTCAGATGGCTTTTCGGGCGGCACCAGGGGAATTTGTCCATACGTGGTTTGCAGCACTTGCACCATTAGCGGTTCGGGCAAACCTTTGGCAATCTTTGTATTTTTCTGATCAATCACTACTTTATTTATTTCAGTTGGATTCTTTTTTTCAACAAAAGATTCGTTAGCCAATGTCAAGGGCACTACCAGAAGTACCAACACTGCTAACACTTTTACAATCTCTGGAATCTTTTTTACTTTCATTATAGATGTACCTCCATTTCGTTTATAGCTACTTCTAGCTTTTTCAAAACATAAAAAGAAATTCCTTAGTAATTATAAGAATACCTAGGGTTAAATAATTATAGCTAGCAAACATGGAGGTACATAAAATGTACATAAAAGAAAAAATATAATTTATTAATTTATCTTTTCCCGGAGTAATTAAAAAATTTCTCGATGGAAACTTCCCCTTCCTTGTAGGTTCCGGTTCTGGGATGATTTGAAGCCGTGGGCCCTTCGGATTTACCGCGTTGGATGGTCTGCGTCGCAGGAATTTCTCCTGGCTGCGGTATTGGCTGGCTCATGCGTTCGACTCTGGCATTTGCCATTCCCTGCCTTAAAGACGAAACTTCTTTTTCCATCGCTTGCATGCGTTCTTGAAATTCTTTGATGGTTTTAACCAGGAAATTCGTGTTTTTTTCCAATATTTCTTTTACTTTTTCAGGAGACAATTCTGGATCATTGGTGGCAGCTGATGATGAGAAAGTTGAACTTGTTGGGCGTGGCTGGCTTTCTGACTGAACTGCCTGTTGCGTTTGGCGCATTTGAGTGGCAGAATCTCCATATCGGTGCTCGTAAATCCTTTCTGCTTGATTAACAGCATCTTCCCTGTCGCTGGCAAGTCCTTGGCGCAAAAGATCCAGAGCCAAAGCATTAATTTTTTGAATTTGATCGACATTCATGATAGTACACCTCTTTTGATGACAAGATTGGTGGAGAAGGGCTATTTAATGTTTTCTATTGTGAGGGATATATTGAAAGAAACATTTAAATATTACTTGTAATTACTAGTAATTAGATGGAATTAATAATCAGCCACCATGCGCAGCAACGAATGGATCGGCATGGAATTACACTGGAGCAAATCAAATTAGTATTGCAGCGGGGAGCAAAATTTCAACAAACCGATGGCTTGGTTGCCATATACACGTATGTGCGAGTGGCGTATAAGATTGTGGGAGAAAAATATATTATTAAAACAGTGATGATACAACGGTGATGTACAATGACAAAATGTTATATGTGTGAAAAAGGAATTCTTCGAGTACGAGAAGTTCTCTACAGTCTCTATGGAGAGCCAATTGGCAAATTTAAAGCAGATGTGTGTGAGCAGTGTGGAGAAACTTTCTTTGATGAAGAAACGTCCCAAAAAATTAGTTCAGCTACGAAGGCAAAAGGGCTGTGGGGTATGGAAGCCAAAACGAAGATTGGACAAGCCGGAAGTACTTTAGATATACGACTGCCTAAAAAAATTATTGAATTTCTTAACCTGAAGAAAGGGGAGGAAGTGCGAATCTATCCTGAGAGTAAGAAAAGATTGATTGTGGAATTATAAATGTTACTACCATAAAGTATTTAAAGCAATTATTATTTTAGCTGGCTATGCCTAGCAATATAGTTGATTACGGAACTGCACAACGGCCGAATTTGGAGGCTATTAAGCCAGTAGTTACCTCTGCATTAGAAGGATACGAACAATTATTAAATCAAGTTCAATTTAGGAAAGAATTTACTTTCTTGCACACGCCACAAAAAACAACGACGGCTAGAGCAGTTACCGATGTATTATACCAAGGGCAAAAGGTGGGTGATCTATATGTTATTTTGTTTGCACCGGGAGATGGAACAGGAAAAGAAGAAGAACGATCACCATACATATATCAGGTGCCTCCGGAATATTACTTCGAGGATAAACCAGAGAGAATTTTGCCACGAGATAAATTAAAAGAGAAAGTTTTACTCGAGGTCTGCTTCCCTCTGGCAACTGTGGAAGGCAGATATGTCTTAAAACATCTTATTGGTCTGGAACAAATTACAGTTGATAACGCTGCATCGCCTACAACACTGGTGAAGGGAGTTGAACTAGGGGGTAATGCATCTTTTAAATATTGGATTAATAATCAGCCTGTATATGAAGATCCGGAAAGAGAACGCGAATTTCCCATTTACCTCACCTGCGGTTATCGTCGCAATGGCCAGCGCTTTGGCGATCCTCACGCTACTTTTTATAATCCCAAACTAGCTGAGGGAAGACCAAATTTAATGCAAGTGGCTGGATTTCTGGCTGTTGAGAAAGAAGATAATCCTTTGTGTGCCTTGCTTGACAAAATTGCCATTGCTCCCCAATAGAGGTTCTCATGCATCACTTACGAAACATCCTCTTCCAGAAATACTGGCTGCCAAATGGTGCCACTTATGCCCTTGAAGAACGTACTATTCACGATGGAGCACCACAGCACCAACTTACAGCCCACATTTCCAATGTAAAATCTTGCCTTCGAAAGCTTCCTGCACATGAACAACCATCTCCCGCTGAAGTCTTAGAATTACTAGCTCCTTTTTATGGATATGAACTGCAAAGAATCCTTGGCCTGGCTCATGTTTCCCAATTAAGGGCTGCGGCACATCAAGATGGATGGAACTACCAGCACCGTTTTTCAGAAAATATAACGCTCGATGCACGTATATTCTGGAAGAACCAGGGATATTTTCGGGCAACTATAAGCGTAGCAGCTCAGTACCCACAACATCACCAGCTCCAAGAAGCTGCACACCATTATTTTGGTAAAATTCTATGTTTACCACTTGCAGAAAACGTAGAAAGACCAAATCTCACGCCATGACTAGGGAATTAAAGAAAATTGTTGCAGGTATTTGCGCAATTGCTGCCTCTGGATATTTGTACTATCATTCCTTAATTGCAGTAAATGACTATTTAACAAGTCGCTCACCAAAAATAGAAACACAAGAAGCAAATAAAATATATTATCTTTTATGGTTAGAACCAAGAGCAATTATATACACGGCTTTAACACAATGACTTTATCCGCACACCAGCGGAATTTTAAACGGAAGAACTCCTTTTGTTCCAAGCAGAACTAACACTAAAGCGATAATAAGCCCAAAAAATAAGCCTGTCATGAAATACTTAAATTCAATAATCCCTAATTGGCCTCTTTTTTCCATAGCAAAGGTAAATTGCAGGCCTATATAAATCTTTCTGTATCGTCATTTAATACCGTAAAATTTATAAAGGGTAACTCAAAATGCTCTATATAAATGTAACGGAAATAGTTCTGTTAGGCAAAAGACCATGTCAGCAATACTTCGAAAAACCACTATCAAGGAATGTCCAGAATGCGCTAGTAAGAACATTTACCGTGATTCTGAACGAGGGGAAACTACCTGCCGTGATTGTGGATTAGTGATTGAAGATCGCATGGTGGATTTTTCTCAGGAGTGGCGTGATTTTGATGATGATGGTGGTGTGAGTAAGCGAAGAACGGGTGCCCCTTCAAGCCAAACCCAATTTGATCAAGGATTGGGAACCGAAGTAGGTACAACGTCTGATTTTTACAAATTAGGTTCTGATAGAGAAAGGGATAAGTTCTTTCGTCTGCGCAAGTGGAATATTCGTATCAGTACTGCCATTGAGCGAAACTTAAAAGTTGCCTTGGCCGAATTAAAACGGGTGAGTTCCTATCTTAAATTACCAAAGTCAGTTGAAGAAGAAGCAGCGCGAATTTATCGTTTGGCGGTCCAAAAAGGGCTTGTTCGCGGAAGATCGATGGAATCGGTCGTTGCGGGAGCTTTGTATGCTGCCTGCCGACGTCATGAAATTCCCCGTACCTTGGATGAGATGGGTGAAGCTTCCGGTATCGAGAAAAAAGAAATCGGGCGAACCTATCGCTTTGTGACCAGAGAACTGGAAATTAGCATCCGCCCCAGCAATCCTGCAGATTATATTCCTCGATTTGCATCGGCGTTGAAATTAACGCCGGAAACGCAATCCAAAGCCGTAGAAATCTTGGAAATGGCCAGGGATATTGAGCTTACTTCCGGACGAGGGCCAACGGGTATTGCAGCTGCCGCGTTATATGTGGCTAGCTTGATCCATGGCGAGAAACGCACTCAGCGCGAGGTAGCGGACGTGGCTGGGGTAACTGAAGTTACTATTCGAAATCGATATAAAGAGTTGATCAAGCGATTAAAATTAGGCAAGAAAGTAGAGAAGAACAAGAGGAAGTAAAAGCAATCATTTTAGAAAACTCATTTCTTCTTTATCTTTTCTTCTAGCGGAATGGATAAATGAGGCTCGAAGGGGGGAAGCCGAGGTGGAGGCGGGAGTAATCCTAACGATGTTCTTACCGATGGTCCTGACCTTTGTTTTTCTTGGGCTATTTTATGATATACTGCTGCCCTGCGGAAATATTCTTTTCTTAATAAGTCGTAAACATTCTGAGGAAGGGCATAAGCATCTCTTACTACTGCTCCAGGCTTACCTACTTCCGGATACATCCATTCCATTTTATTGTTAATAGGAACTACCCATACTCTTGATCGTGGAGCATACAACTCTGCTGAGATTTCTTTTTTCTTCTTTCCAGTCCAAGGAACTACGTGCAACGATGGTTTATGGTACACCGTTCCCGCATAATAGAGCACCCCCTGATGAGTATCTGTTATGACGAGCCGTTCTTCTCGTTTTTGCAGAGAAATCTGATATACATATATGCTCTCCTCTTTCATCGTAGCTGATCTCTGTCTTGGCATTTATACTTTTTCCAGAGTAAAAGAATATAAATATTATGCTATTCTAAACTATACTATGCAAATCTCTCCCGAACTCAAGGCCCAACTCGCCGAACAAAAGAAACAATGCGTCTTCTGTAAATTGATCGCCAAAGAAATTCCCG
>CAYOKQ010000050.1:0-11410 GCA_964404595.1 uncultured Methanosarcinales archaeon | reverse complement strand
TGGCAATCCCTTCTTTAGTTCCGTCAGTCGTACGTGCAATCATCGAGAACAATTCGTTCATCATGCCCCCGGACTTGGAAACCAATCCCACGCTCCCAGGACGATATAATTTTGCCCGCACAATATTTTCTATTTTTCCACCGGCGTATCCCGCAATGCGAAAAGCGCCGGCGGCGACGCCGCCCACAGTGGATGGGCCGATAATCAGCTTATTGTTTTTTTTTGCCAGTGCAATTAGTTCTTTAGTCTGTCTTTCGGGAACTCCTTCGGCCACGATCACCACGCTTTGTATCGATGGTGTCTGTAGGGCTTCCTGCGAGGGTGAAAACGCCGACCGGAAAGAGGCAAAATTAATGAGGACTTGGGCGTTGGAATGTTTGGTGGTTGCTTCTGCTAAAGTTTCATAAATGGGTATAAGGATTTCTTTCTGCCCGAAGAACGCTTTGTGAAATCCTGCCCTGCCTGGATGGACGATGGCAACCACGCTTGGTGTTCGTTGGCACATATAATCAAAATCAAGCATCTGCTGGAGGGGAAGAGCTTTAAGATTATAGAATATCGCCGTAGTGATCTTGGTGAATTTCATTGTAATGCCTCAATTGCTTTTCCAACAATGTCTATCATCGGGGTATCTGGTCCTTGCACCAGCATAGGAATATCCATCTCTTTTCCTGCCTGTCGCATGAGCCGCAGCCCTTTTTCATAGTTAGGCCCCCCCCGGCGTACAAAAATAGAAACTTTTCCTGCCCGCAATTTTTCTTGATATTCACGCAAGGCTTTAATAATGCCGATAAATGTTTTTTCTACATCGGTGAAATTGGCAATAGCGCCACCTATAATCAGAATTTTGCCTTGTGGATGCTGCTCCCTGGTCATCAAGTCTAAAATCGTTTTGGCATACTGATATGATTCTGGTGTGGTGGGGTTGCCGGAGTACTCACCGTAATTGGCAATCTCTTCCTGCTTTCCTAAATTGGCGATAGTGTCTAAGTAAATGATGCTCGCTCCGCCGCCAGATAAAATGTTCCAGATTCGTCCTTGGGGATTGAGGATGGTTAATTTTAAGGAGGCGCCGCTTTCTTTGTCTATACTTTCAATAAATTCTTCTTCGGGAAATAATTTCTGTCCAAAAGATCTTGGAAAAGCAAGAGCAGACCACTCCTCTTTATGCAAAAAAGAAGCACAATCGTCCACAATGGCGACAGTATCGAGAACCTGCACCCCGTGCTCATCAATGCTAAAAGGATTAAATTCAAGGTAAGTAAAATCTAAGTCCTGGAAACACTTAAAGACTGCAATGATAAATGCTGCGATGGCACTTTTATGCTCTGGGGGCGCTTGGTGGATAAGAGCGTCAATCTCCTCCAAGCAGATCATATCTTTGGTTTGAATAAGACTTTTCTTGACAGTGTGCCAATAATTTTCTATATTTATTCCACCGTTAACGGAAAAGTTCAGTTCAATTCCTTCTCGTTGTGAAACCAGCGAGAGATGATATTCTTGAGTGTGCGGGACAAATGGTTCAATCAGAAAATAAATTAAAGCATCGGTGGCCTGGGCAATTGTTGCACTGGCGTGAGTTTGAATAAATTCTTTAACTTGAGATAAGTTCAGATTTAATCCCACCAGATTCATCTGGCCTCTTTTTCCGAACAATTGATCTGGTTTTACTGCCAAAGGTTCTTTGAGCCAGGGATGCTGGGGAAGGAGTGCATCAAGATTCATATCGCGGCTAACGAGTATTCCTTGCCAGTTCATGGAGATGCCTTTGGTGCGTAAGTAATCTTGCAACAAGGTCTTTGCGTCAAACTCACGAATTTTACGTCGGGCCATTAAACAATCCCTCTTAAGATACTTTTAAAATCTTTTGGAAGAATAATCTTACATTTATACTTTGGTATACTTTGGTTTGAGATTTTTTTTACCAATATTACTAAACAGTAGTAAGATTTATAAGTTATAGGACTCACACAGAAAATCATGTCCACAGAAGAATCAATCCGGGCTCTGGCAGAGCAGGGCAGTACCGCTCCTGAGATTGCTCAAGAATTGGGCATCAGCAAAAGTGTGGTCTATTATCTTGCTTCTCAAGAAAGGATTTCTTTGCCCCGGGGGCGAAAAGGGCCTCCATCGGTGACTGGAAACAGACCAAGGCTTCAATTGCCTCAAAATATCCAGGCAACAATCATTCAAGATGAATTGCAGCAAGGAGAGCGTTCATTGGAAGTATTATGCCAAAAAGCAGGGTGCGGAATAGCAAAATTTACTTTTCTACGCAAGCAATATCAAATTGTTCTTCCAGAAGATATTATCCCTTGCCGCCACCGACCGGAGATCGATACTTTATTTGATGAGGGGTTCTCGGCAAATGATATCGCCGCAAGGGTGCTGAAAAAAGATGGCACACCAATGACCAGGCAGGCAGTGCATCAATATGCCGACCAATCAGGACAAAAGTATTATTGGCGGCAGCAACAAGTAAAATACAAATTTTCCACTCACGAAGACAAAAATAAAATGATTCAACTGCGCCAGCACATTCTTTATTGTCTGGAGGAACATATCAAGGTAAAGGCGCATGAACAAGGCTGGGCTTATGAAAAGATGGTTGAAGCTGATTTTTCCAGGCGAAAAAATCCCGATAATATCCCTCTTGAAAAAATATTACTTTTTTTCCAGCGGTATGAACAAACACTACAAGAGGGAAAACCACCTTCATTGAAAGAACTTTCCAAGGGATATTTTCATTTTTCAAGTGCAAGCACATTTTTGCGGCAAATCGGGATCAAACCTCCTTTGGGGAGAAAATATAGGCCTTCATCACAGATATTGGCCAAGAAGAAAGAATTAGTCCGGCGGGGTGGTTCAACCGTATTACCAGAAAAAGATATCGCTTATTTTACCAACATCTATGTTGGTTCTGTGTATAACTATTTTGAACAACAAGGGGGGCGAAGACATCCTGCAGAAAGATTGAGAATTAAATACTCTGGATTTGGCGGAACAAAAAGTGTTCTTACGTATCGTCTTGCCAGCCAGATCTATGAGAGTATTGATGCCTGCAGATTTACCTTAGAGGAAACTACGATTCTACTTGACATCCCTTTAAATGTTGTGGAACATGCCTTAGAACAAAAAACCGCCATTAGTGCTACTATCATCGATGCTTTGCGTATTATGTATCCTCAGGCAAGTATTGCCGTGCCTTATTTTCAGGCAGGAGAGCGGCCAATGATGCGAGATGCAGCACAAGAAGCGGTAAATCTGGCATGTGCGCAGTTATCTTGGTCAGGGGCAGACGTAGCCAGATTTTTAGGAATTGGATGCCAGCTGGTCCAAAATTATTATAGACAACAAGGCAAGAGGCCAATAAAGTTCTTAAAATTTGATCCGAAGAATAAAGTTATACTTACACGTTTTAGTGCCAGCAGAATATACCTATTGCAGGATGAGGGGGTATCCAAAGCACAAATAAAAAGAAAGGTGCAGACATCTGCGGCCACTATAGAATATGCTTTGCAGCATCGTGCTGAGTATGAGCCGGAATTAATCGTGGGTTTGCGGGTCTTATTTCCAGGTGAAAAAATTATAAAGCCTTATCGAATTTCTCAGGAAAGATAAGCACATCGTTACCTTTTAATACCAGTTCTTTCTACTGCCATTAATGGCTCAATGCGAAATGTGCGGAAAAAGTACTGAATTAGTCCTTGCTGACATTGAAGGAGTAGAATTAAAAGTATGCGATGCGTGTGCCAGATTCGGGACGATCCGCAAAAAAATAAACGCTCCGATAATTATTTCTCCCTCAAAACCAGAAGAACCGGCGTTTACCATCGTGCATAATTATGCTTCTTTATTACGTATGGCACGTGAAAAAAGAGGCTTCACTCAGGAAGATTTTGCCAAATTTCTCAAAGAGAAAGAAAGTGTCGTGGCGCACTGGGAGGCTGGCACGCTAAAGCCAGGGATTGAGGCTGCCCAGCGCCTAGGAAAACTGCTGGGGATCAATTTTATAGAACGGGAAGAAATTTTTTCTGCCAAGGCCGAAGCACACCAGAAAGCAGATGAATTAACTTTGGGCGATTTTGTGAAAGTAAGAAAAAGGAAATGATTTACATTAATATTACTATCCAATAAGTCACTGCCGCCAACACGATTCCGCCTAGCAAATCTACCCAATCATGTTTTCGCAAGTAGATCCGGGAATAACATACCAGCACGGCAAGGATAACCAAAATAATACTTAGAAACGTATTCTGAAAATAAAAGATAGCAGTTATAGCTAAAAACATGATTCTGGCCGTATGCCAACTGGGAAAGGAAGAGGCATCTATGCGTTCAAAAAAATTGGAGTAATTTTGCTTCCGGGGGCGATTTCGAAAATACAGTAATCGTATAGGAACGAGAATGAGGAGGCTAAAGAGAAAGCCAAGGATAAGGTCAATGGCAAAAGTAGCGTGATTGAAAGCCAGTGCAAGCATGACTATCAATGCATAAAAGAAAGCACCGCCAAAAGCAGTTATATCACGAAATAATATATCCAGATATTTCATACGCAGAGAAAGGCAGTAAAAGCATATAAATGTTCTGATAGTGATATTGGTTTATCCAAATATTCATAAAACAGCTCAATTTCATGCTGTATATGGATACCAATCATTTTTATCAATTATTTCCAAATCCTAAACCGATTCTAGGCATGATTCATTTGGCAGGTGACGATCCTGTTAACCGTGCACTGGAAGAATTGTCGGTCTACGATTACGGGGGTCTGGATGGCGCAATCATAGAGAATTATCATGGCTCAATGGATCAGGTACAAGAAACTCTGGAAATAGCGGCATCTCAATTTAGTCACACAAAATTAGTTCTGGGTGTAAATATACTGCCAAATGAATTTGAGAGTGCACTGCGCATGGCTGCAAAATATGCGGGATTTGTGCAATTAGATTACGTTGCGGGAAAATACAGGAATACACCCGATTTTGACGTGCAGGGCTATATGCAGCTACGTCAGCAAATGCCTGGCATTGTAGTCTTAGGAGGTGTGAGGCCAAAATATTATCAGCCAATTTCGGACTCGAATGTGGAGGCTGACCTTATGGTTGGACGCCAGCTAGCAGATGCTGTTGTGGTAACCGGGTCGGGAACTGGACACGAAACCCCGCGGGAAAAAATTATCGCATTTAGGGAAACGCTTGGGTGCGATTATCCCCTTATTGTTGGCGCCGGCGTTACTGCTGCTAATGTATATGAGCAATTGTCAATTGCCGATGGTGCCATCGTGGGAAGTGCTTTTAAACCAGGTAAAGATACCCAAGCTCCAGTAGAAAGACGGCTCGTGCACGAATTTATGGAAGAAGTTTCGCGATTGCGAGCAGCACAAACCTTATAAAATCCGTTCTTACTCTTCTTAAAATGGAAAGAGGTATCGTTTTATTATCTGGCGGCATCGACAGTCCGGTTGCTATCCACCTGATGAAAGATCGTCTCGATCTGGTTGCCGCCCATTTTCATCAGATGCCATTGACTGATGAAAAAGAAATCGACAAGGTCAAAGAATTGGTCAAAGTGCTGGGCATACGAAAAGTCTATCTGGTTCCTTTTACACCGGTGTTGAAAGCGTTGGTTGAGTCCTGTGAGCATAAGAATTATTTTATTCTGCAAAAAATAGCCATGATGCGGGCAGCACAGATCATTGCAGAAAAAGAAAATGCACAGTACCTGATCACGGGAGAGAATTTAGGGCAGGTTTCCAGCCAAACTTTAAGCAATCTGGTTTCCATTACCAAACATGTTTCATTAGAAATATTCAGGCCTCTGCTTACCTACGATAAGGAAGAAATTATCAAAGTGGCCAAGAAGATTGGAACATATGAAATCTCCAAAGGGCCGGAGATATGCTGCTTGCTGGGTCCAAAGCATCCAGCCACGCAATCAAAACCGGAAGAAATTGGGAAAGAGCTGGAGAAATTGGATTTGCAGAGGTTGCTGCAAGAGAGTGTGGGGAAGGCGGAGATCATAGGAGGTTAACTTATGTTATCTTTCTTGAAAAAAAGTAGAAATGCTTTTGTTGATGTTAAAAATATTATTAATGAAACCAAAGAAACAAAAGAAGATGTTCAGAAAGCCCGTATTCAGGAAGCAATAAGCAAGCTTAAAGATATTTCTGCACAAGAATCAGAATTTTATAAGCAAATCAAAAAGAAAAAAGGAATCTACAGAAGTATTCTTGAAAATGAAATAAAAATAATCTTAGCTCTAACAGAATCTATTATTAAAGAATTAAGAAAAGGTAAAATTGAATCAGTTTTACCAGCTCTGGATTATTTATTGCAAAGAGAGAAGAAAGAGGATGATCTTGTGCAGCGTCGATTGAGAATTAGGAGAGAAGATGAAGAACGTTCTCTACTTGTAAAGCCAATTCTAGAAAAGTATATCCAATCAGGAATGATTGTGGTAGAACTTTTCCACGGAGAGCGAAGCGATATCTTAAGAGCGTTGAGTATGTTGGTAGGAAAGCGTGGTCACATCACAGGAATTGATGAGTTTAATCCGTATCTGCCGATGTACGAAAATATGCAGGACATAGCTTCACTTCCAAATGTTACACTTATTAAAGCTCATTTTCCACCATTACCCACTTCCAAGGTCGATGCAATAGTGGTACGAGAGTTCCATTACATTTTTGATTCAGGCCGACAAGAAGTTTGTTTTGCTGAACTTGATAAAAAAATAAAACGAAAAGGCTTTCCTATTATTCTGCTCAATAAAGCTGAATACGGGCGTGAACTCGTTGGGGGAAACAAATCTTACTTTAACGCGATAGCCAGATTTCCACATAAATATCAGCAGGTTGCTTTTAACCAATTAGAACTTGTTTTTCAGAAAATGTAAGAATTTCTATACTTTTATTCGCTCTAATTTATAAATGTTTTCACTACTTTATAATACTATTTATTTAACAACATTTATAAAGTTACAACCTTATTTTTATCCAATGCCTTCCCTCATCAAACTGGAGAATGTCTATAAGATTTATCATCTCGAAGGCATTGATGTTCCAGCTATCAATGGCATCTCATTGGAAATAAACAAAGGCAATTTTGTCGCTCTCATTGGCCCTAGCGGTTCAGGCAAAAGCACCGCCATGAATTTGGTTGGCTGCCTCGATACGGCCACCAAAGGAGCAATTTATCTGGGCAATCACAACATTGCGCATTTATCCGAAAGCGACCTGGCACAGATACGGGGCAAGCAAATAGGATTTATTTTCCAAACATTTAACCTAATTCCAAGTTTGCATGCGCTTGATAATGTTGCCCTGCCAATGGTTTTTCAAGGAGCGAGCCGATCAACGCGTGAAACAAAAGCAGCAAAATTGCTGGAACAAGTTGGCCTCTCCAACCGTATGTATCATTTGCCCAATCAACTCTCTGGAGGACAGCGCCAGCGCGTGGCCATCGCCCGAGCTTTAATCAATGATCCGGAAATAATTTTAGCAGATGAACCTACGGGAAACTTGGATACCAAGACTGGCGATGAAATAATGAAGTTACTTCAGGAATTGCACCGGCAGGGAAAAACAATCATTCTCGTTACGCACAATCCTGCACTTACCAAATTGGCAGATAAAGTTATTAAGCTCAAAGATGGAAAAATAATAGGAGGTTAAGATGAAATTATTAATGTTAACACTAATGGCCGTACTGGCAACAACTTTGGTGCAGGCAGATATTGCGGTAGAATCTTTCACGGCCAATCCACAGCAAGTTTCGCCCGGCGGGGATGTTGTTATTGAATTAATTTTAGAAAATGCAGGAGACGAAGATATTGAAAATATCGTGGTAAGTTTAGATTTAAGTGATATTCCTTTTGCGCCTGTCGGTTCTTCTACAGAAGCTGCTCTTGATGAAATCCATGATCACCGTCGAGAAAGAATTTTGTTTACACTCAAAGCTCTGCCTGATGCAGTTCCGGCTACCTATAAAATTCCGGTCGCGGTATCTTATTCTGGAATAAGCAGAATTTCATTTATTAGCCTCGACGTCATGGCGAGGCCCCAGCTCGAGGTCTTAGTGGGCGATTCCGATAATCTGATTGCAGGAGAAAAAAGCAAAGTGGTCTTAAAATTTGTCAATACTGGTCTTGGAGATATTCGATTTCTGACCGTGCGTATTCCAGAGAGCCCTTTGTATAGCGTAGTTTCTCCTTCTGCCGTCTATATTGGTGATGTGGATACGGCTGACTTTGAAACTGAAGAATTTATGATTGTTTCACGTGCTGCAGATCCGATAGTTGCAGTTGAGTTTGAATATCGTGATTCTGCCAATCGTCAGTATTCTGAATCAAAACTAGTGCGTTTACCCGTCTACTCTCCAGAGGAAGCTGCTGCGCTGGGGCTTGGGGAACCACGAAATACGGTCTGGCCCATCGTTATTACCGCCAGTATACTGGTCCTGGCCTTCCTGACGTACAAAAAAGTAAAAAAGAGAAGAAAACATGAATCTTGATCATTTTTTGATAGCAGTTCATAGCATCAGGCATCGCAAGCTGCGTTCGTGGCTAACGGTGGTAGGGATCATCATTGGGGTTGCTGCCATTATTTCACTGCTGACAGTATCTCGAAGTTTAGAAAGCACCATTGAACAGCAATTTGAACAATTTGGCGCTAATAAAATCTTAATTTCTGCCAAAGGATTTCAAGGCCCAGGAACTGCCTCGCAAGGGCTAACCATAGAAGATGTTGATACAATAGAAAAGATTTCGGGATTTGAGTATGTCGTGCCAGCCTTATTTCGCAGCGCCGAAGTTAATTTTCGCCGGGAAACCGGATTTACGTTAATTGGCGCTCTTCCTGCCCAGCATTACGAGCAATTCTATGCGGATGCGGGAATAGAATTACAGGAAGGAAAAATGATTGAAGATGGCGATGCGCATGTTGCGCTCATTGGCTCGCGAGTGGCGAATGAGATGTTTTCCAAGAGTGTGGACATCGGTAACAAAATAATCATCAATAATATTGAGTTTAAAGTCATCGGCGTACTGGAAGAAATTGGCAATGCACAGGATGACAATCAAATTGCTATTCCGCTGGAAGTTGCACGAGAAATATTTAACGAACCCGAGCGCGTTGATACCATTATTGCACAAGTGAAATCGAGTGCACAGATTCCTTCGTTGCAGGCAAAAATTGAACGAGAACTCGAACGCAAACGGGACGACACTAATTTTCAGGTATTGACAGCGACGCAAATACTGGAGCAAATCAATCAAGTTCTGGGCGTGATGCAAGTGGTGCTGGTCGGCATTGCGGCTATATCGTTGTTAGTGGGGGCAATTGGCATCATGAATTCGATGTATACGAGTGTGCTGGAGCGAACGAAAGAGATCGGCATCATGAAAGCAATTGGTGCGCGCAATGCAGATATTCTGCAGATTTTCTTGATGGAATCTGGGCTCATCGGATTGGTGGGCGGAGTGTTAGGGACGGCGCTGGGAACTGGCGCAGCGTTATTATTAGGATCGTTTTCCAAGCAGGCAGGATTTTTGCTTCTGGTGAAGATTGAGGTGATGGTGTTATTGTTTGGTTTGCTGTTTGCGCTGGTGCTGGGATTGCTGTCGGGAATCTTGCCGGCATATCAGGCCGCGAAATTGAAGCCGGTGGATGCACTGCGATACGAGTGAAAGAATTATCACACTGATATTCAAGTTGTTGGGGGATTTCGTAGGACATTTGTTAGTATCCATTTCACCACCATAATTATTTTATACTTGGTTTATTGAACCTGTTTATGGATGCTGAACAATTAAAAACAGAAGTGATGAATTTTCTACCGCAAGGAGTTGCTTTAGTATTAGGTCTTGAACTTCATGACCCTGTTTTAGCTTCTTTAGCCACATTGACTCTTTTCACAGAAGGGGCTAATAAATTAAGAGAAATGAATAAAAGCTGGTTAGAGGAGTATGCCACTAATGATGATGTAATAAAAGAATTAGATTATTTTATTAAAACTCCAGAATTTATTCAATTTCTGAGGGAAGTATTGATTAAAGTATCCTATGAGACTAGGCATGAGAAAAGAAAGGCTTTGTTATATGCTGCTTGGAATTATGTTCTTAAAGATAAAAAATTTACTTTTGATGAAAAGATGGCGTTACTTAATCTCTTAGATAATCTTTCTACTTTAGAGGTAGTATATCTTATACATCTATATTCAAGTGAACAAATCCCTCCAGAAGTAATTTTAAAAGTTAAAGATTTAAATGTCCAATATAAATTAGCATCTTTAGGATTAATTGATGCAGATTACTCCCCTATTCAAAATGCGCTTGAGAAGTTGCATAAAGATATAGAAGAAGATAGTAAATACGTGATGGAATGTATCCAGAAAAATGCTGATCAGTACCCCCGTACAGCGTCTGGATACAGGCATAGGAGTGGAATAAAAAATTACAACCCTTTTTTTGATCAAGCTAATATTAAATTCGAGAAGAATGCATTTGGGAAAAAATTTGTGGAACTTATTTGTTTAGAAGATTTTTAAAGAGCCCATTACCTCCTTCCGTACCCAACCACTAGTTTTCGCTTCAGGATTTCTAACTATAAGCATTAAAGTAAATATTTCGCTGCTTTCATCATATTCCTTCCCGTATCGAAATTGATGCAAAGAGTTAATATAGCAAGCAAAGATTTAAATATAAAGTATACTTTTAGTATACCATGGAAGCAACCACTATTAAAGTTCACAGCAGTACCAAGCATGCCTTAGATGAATTTGGAGCTGAAAACGAGAGTTATGATGAAATCATTTCTAAACTTCTTAATGAGGTAAAAAGAAAAGAGCTGCGCCAACTATTGATTGAAGGATACCAGCAGAATCAACAGCGAGATTCGCGGATGGCAGAAGAATGGGAAATGGTCTCCTCGGGGCTTGAATAAATGGCCCTTTTACAAAGAGGAGATATTTGGCTGGTTAATTTTGATCCTACCATAGGGCATGAAATCAAAAAATCTCGGCCTGCAGTCATAATCCAAAATGATATTGGAAATAAATATAGTTCTATTACTATTCTAGCACCAATCACTTCTCAAGGAACAGATAAAATTTACCCTATTGAAGTGCTGCTGACAAAAGAAAATTCTGGGTTGATTAAAGAATCAAAAGTTCTTTTAAATCAAATCAGGGCAGTTGATAAAAAGAGACTGATTAAAAAGGTAGGCCGGGCACATGAAGAAATTGTGAGCAGGATCGATGAGGCGTTGAAGATAAGTTTAGGGTTATAAAATAAAATTTTTGAGATTGGAGCTCCATAAATGACTTTATGCACTATCGTAGGAATGGGGCCAGGAATTGGCTATGCAATTGCACAAAAGTTCGGCCAGGAAGGATTTGAAATAGGTATGAAA
>CAYOKQ010000049.1:0-12625 GCA_964404595.1 uncultured Methanosarcinales archaeon | reverse complement strand
GAATGACTGAAAAGTTACTCCGGGGATAATTGAGTTGTCGCGCCCGAGAGTTCATTGACTTGCATGCGAATCTCTCGCATGCTTGCTGAATAGATCGACGGCGCGGTTTGCTTCTTCGATGTCGGCTCATCCTATCCTGGCCGTGCAGAAATAATCCTTTTTCTTTTCCCAAAAAGAAAAAGTATTATCATTCCAAAAAGAAAAGGGTGGAACCTATGGTTCCTACAAAATGATAATATCATATGGAAAAGGATTACTGATTGCGGCCAAGGGTGGGGGTGTTCACCCATTAAAAGGGTTCGTGAGCTGGGTTCAGAACGCTGTGAGGCAGTTTGTTTGATAACTACTGGGGATGTTGGGTATCTGAAAGGAAGGACTTTTTAGTACGAGAGGAACGGAAGTTCGTTGCCACTGGTCGACCGGTTGTCTGAGAAGGCACGCCGGGCAGCTACGCAATAGGCGATAAATACTGAACGCATCTAAGTATGAAGTGCCCCTTGAAAAGAGATACCTTAGGACACGGCAATAACAGCCGTTTGATAGAAGCGGTGTGTACGCACCAAGGCAACGAGGTGTTCAGCACGCGCTCACTAACGTCCGCAAATTGTATTTTATACATTCATATGGTTTTTTTTACATCTTTCCTCTGTAAAGGGGATTTTTTTTCTTTTATTTTTTTATGGAGTAGCGTGAGCTCTGAAGTAGTTATGAACTTTTCATTTTTTTTACAAACTGCCTCTTCTTTATGTTTCTTTACATTGTAGAGATAGTGCATGCGTTGCTTGAGAATTACTTTCTGGTCAGTTGTATATTTAATCTAATTAATTATAGAATAACCTAGCTATTTCACGCACAACTTTTTCATTTTTTTTTGTGTTATTTGCAATGCCGCTTAGCCTTTTATATAGATGGTACGCCGGCCGACGATCGTATTCTTTTAAATTTTCGGCTACAACTTTAAATTCGTCTGGTAAAGCTAGACTACCAAAGCGATTACCGTGTTGTACCATTGCGAAAAAATTGCCTAAGAGACCACTATATTTTTCAGCTAGGGCATCAACTTTTGCCGTAATTTCGTTTTGCCTTTTGACTGGATGCGACAGACGTCTCCTTTTCGCCCGGTATAGTATGGCTTGATGATCTTTTTTAGCTCTTTGCTTTCAGCATTAATGAGCTCACGAAAGCTTTTCACTTTCGACAAAGATAAAGAAAGCGCCTGACGCATCTGCATTTCGTTAGCTGCCTTTAGGTTTGCTGCTGTTGCCTCGTATGCCTCCGAAAAACCTTTTTCAAAGATTTGGATACGTAACAAGAAAAAAGGGGATGATTTTGATTGACCGCCAGCTGCGCGAACAAAATCATTCCACGGCATGTGAGACCACAGCATAGATTGGTACCATCTACTGGCTACTTTTCTATTTTTTTCAAGATCAGACAAACCAAACATTAAAACCAGAAAATCTAATGGGTATATAAACTTTTATATAATTTGCAATTCACTTACCAGTTAAAACAGTTGTATGTAGATACTTCCAAATGGACTCTAGTGAACACCCCACAACCTTTAAATTAGTTGAGAGAATTGGAGTTACTGTGGCACGAAATTATAATAAAATTGATGTGTATCATTTAGCATATCAGTTTGTCCTGCTTCTTTATTACCTTACTAAAGATTTTCCTAAATCTGAAGAAAGTTATTTTAAAGATCAATGCAAGAAACTTTGATTATTAAGATTTAATATTTAGCAGGGCTTCTAGCTTCCTGTAATTTTGCGCCTTCTGCGTTTGTCCCAGCTTATCACATATGCCAGCAGCAACACCAAATTCTGCTTTAAATAACATTTCATCGTAGTAATGTTCATTAAAATCATCGTTTTTAGAACGATTTTTTTCCATTTTATTAACTATAAAAAGATTTAGATTCTCTAAACAGCAGATACGGGACTATGGGCCTACTTTTGATTTCCCGCTTCCAACTCCTCAGTTAAGTAAAATTTCTTTAAGAGTTACACTCTTTTACAGACTATCACAAATTTATGTACCCCCCACAGAAAATGCTTGATGTGAAGAATCCTGAATCCTGCTTTTTCTAAAGATATTTTAAGAGCACTCATTGGTGGAATTTTTGTCAGAAAGACGGTATAGTTATTTTGTCCAGGAGGTCCTTGATATTTAATTTTAGTTTCATCAGAAGAA
This sequence comes from uncultured Methanosarcinales archaeon, assembly GCA_964404595.1. Classification (GTDB taxonomy): domain Archaea; phylum Nanobdellota; class Nanobdellia; order Woesearchaeales; family GW2011-AR9; genus CAYJXA01. Next base: position 10,429 of record CAYOKQ010000049.1, on the reverse strand, counting down.
GAATCAGGCATATCAAAAATTAAAATTCCTCCTGGCTTTAATATCAGTCTCAGCTGGCTAAATACAGCATCAAGGTTATGGCTTACTTCAGAAATAGTATGCCACATCATGGTAATGGCAGAAAAGTAACGAGTGCGGAAAGGAAGTTGAAATAAATTTGCTACCATAAAATGATCTTGAAATGGAGGTGCTTCTTTTTTTGCTCTGGCAATTAAATTCTTGGCAACATCAATGCCATACATATTGTAGCCCATTTGCAGCAAGGGTATAGTAAGGCGTCCAAGACCACAGCCGACATCTAAGATTGGCTGCCCCTTGGCAGCTGAGAGTGTTTTAGCGATAAATTCTACTTCTTTAGCAGTGAAAGCGGTTTCTTGTGCTCTTTGAAGAAAGACTTGTTCTTTGGCACGGTAGAATTCTTGAGCGGTTAAAACGTGCTGGCGCTCTTCATCTGATAATCTTTGGCCTTTGGATAATTTTGTGAGAATAAAGTTTATTTTTTGTTGAGGAAGAGTGTTGTCAATGAGAATTTTTGCCCCTATTTGAAAGTATATCTGAGCATCGATAAGTGAACCTATTTTGATATCATTGAATTTGATGATTGAATTGTCAATAATTTTGTCCCTAAAATTTAGAATAATCTCTTTCTCTGGAGATTTTTTAATAAAATCAATATATTTGTTTTTGATCATTTTAGTGGCATCTCATTGACCAAAATTTCTTTATTATTAAAAATTATCTCATATTTTTTGAATGGAATCGCATCCGACACTTTTTCAAGTAAATTAAAGAGGTCATTGATGTTTTGTGTTACAAACTCGAATTCTAAATCACTTTGTCCGTATGCTTCTGTAATGTAAACCGTTCCTTTTTCCTGCATTAATCTTTCTTTTAACTGATTTTTTTGAGCTGGATTGAGAAGTTGGATCATTATTTTAAAATGCGTGAATCCTACTGCTGCCGGGTTGAGGATGGGGACGAATGCAATAATTATTTTTTGCTTGAGAAGCTTTTTAAGATGATGAGTTACATTCGTGGCTGAGGAATTGATGTTTCTGGCCAGCTCTAAGAGTGGCATTCGAGCATCCTTGAGTAATTCTTTGCATATTTTTATTCCAATTTGGTCTAGTTGTAGATAATCCTGTTGAACGGTTGTATTCTTAGTGGTCCCCATCCTATAATATTTTTCTATTTTTTTATCCAATAGAAAAAGTGGAGGAAGATGATAAATTGTATCTACCGTAGTAATAAGCATCTCCTGGATGTTTTCTTTGAATTGAAGCTGAATTTTGGAAACAATTTCAAAGAATTCAACATTACTTTTAACCCAGAAAGTAGCCACCAAATCCCAGTTGCCTTGCAATTCCACTAACCAGCTCGTTTGGGAAATGGAGCTAAAAAAGGAATACCAGAGAGCTTTGTCTCTATGGTTAAACTTTAATTGAACCCGATAATTTAGATAGCCCAGACAAGAGAAATCAATTAAAGGAATAAATTTGCTAATTATTCCCTGTTTTAGGAACCTATCTATTCGATAGTTGATGACTTCTTTTGAGGTTCCTACTTTTTTACCAAGCTGGCTATGGCTGATTCGAGCATCCTGAAAGAGTTCGGTGATGATCTTTTGATCTAATTTGTCGAGGGGCATGGTAAGGATATTAATTATAAATTTAATTGAGCTTATATTTTACTATTTAAATACTTTTCTATTATCTTATAGTTAAAAGATAAAAAAATAAGTAGTAATATTTATCTATTTGTAATGTTCTCATCGATGAGTAATTAATGAATCTGGCTTTACGCGGGGCAGCTTCAATAAAAAATACAAAAAGGAGGAAAATAAAATGACAATGTATCAAACAATACAACAAAATGTGAAAGGAGCAACAAAAAAAGTTCGTGAAGGAATAGAGCAGCATAGAGCATTACGACAGTATGAACGGGTTCGGCAAGGTCTTGAAGCCGTTGCTGCAGTCGATGGAATGTTGCAGGAATTATCACTTAAAGTTAATCAAGGGCATGTAGCAATTAGAGCTGCATCTAGTTTAGCTGCACAAAAGTATCGCCCCAAAGCTAGTGGAGAAAGCGGCGAAGCAGTCCAAGAATTAGGCACTTTATTTTATGGTCAAATGAATCCTTTCTGGCGCATCGTTGGCAAAATTTGTGGAAGAAAACCGACTCTTCAGGAAGCGTTGGGCATTATTCATACTATTGCCGAGCAAACTCCTCGATATGTGGAAGATCTTTCAAATAGGGTTAGTGATGGAAAAGAAGGCTTACTGAGCCTTAAAGGAGATTTGCGTGGAGCAGTAGAACAATATATTGCTGAAAAAAGTGGACTGGAACGCAATGCTGCCACGTTAGAAGGCCAAATTACTCCTCTTCAAGAAGAATATACCTCTCTTGAAGCTCAGCGAGCGCTAGCATCTAGAAAAGGAGAACAAACTAATACCGAAACGCTACAACGTTTAGCAACATTGGACTTTAAATTAAGCAGACTTCGTGATGATTATTCTCAGACAACTACAAGAGCAAACAATGTTGACAGTGATATTACTATTACCAATGCTCAAATTAACAAGGTTGATAGCGCTCTGGAGCTTTTGGGAAAGGTGCAACAGGTAGTCTGTGAAGGTAGGCAATTTGTTCAAGTACAAGTTCCTTACGTACTTCGAGAGATTGAAGCTCAAGAATCACAAGTAGGAGCATTGACTGGAATCCAGGGGGTGTTGAATTTTCTGGGTGCACAAAGTACTGTCTCTAGGGATGTTAATCTCAGAATCCGTGATGCTGCATCGTATTTGTCGGGGAAAGTTCAAGAACTAAGAACTGAATTAGAAGGAAATAGTAGTATTTTTCCTCCTGCATTTATTGGAAGTAGGACTGGCTATATAACTGCTTTACCACCTGCTACACCTTCCTTGAAAAGTTAAAATGTTCGGGAAAAATTTAAGAAAAAAAGAGGCGATGTTTTGATGTCCTTTGATCTTGGTTCAGTTTGTCGGCAGTATGCATTCGTACCTGTACGTGATAAACCATACGATGAACGCTTAACATCGCTGATTGATGGTTTGCACATGAACTATCAAGCAGGGATTTCTACTGTTGAAAGCCAGCGAGAGCAGCTTAGCATCTTTGGTGATAAAAAAGAAGAATATTCTTCTCTTATAACGGAGACTATCAAAAGAATGTTTCCTAGGGGGAGAAAAGGAGCAGATCAACAAAAAATTGCTGAATTATGTGGAGAATTGGAGCAAGAAATAGGAAATTTAGATAGCTTGTATCGTTCCCTTCAGCAAGCATACAACAAGCAGGCAAGAACAATTTATGATCTCTGCGCTTCTTTGAATGAACTTGAACAGGTGAGGGAAGACTATGCTCTTAGGTGCCAACGAGTCTCTGAGCAGATTTGCAGGGAACTTGGTCTTGATGCTGATCTTGATGATCGTTCTCGATCAAAAAATATTTTTGAAAAAAAAATATTAAATGATTCTATTATCTTATTGAAAAAAGAAAAAATTTTCTTTGATTTACCTGGCCTACATTTTTCTCCTTCACCTAAAATGAGAAGAGATACTGATCGATCCCAACGTATTAGAAAGATGTGCGAAGAATATCTGACTTTAGAACATGATGAAAAGATGGCGAGAAGCGAGCATGCTATGTATAAGCCACTTGTTGATGAATATGAAGCAGTAGTTGCGTCTATTTCTACTATGAGTGAAAATGTTACTAGTGAAACGGTTGCGGCAAAAGCAATCTTGATGGCTTGTCGGCTCATTACCGAAACTGAATTACTTTTGGGACAAGCACCTCAACTAGGAGGGTCCTTCAAGGAGAAAGTTCAAAGTCTTCAGCGAAAAATGGATCTTGTTGATGATAAATTCAGCCGACAGGTTCTTGCAATTTTGTTTGGTGATAATTTTCAAGTCACAGATGGTCTTCCACTTAATGGTGTTGGCCATGAAGTAGTTAAGCACGTAATTTCTAGGGAAAGAGGAGATCGTTTATAAAAATGATTAGAAAAATTCCGCATCAATTATTTCAATTCGTTACTGCATCGCTAACACGACGATGTCGTTATCGTACTGATAATACCAGATATTTAGATATACATTTTAATCCTAAAAGAGCATTTGCTACGTACAGTACACTAGAAAAATTACAGTGGGAGGAATTAGGAGCGAGAGTTCTGCATGAAGCTGCCAGTCTAGGGTATTTTGTCGCCCTGCCTTTGAATTCACCAGTGTTGGATTCTTCCATCCACACTCCCAACCGATATATTGAAGATATGATTGAGAAAAATTATTTTGTCCTTGAAAAAATAGCTGATATTAAAGTAGTCTCGCCAAGTGAAATAATGTGTTTGAGGATGTATCTTTCAGAATAAAATTATTGTAAACTATTTTCTATCAACTTTCATTTCTTCCTATGCCTTTACTCTCCTTGGCCAATCTACCCGCATCTAACTTCTCCACATGCTTACAGCCAGGATACCCCAAGCAGCCAAAGAATGACCCATACATGGATTTGCGTAGCACTAAATCTTTCCCGCACTTCGGGCATTTTTTCTCAATCTTCCCTGCTTCAAACTTTTTGATTTCCTGCCGTTCTTCTACACTGGTCTTACTTTTACAATTAGAATTAATACATACATCTTGAGGCTGTTTACCTTTTCGAATCACCAGCACCATAGGGTACTGGCAATGCTCGCAAATCTTGTCCGAATTTTTGATCAGGCCGCTCCCAGGCAATTTGAATGTGGCTTTACAGTCAGGATATTTATCACAGGCAATAAATTTTCCAAATTTTCCAAATTTAATCATGAGGCGGCCTTCCTTACAGGCATGGCAAGCACCGATATAATTCTGTATATCCCTGGTTTCCTGTACCGATTGCAGGATATCCTCACCAATTTCTTTCTCTTTCTTTTTGAAATTCTCCAAAAGCCCAATTAAATAATGTTTTGCTTCGTCAAGTACTTTCTCTTGTTTTTCCTGTCCTTCCCGGATTTTATCCATATCTTCTTCAAAATGAGCGGTTAAATTTTCATCAACAATGAGCGGTGCATGTTTCTCAAGAATGGTGGTCGTTTCAATTCCCAATTTCGTTGCCTTGATCTGCACTCCTTCAATATATCCACGCTCAAATAAACGGTCAAGAATGTCAGCTCTGGTTGCTTTAGTGCCTAGATTTCGTCGTTCTAATTCTTTAATTATCGAAGCCTGATTAAATCGTTTGGGTGGCTGTGTCTCTTTGTCAACTTTATCTATCTTCTTAACCGTAATGAGATCTTTTTCTTTCATGTCCGGAAGAGTTACTTCTTCCAGTTTAAGATACGGTTTGTAATAGACATGCCAATTCTCTTCCACCGTCCTGGTTCCTTTAGTCAAAAAATGTTCTCCTTTTACATCCAGCACGACTTCCATGGTTTCACGAATAGCAGCTTTAGCAAACGTGGCTAGAAATCGTTTGACAATTAAATCATAAATTTTCTGCTCTTTTGGCTTGAGTCCCCCTGGTGCAAGGCCAGTTGGATAAATAGCCGGATGCGCCGGATCTGTCTTTTTCCCATTATTGGGCTTCAATTCTTTCAGGTGTAATAAGGCTTCACACATTTTTTCGTATGCCGGCTGCCGTTGTAAATCTTTTATTATCTTAGCAAGCCCTATTTTTGGATCAAGCTGCTGTGAAGACGTTCTTGGGTAGGACGTGACTCCGGCAAGATATAACGATTGAGCAATCTCGAGCGTTTCTTTTGGCGTGATTTTAAACACATTATAAGATTCCGTCTGCAGCGTGGTCAAATCAAATGGGTGAGGGGGGGCTTGCTCTCGCTTGGTTCGTTTTACTTCTTGTACAAAAGCTTGCTTTTCTTTCTGAATTCTGGCCAGAATTTCTGCCACTTTCTTTTTATCAACAAATTTTTCCTGCACATGCCACGCTTCTATGTCCTCTTTTTGAAAGGTTCCCCACATCCCTATTTCCCAGAATGGTTCTGGTTTGAATGCTTCAATTTCGCGTTCGCGATCTACCAATAATTTTAAAGTCGGCCCTTGGACTCGTCCTGCTGACATAATTTTAAATGAACCTGCTGCTTTCACGGAAGATGTTAAGGCCCGCGAAAGATTGATGCCATAGAACCAATCTAATTTATGCCTCGTTTCCCCGGCATTAGCTTGTCCCCAGTCAATGTGGCCCATTTTATGCTCATAGGCGGCGACTAAATCAGGCTTGGTAAGCGTTGAAAATTTCATGCGGTGCGCGTCTTTCTGTTTGCAGGCAAAGCGTATCACATTGAGTCCTATGACCTCTCCCTCGATATCATAATCGCAGGCGACGGTAAATTCCCGGGCTTTTTTCGCCAAGGAGGAGATAGTGTCGATGTAATCTTTGACATATTTCAATTGTTTGGACATCAGATCAGAAGAAGTCCATTTTATGTCAAACACCGGGTAAGTCCAGCCTTTCTTTTTATCTTCTATCAGACCGTACAGATGCCCCACCGCAGAGGTGACTATGATCGGTTTTTTGTTATGGGTCAATTCGTAATACGATGATTGCTTGTTTTTCTTCTTGATTGGTTTGGAATCAGCGAGTGCCTCGGCTACTTTCTGCGCGGAAGAAGGTTTTTCAGTGATTATTAATTCGACCATAAAGTAAGAGTTTTGGAAGCTCTTTAAAAAGATTTGGTTTAAAAAATATTACCTGAGGATGGTAAATCCACAGATGTTTTTCCAAGACGATACAAATCTTTATAAGAAAATGTTGCAATAGGCTGTGGTATGGTTGCTCCAGAAATAGACCTTAGCGGAATTACCCGCACTCTCGAAGGTGCCGTTGACACTTATTGCTACTCGCCACATATCACGCTCGAGGGATCAACCAAACCATTTCTTGCACAAGGCCTGCGTACACAAAGGCAATATGTGCTAAAAAACAACGATATCTGGAAAGAGGGGTTTGAAGCTGAATTAGCAGTATATCAAAAGATTCAACAACAAGGAGGCCATCCTGCTATACCTGCATTAATTGAAACAATTGATCAAGGGTCTCTTGCGTACCTGGTGCTGCCTTATTTGTGCGGTGAAAACTTTGATGAAGTATTAAGGCGGCTAGGACCGCTGTCACCTACACACTTTCAGTTTGTATTAGAAACGCTGTGTTCCTCCTTACAATTCTTACATGAGCACAACATTTTACATCGTGATGTAAAGCTAGAAAATGTTCGCCTTTCTGTATCAGCAGCACAAGACCACCATATTGCCAATAAACATTTCTTCCAGGGGCTGGAGACATATTTATTTGATTTTAACATCAGCACAGTTGTTGATTCATTTCCCAGCGATGCCGCTTCCGAAGCTATGGGCACGCCTCTTTATATTTCACCGGAGTTTTGGCAGGGAGAGAAAATTGATCCCAGACACGATTTGTATGCACTTGCAGTGCTGACCTTCAAGGCGCTTACTCAACAATATCCCTATAGGTCAATGAATGATTCGGTGATAGCTAAAACCATTGAACTTCGGGATAAACATATTCACCACCCCATCCCTTCGGCACTGGCCTTGCGTGAGGACCTTCCGGCTCGGGTTGATATCTTTTTTTCCAAGGCTCTCGCCAAAAATCCCAATGATAGGTTTCAAACTGCAGCAGAATTTCAAGAGGGATTTCTGGATATATACTAAAATTCGCAAGATATCGAACAGATAGAAACCGAAAGATTTATTATTTTCCAAGAACTCCCAACTCATAATCCTGGATTTGACCAACAGTGCCATTTAAATGACGATCAAATGCTAATTGGTCTATTCTGATTCTTGTCCCTTCTTCTATTGCCAGATTCAAAGCTTCTAGTTTACTAGAATAACGATCAGGGTTTACTTGAAATGTATAGACTTTTCCATCATCAGCTTTGAATTGAATGGCATAAGTTTGGTCTCCAAATCTTATAGATTTATTTCCAAACAGGGCACCTTCAGAACGCTCAATGATTTTTTGTCTGTCCACAATTGTACCAGATTCTTTTTGGACTATCCCTTCGACATATTGGGGTTTGTTGTTGCTGTTGTTGCAATTTTTGCAACCAGATAATCCAATTGCTCCAGCAAGTACAATTGCTCCCAATGTTTGTTTGATTTCCATAACAAAGAGAATAAATCAAATCTTTCTTATAAATTTTCCGGTTCTTTTACTACTTTGAAGTTTAATTTGATACGTCAGAATTCTGTGAACTCAAATTTCTTTCAGGATTTTGCACTGCTGCGCTCTACTCCTTTCAGTTGTTTGGATACAACCGGAATTCCATTTGTTTATTGATCTTGAAATATTAATTGTTTTCTTAGGCAGGTATAATCGATGGGTTGCAGCTTGGATCTTATTTCGTTCCCTGCACTTCTCATAATATATTGAGCCACCTGTACTTTATATCCTCTTTCAAGCAAACGATCTACAAGTAAAACTAATCCATTTTGTCCATGCACGGTTTTCTGGCGGAAGGGAATATAATCCCACCAGTGTTCTGCCTCGATACAAACTCGATATACATTTTGATGATGATGGACCATGGGATTGTTGGTGCAAGCAGTTAGTGCCGTAACATTCCACCTTATTTATTCTCTTATTTAAGATTAACTGTCGTTGAAAATATACAACAACCTTTATATAACATCAATTCTTTTAATCGTCAGAGGGAGAGCTAGGCTGGCGCGCTGGCCCTGCGTTGTTACCGTGAACGGGCCTTACACGGAGCCAAAGCCCAAAGAAGGGATAGTGTTGTTTTGATAGTCCTGTTTGTCTTTGACGACAGATTGTCCTTCGGGATGGACATGCCGGGAATCAGGTCAGAGCAGGAATGCAGCAGCCTTAACTAGTATGATTCATGTTCGCAGGGTTGCAATCTCGAGAAGCTGGCAGGATCCAACTATCAAGGCTCTGCTGTTTCGACTGCGGGCATGCCCCTAAACTTTCATAAAAATTATTGATTCGCCTACTTCATACTTTCCGGGATATGCTAATTCTATCACATACATTCCTTTTTGGTTTGAATTCCAGAACGTAAATGGCTTCAGATTTCGTTTGATTTCTTTGACACGCATATCAGCTCCTACTATCACCACATCGATAGGGTAAAAGACAAAGAACATATGCAGGTTTATTTTTCGTTCCTGCGGGAAAATCATCAGCAGATTCTGTTTTGGCCGGAACATGAGGCCTAGAGACTGGGAGAAGATGGTTTTACAGATCTTTTCATGTTTCGAGATCACTACTTTAGCGGTCTGGTTGAAGATCATTTTTACATTTATTTGATATGATTAAATTTCTATTTTCCACACCTCATCCCCTACATAATGGATAGTCTTGATCGCTTTTCCTTTTGGTAACGCTTTCATCTCTTGGGTATTAAATAAAGCTATTCCCACCGCCAGTGGCTTCTTATTATTTTGATCGATAATAACAATAAAATCCTGCTGTTGGATCCCTTCTTCAATCTCTACAATCCCCGGGCGCATCACGTCGGCACCATTGACGATAAATTTCACTGCTCCCATATCAATCACTATTTTCTTAAGCAGGTCTTTTGTTTGTAATAGTTTGAGATGGGGTACCCACTGCTGTTCGTACCAGAAAAAAGCTGGCTGCTTGTTGATCAGCAATAATTTCAGATCTCCTTCTTCCACCATCTCAGCATGGTCTTTTTTAGAGATCTCCAGCTGATATTTCTCTATTTCTTTATGGGCATCTTTGCTGCGAAGCTGGAGACGTTTCATGTTTTTTTCTTTTGAAGTAGTTTTATTTGCTCATCGAGATCTTCTAATGAGTAATCGGATTTAAATCCTTTATCCACAAGATAATGCTCCATATCCCAGAAGTTAAGTCCAGCACGATATGCTGCTTCGGAGAAGGTTATTTTTCCTTCCCGGTATTTTTGAGCAGCTTTTTCTTTTAACATTTCCTGATACCCTCGTACTATAAATTTTCGTAGTAAAGTGCTTCGATCTACTATCTCTTCCCTTTCCAATCCACAAAGGTTTCCTTCTTTCTATTAATGAAAAAAAGCATGGCAAAGAACGTAATCACTAATATCCCAAATCCAATCTTGCTTTGCGTGTCAAAATAACGAATGGTTGCGCCAAAGGTAGCAGCAATGCTCCCTAAAAACAAGCCCATGGTCACGCTGTCTTGCAAGAGGGGCAGGAATAAAGCTAATAATAATATGGCCAGATTGAATAAAGCAATGAAAACATATTTCTTTCCTTCATAGGCTAATTTTGCTTGTTCAAATTTCTCTTGTTCTGCCTGCTGCTCCTGCTGACATTCACGCTGGTTCGCATCGAGGGCTTCTTTCTGCGGCGTGGTGAGTGTGTCAATGTTTGCAGGATACGGATATTTAAGATAGCAGTCACCAGTTGGATGATAATAGGAATTT